>JBJHCR010000084.1:0-18118 GCA_050486105.1 Vulcanimicrobiota bacterium
GCTCAAGGTGGGACAAGGAAAGGATCAGGACTTGGAATCGATTCGAGCCGTGACCAGCGTCCTAACTCCAGGGGTGAAGTTGCGTCTGGATGCCAATTGTGGATGGAGCCGTCGAGAAGCGGTAGAGATTCTGCAGGTGCTGGAGGCGGAAAGCTGTCCGATCGAATTGGTGGAGCAGCCCACCTTGCGGGAGGACTTTTTGGGGCTGCGCTACGTTCGAGAGCGCACTTCGTATCTGATCGCCGCTGATGAGTCGGTGCAGACCTTGCACGATGCTCGTCAACTCTTGGTTGACGACTGTGTCGACGTTCTCAACATCAAGCTCATGAAGTGTGGAGGTCTTCGACCGGCTCTCGAGATCGTCAGTCTAGCCAAGGCCTTCGGAGTAGGCCTGATGGTTGGAGGTATGGTGGGCGAGAGTCTTATAGGGGTGACCGCAGCAGCGGCATTGGCTGCCTCCAAGGGGTTTGATTTTGCGGATTTGGACGCCGACATTCTTTTGGCCGAATCTCCCTTCCTGGAGCACCACCCCGGCGAGGCACCATTGTCCAGCCGACCTCCCGAGAGAGTATGGGGAGGTCCCCAGGAGAGGTCCTGGTCCGGACAGTTGAGTGAGGCAGCCATTTTGGTGGCAGAGGGAGGACTTTGAGCTGAAGCAGACAGAGTGAGCCTTGCCAAAGTTGTGAACCTGCACACATTGTGATGGAGTTCCTAGTGTCTCATCACTGCTGAAGGGTATTCTTAAGTCGAGATACGACGGAGGATACGCAGATGCAAAACTATGAGAAACTCAAACAGCAGATCACCAACGACCTACTCGAGGTCCCCGGTGGCCAAGGCGGCGCTCAGGGCGCCAAAGAGGTTCAAGAGTCCAGCTTCGAGCCTCTTCCGGTTGGAAGTCGAGTGAAGATTAAGTCTGTGAGCTTCTCAAAGCTGCAGTCCGGTGACTACATCCTGGTGGCAGTCGGTGGGAAAGCCGCCGTGCGGCGCTTTGTCCGCATCTCTATGACCGAAGGAATGACTCGTTTGCTCGTCTTGGACGGACTTGGAACCGAGGAGGCCGTTCCCTTCACCAAACTCATAGGTCTGGTACAGAAGGTGCGCAAGGGCGGGGAGTTGGTCGAAATGAAGGCCCCCAATTTTTTCCAGAGAGCGGCCTTCGCCTTGACCTATCGCTTAGGCCGACTAGCTCGCAGAGCCGCATAAATTTTGCACACGGCAACGTCCCAGCGTTCGGTTCACGAAGGTTGGGTACCGGGTTGCCCGGTTCTCAAGGCCCCCTCGGAGACGGCTTGATAAATCTGCTCAAGGAGATAGGTCCAAGCCTCTTGGTCGACTTCCAAATCGGGAAAGCCGAATCGCTCAATAGTGATCTCTTGAGTCCCGTAGTTTCCATCGGGATTCGGCCGGTCTGGACATTCGCCTTGCCAAAAAACATCGGGATCCGACCAGGCCAAGGTTTCGGAATTCACTTTCGAGGTTTCGCTTTGAGGAGCCTTGCCTTGACGAGCGGTCCCCGCCTCCCAGTATTGAAGCAAAGAAAGCTCGACCTCCTCTTCCGAGCGTCCTCGAAGCAAGAAGAGGAGCCAGGGTTCCCGGTCGAGTTTTCTAGCATACTCCATCAAGGTCCAGGCCAAATGAGGACAGACAAATGGTTCGAACTTTGCACGACAGCTGCATTCAAACCGGACCTCTTGGGCACGGTCAGGGATGAGCTTGCGCCCGGAAGGCCGGAAGAGTTCTTCGATCTGGGTAGGGAGTTTTCCCACACTTAAAGTGGCCGCGGCGGCGAGGTCGGCTTCGGCGAGTCTTTGGAGGCTCTCTTCCCATTCGAGATCGTGAAATGGCTCGACCTCTATGCGACAGCCCACCGCTTGCTCTTCTTGGAAACTAGCCCTAATGGAACCGAGCTCCAGATATAGTTGAGGTTGAGCCAAAGGTGGGCTGCTCGGCGCCGGAGGAAGGCGAAGTCCCAAGCGTTCAAAGGACAAAAGCAGTCGTCTCGACCACCAACTGTGGGCAGTGAAATTCAAGGCTTGACCCTCTGCCGGTCGTGGCTTGCATCCGGAAGCAGGAGTTCAGAGAGCTCGCTTTCATCCAGACGGGCGAGCCAGGCATCCCCTTCGGTGATCAGGTGGTTAGCCAAGTCTTCTTTTCTGCTCAACATTCCGGCGATACTCTCCTCAACCGTACCTTCGGTGATGAAGCGAAAAACCTGTACGGATCTCGATTGGCCCAAACGAAAGGCCCGATCGGTGGCTTGATTCTCTACCGCTGGGTTCCACCAGCGATCCCAATGCACCACGGTGCTCGCACGGGTGAGATTGAGGCCAACTCCACCGGCTTTGAGGGACAAGCAGAACAGTCGAGGACCCTTCCAGCTCTGAAATCTTTCTACGATGCTCACTCGGTCCTCTCGAGGGGTGCGGCCATCCAGACTCAGAACTTCCTCACCGAGCTCTTCGGCCAAGAGTCGCTGCAGTTTGCGAACCATTCGCGCATACTGACTGAATATCAGGATCCCTTCGTCCTTAGGGAGCTCGTGCAACAGCTCGAGAAGTCGAATGAGCTTTGAGGAGCGCTTTATACTCCAATCGGCTGTCTCCGCAGCCTCGAGGAGGGCCGGGTGATCGCACAACTGTTTAAGTTTTGTGACTCTCGACAAGACCCAGACCCGACGGGTTCCGCTCACTTGCTCCTTTGCGCTCAGCACCGTTTGTTGGGCCAGACGTTGATAGAGTCGAGTCTGTTCTGGTGTGAGAGTGCAATGTACGTCTTGGAGAACCTTGTCAGGAAGCTCTCTGGCAATTTGTGGGTCAGTCTTGCTGCGCCTGAGAATGAAAGGACCGATCAGGCTCTTCAGAGCCTCTCGTGCCTCTGGGTCATTTCGCTCTTCGATTGGTTTGGCGAAGCGCGAGCTAAATCTCCGCTGTGATTCCAAGAGATCGGGTTGGAGAAACCGGAATAGGCTCCATAGGTCGGAGAGGCGGTTTTCTATGGGAGTTCCCGTGAGAAGTAGTCGCCCTCGTTGGGGAAGGCTTCGAGCGGCTCGAGCAAAGCTCGAGTGAGAATTCTTGATCTGCTGAGCTTCGTCGAGAATGACTGTCCTCCATTCGATGGAAGTCAGAATTCGAAGATCTCGCTGCAGCAATTGGTAGGTGGTCAAGACCAGATCAAAATCCTGAACTTCGGAGCGAAACTCGGTCTCATTCTTGGGTCTTTTTCCGTGATGGAGCTTGATCTTCAAACTTGGAGTGAAGCGCGCCCCTTCGGCCATCCAGTTCTGAAGGACCGAAGTTGGACAGACCAGTAAGGCTGGTGGACCTTGGCCCTCCCTGCCTACCAAGCCGGCCAGAAAGGCCAGCGTTTGCACCGTCTTTCCCAGGCCCATATCATCTGCTAGGCATATGCCCAGTCGGAGACCGTGCATGTAGCTGAGCCAGGAATAGCCCAAGAGTTGGTAGTCTCGGAGCTCTCCGCAAAAATCGTCAGGAACCGGCAAAGGTCGGAACCTCGCTGGCTCACCCAGCGGTTCAAGTTCTCCTTCAAAATGAAGTTGCACGGGAACGGAGGCGGTGGCTGCTAGCCTGAAAGCTTCCAGCAGTGAGCCGGAGGTGGGCAAGGCATCCAACTCTTTGAGAATGCGCCGTATCCGACCTCGCTCTAACCAGACCCGCTTCCCTTCTTCGGTTTCAAAAAGTGAATTCGGTCCTTTAAGCCAGCAAGCGAGATCGTTGACATTCAAGGCGTGTCCGGCGACCAGAACTCGCCACCGAAAGTGAAGTCGTTCATGAGTCGTCCCATCAACCTTGGGCGGCTTGAGGTGAAGATGGAGACTCGGTTTCTGAGCACAAAGGAGATAAGCCGGGCCCAGTAGACGATAGCCATAGCTTTGCAAGCGACCAGAAGACTTCACCAAAAACTCAAAGAACTCGCGATCGTCGAGACGGATAGGGGTGGGGGGGGAGGAGGCCAGGGCTGAACCGAGCATGGGTAAGAGCGGTAAGGCTCGGCCAAATTCCTGAAGCAGAAATGTCCGAAACCGATGCACTTTACCCCACAGCGCCTTGGGTACTTGCCTGGGGTCTTTCCAGGCCTCCAGGGCATCGAAGGTCAAGTGAGGGTCTTGGGCTGAGCATAGGGTGGGAATCAAGCTCCACGGTCGCTTATTCTGCCCGGAATCCGAGGTCGGCTCTTTCACGGCAAACCCCAGAGAGCTTGGGCGTGACGACAGAAAAAGGTTGGCTTGACGCGGGTCAAAAAAATTGCCCACTACCGTCTGGGAGCGGGAACCTGAGGCCAAGGTTCTCAATAAAGAAGCTGCGGGCTGAGGGAGTTCTCTCAGTACATCGGAGTCCAGAGACACAGGTTCGGAGCACAAGGCCGACCAACCGATCTCTTCGGCGAAGATGTCCAGACAGGCCCCCAGGGTATCGATCCTCGAGAGTTCTGGTTTCAGGCAGCGAAAAGAATCCGGCATGCAATCCCTAAAGGCCTCGAGTTTCTGTCGGGAATCCACCGAGTCGAGAAGTAGGCGCAAGGAGATCTTGTGTTCCTTCACCTCCGGATACCACTGACCCTGGGAACACAAGACCCTGACCCATTCCAAGACACCTTGACACCATTCGGCATCGGCGCCCCAAGGAATCGCTGGTTTTTTGGCTTCAAGAAAGGCCATCGCTGTGGCTGCAGAAAAATCGTGTCCGAGCACCTCGACCGGCTGTCCCTTCGGAGGCAACGCCAAGGCCGCTCGGTGAGGGTTGCCGGCCAATTCGATATCCCAGGACTCGAGCTGGGGTGCTTCAGGTCCGTCGATCAACGACCGCTGATAGAAAAAGAGACCGTTTCCTGTCCAGCAGCATTGGAGTCTATGGGAAAGTAGTTTCTTCAAAAAACTGTTGCCTGTTCTCAACCGTCGTCATCTTCGCGATAGGGTACACTCTCGTTCCTTACGCCATCTTGCCAAGAAGAGGGACCAGGAAGGTTCCCCACCCCTGCGAAGGACCGGGTATGAGGATGTTCCGCGCGCTTCTGTGTTTCCTGGTCTTGGTCCTAATCCTTTGTCCGGTCCAAGCTCAGACGAACTCTGCTGAGGAAAATTCGATCCAAAGCATCGATTCGAAAGGACAGGAGAGCGAGGGGGAAGCCGATACTGCTGCTCCGACTCGAGGGCGACGTTTCGGTCCACAGTCGAGTCAAATGAAGATTGGCGGAGATGAGGGTTTTGGGCTGGGGACGGCCCTTCCTGATCCGACGGCCCTATTCGGGCCAACCAGAATTGAAACCGTGCTCCAAGATGGAGTGCGAGCTTCGACCTACAGTATCACCGGTCACTATATTCAGAAACTCAGCGAGAATCAGAGCTTGATTCTCGAAGGAAACCTGGATCCGTTTTTCGTGGGTGCCGACCTTTCGTACTCCTGGCAACCGGAGGGCACTGACGGAATGTGGAACGCTAATTTCCAGATCTCGTCGGCCCGGTTTGCTCCCTTCAATCAAACCGGCTTGGAAGTGCAATTGCCGAACCTTCGCCGACCCATGATCCAGCAGTCGGGTGTGGGGGTGGAATACATCGCTCCTCTCTCGGAGACCCTGAGGCTGGCGGTCGGTGCCAATTATCAATCCTTCGGATTTTCTGACGAGCTGATAGGGGGGACCCGTTGGGCTCGAGATTTCACCGGGACACCATTGGCCCTAGGCCTACGTGGAAGCGGAGACATCTTTGCCTTGAGAATGCACGGCGTATTCAGTGATCTCGACGACCAACTGATCCCTACCGAGGGGACTAGAGTTCGCCTAGGGCTCGAGCAAGGCTTGGAACTCGGGGGGCAATCGACATCGTACAGCCGATTGGCCTTGAATGCCGCCCATTTGATGAAGGTTCCAGGTTTCAACGATGGGGATCACAGCCTCTTGCTGAACTTTCAACTCGGAACTTCCATAGGCCAAGTTCCCAACGTGCGAGGCTTCCACTTGGGAGGTCCAAGCTCGGTGAGGGGTTTCGAGCCTGGAGAGATGGCTAGTGGAGACGCCTTCATCCAAGGCACGGTGGAGTATCGTCACCACCTGACAGACTTCTCCATCTTCGACTACGATGTGGACTTAAGGGGCGTCTTGTTTGCCGACTACGGATCAGTGATGGGCACCCAAACTCGGCTCTTGGGAATTCCAGAATTTCTCTGGGACAAGCCTGCTGATGCTCTGGGTTATGGGGCCGGCCTGCAGTTTGCAACCGATGTGGGTCTCTTTAAGGTAGAGGCTGCCTGGAACAATCGGGGTGGGCAGGCCATCACCTTCTCTATCGGTGAGCGCTTCTGATGGCTCAGCTGGACTTTCCATCAACTTCACGAAACCGAGAACCGATCGCTGCAGTGTTGGCTAGACTTTGGGACCCGGCAGTGCCCACATCGTTTCTGGAGGTCGCTTCGGGCAGTGGGCAGCACGCCGTGTATTTCGCCGGACGTTTCCCCCGCTGGAGCTTTCAGCCAACCGACCTGGAACCAGGGCATCTGGCCAGTATCGAATCCTATCGGCAATCCACCCATTTGCCTAACCTGTATCGTCCATTTCGCTTGGACGTAAGCAGTTCAGCCTGGGACCTTGAATCCTTCTACCACGCCATACTGGCGATCAATCTCATCCATATTGCTCCGTGGAGGTGCACGGTCAATCTCTTTCGCGAGGGCTCGAAGATCCTCTGCGACGGGGGTAGGATCTACCTTTATGGAGCTTTTCGCATGGATGGAAGCCACACCAGTTTGAGCAACGAAGAATTCGATCGAGGGCTGAGACGTTCGAATCCTGCTTGGGGGGTGAGATCCCTCGAAGAAGTCTGCATGGTGGCTCGCTCTGCCGGCTTGGTGTGCGAGGACGTGATCGGCATGCCCGCCAACAACCTCTCGGTCATCTTTCAAAAGATTGTGGGTGAGTCCGGCGCCATGCAGGAGTTTTCTGAAGAACGAGCCTGGGATCTCCGGGCTAGTGCTTAGGGACCCTCCCCCCCGCATCACGAAAGTCGAGAGCGCTCCCTGGAGCCTGGACTCGCCCCCCTGAATCCCCCATTAGGGGATGTTTCGTGCCGTCGGATAGTTCTTCATCGATCATTTCGTCCGCCGGCACGAGTTCCCGGAAACTCAACTTCAGGTAAGGGATTGATCCGGTTTACTCCTATCAGACTCCCAGATCGCACATTCTAAGACTCGGCTTCGAGAATTTTTCAGAGAAGTAGTGAGGTTTACAACTTCGAGCAGATTTCATCGAGAGGTTCTTGTACTCTCAGGGAAAGATTCTAACGTTAACCCAGGAGAACGATTCCCATGATGATAAGACCCAACTCCCCTCAAGGCTATACGCCTACCTCCAAAGCCTCGGGGCCTGTGGCCTCTGCCGGAATCGACAGTCCCGAGCAGATTCCGACGGATTCTTCGGAGATTTCCCTAGACCAGGCAATACCAAGTTCCGAAGCGGCTGCGCCGCCGGCTGAGATGGGTAATTTTCGACCTGGAGAGCTCATCATCAGAACTCGGCCGACACTTTCCTATCTCTCGTTTGGGCCCAAGCCAAAGTCCGTCGTCGAAGACCTGGGCGCCTCCGTTCTGTCTAAGTTCGACACCGCCGGAGGGCTCTATAAATCTCAGGGCGGAGAGTTTCTTCACATCAAACTCCCCGCCGGAGTGACGGTCGAGGAGGCTCTTTCCAAGATGGAGGGAGACCCTCGTTTGGAGTTTGCCGTTCCCAACAATGTTTATACTATGCCAGAAATTCGAAAGTCTGGTGAGGCGACTACCAACGACCCCGACTTCGCCAAGCTCTGGGGTCTCCACAACGAGGGCCAAACCGGCGGGACGGCAGACGCTGATATCGACGCTCCTGAAGCCTGGGCACTCCACCAGGGTCGGTCCCAAGCCGAGGGCGGTCCCATCATTGCCGTGATCGACACCGGCATCGATTACAACCATCCTGACCTTGCTCCCAATATGTGGGTCAATCCCCGTGAGACCTTGAATGGCAAAGACGACGACGGCAACGGCATCATCGACGATATCTACGGTTATAACGCCATCGGAGACAACGGCGACCCTATGGACACCCAAGGCCACGGCAGTCACTGTGCTGGGACCATCGCCGCTGCAGGCAACAATGGAGTTGGAGTGGTCGGGGTCAACCATAAGGCAAGTCTGATGGCTATCAAGATTTTCGACGACGACGGCACCACCGACGCTGCGGCGATCATTCGAGGTATTCAGTATGCCACCGCTCAAGGGGCTCGCATCACCTCAAACTCCTGGGGAGGCTTCCTGCCCAACGCCGGGATAAGGCAAGCTTTTGCCGACTCTCCCGCTTTCCACTTAGCGGCGGCCGGCAACAGTGGCTTCAACAACGACTGGTTGCCCTCTTTCCCCGCTAACCACGACCTGCCCAATCTGTTGTCTGTGGCCGCAACCGACCATAACGACGGCTTGGCAGATTTTTCTCAGTACGGCAGACGAAGGGTACATCTGGGAGCCCCCGGCGTAGACATCCTCTCGACCGTGCCCGGAGGGGGTTACGACACCTATTCAGGAACCTCCATGGCTACTCCCCACGTGGCCGGAGCTGCAGGCTTGATCGCTTCATTTCATCCTGAAATCAGCAACGAAGAGTTGCGCGAGCGCCTCCTGGGCGGTGTCGACCAAGTTCCGGCTTTACAGGGCAAAACGGTGACCGGTGGACGTTTGAACGTATACAACTCCTTGACCATGGAAGTGGAACAAGAGGTGGCCTAGTTGAGGGCCAACCGGAAACCTTAAGCAGGCAGAGAAGCCCCCGCCGCTCTTGGATGAGCTTCTCCAGGCCGTTGATGGCTGCTCGAAAGCCGGGGGCTTCAGCGAATGGAAAAGGTGACCTCGTAATCAATTTCCACGTCCAGGTCCCCCTGCTCGATATGCACCACTTAGTCGTCGTTGGCCGGAAGGGCGAATCGAAGGTGAAGTTTTCGGTCACCCTGGGAATTGAGCATATAACCGTGGTTGAAACCTAGAGATCCTCTAAATACGTAGATACTGACCGGACCCGATGCGGTGGTGTCGACGGTCATGAATTGACCCTTGGCGGCACCGAGGGTATAGCTGTCGTGCAATTCGCCCCGTTTATTCGCTTCGGAGGGCTTCACACTTCCCTTAAAGCTGGCTGAGATTGCCCAGGCCCAAATTGGACCGTGACTCGTTCCTGAGTGGCGAGGGTGACCGAATTCCCGGTTTCCAGCCCATCTCCCTTTCACCCAGGTGGCGCGGGGAGAGCGCCCTCATAAAGTCTCGCCCGTATGGCTAGAAACTCATCGGGCGGTTCTGTAGTTTACAAAGCAAAAGCTCTCGCCTCGCAGAAGGCGATCGAGAGCCTCGCTCAACCCGACTTTCCAGAGGGTTTCCGGTTAGGCGACTAGACCTTGACGAGGTGTGGCTGGATCTTCGGGGGGTCGGATACCTCAGACGGAGCCTGGATGCCGGATGGGGCCTGGGTGCCGCTCGTTCGAGTCTGGGGTGACGAACCGGACGGAGGGACTTGAGCTTCTTTGGCAGCTTTGCGCTCGGTCAGCATCTTGTCGGTGATTCCGAAGGCAACCCCCGCAGCTAATCCCACACCCGCGCCTATCATGCCACCAGCTAAACCGCCGAAGATCGGTCCGTAGCGGTTGGTTTCGAAAGTCTTCTGGGTTCCGGTAAGTCGAGGCTGCCCACCTGAATTGTAGGTGGGGACGTCCCGGTTGACCGCTTGAGTGGCGGCTCTGTTGCCCCCGAGAGGCAGAGGAAAGCCCGTCCAGTTGTACTCGTAGTGGCTCGGCGGAATGTGACCGATGGTTTCTCTTTGGGTGACCGGGATGTTCCAGGTGCGGGTGTGCACTTGCTGGCTGGCAAGTTCGGCTTGGCCAGCCTGGTTGCCGAGATAGATGCCCACTCCGGCGCCCACTGCGGTCCCAGCGATCACGGCAGCTCCCGTTCTGGTGACCAACGCTTTTTCGGTTTCGGGGTTCAATTTCACCTCGGAGGGGACTCGATCGCCGTCGAGGGTTCGGTGCAAGGCCGCGGCACCAACACCGAGTGCCAGGCCAACCAAGCCCCCGCCAAGGGCACCGAAGACTCCTCCTTTGAGTGGCTCCCAGGAGTTGGTGTTTCGGAAGGTTGGCTCGTTAAAGTTACCCACCACTCGATTGTGAATGTTTGGGGAGTACTGGTGCCACCAACCTCGGATTTCGGTGTAGGACGAGGTGCAGGAGCCTTCGCTGTTGCGCGAAGTACAAACTTCATTGAAGTCAGGGACCGCAGTGTGCCGGTAGCCCCTCATCTCCGGGTGCACGATATTGCGCTCCACCCAGACCTCATCAATGGAATTTCCGGCTTGAGAACTGAACCCAGTGCTGACCCCGATGGCGGCACCGGTCACGGCCCCTGCGGTGGCTCCTAAGATCGCATAATCCCGGGTTCGCTGGTCTTGGGGTCTACCAAAGTCGTCTTGACCAACTACCTGACGGCCGATCCAGCGGCTGGCGTCTCCAAATTTTTGGGTCACGGAACTCAACATATTACTCTCTCCTACGAGCCCCGCACTGACGAGGTCACCTTGCTTGATTTCAGGCTACGCTATCCTCATTAAAGAATCGTGAAAAGGGGGGATTCACCTCGGACCGAACTCCGAAGTATGGAAGAGATACCAGGTATAAGACAGGTCCCCAGGACCGGTGTGATCTATGTCATGCATGAGGCCGGCAAGCGGGGGTTCGTCTACGGCGACCCGGTCTGGGCCAACCTCGGTCAAGGCTCTCCCGAAAGCGGAGAATTGCCGGGCGCTCCCCCTCGAATCGACAGATTGTCTCTGTCCCCCAGCCAGCACGCTTACGGTCCGGTTGAAGGATCACGCTTGTTGCGCGAGCGAGTGGCCGAGTACTACAATCGGCTTTATCGTCGAGGACGCAGCAGTCAATACACCTATCGAAACGTTTGCTTAGCCGGTGGGGGACGAGTGGCCTTGGCTCGCCTAGCTGCCTCCATCGCTCCCTGCAACATTGGTCATTTCATCCCGGATTACACCGCCTACGAGGAACTTTTGGCCAACTTCCGCTCCTTCATTCCTATTCCCATCCTGCTCGACCACACTCAAGGCTATCGTATCGGACTGGAAGCCTTGGAGACCGAGATTCGGGGTCGGGGACTGCGCTTGGTGTTGCTGTCGAATCCCAGCAACCCCACTGGCCAGGTGATTCGTGATGAGGAATTGGCCAGTTGGGTGAGCCTGGCCCGAGATGCCGAATGCACCTTCGTTTTCGATGAGTTCTACTCACATTTTCTTTATGACGGGGGGGATCCCACTGCGGCTTCCGCTGCCCGTTACGTGGAGGACGTGGAAACCGACCCAGTGATCATCGTGGACGGACTGACCAAGAACTGGCGTTATCCAGGTTGGCGTGTCTCCTGGACTTTGGGTCCCAGTTCGGTGATCGAAGCGATCGCTAGCGCCGGGTCCTTTCTTGATGGAGGGGCAAATCATCCCTTGCAAGAGCGGGCCGTGGAAATGCTGGATCTCGAGCACGCCGCAGCTGAAGGCGAGGCCATTGTACGTCATTTTCGAGCCAAGCGGGACTTCATGGTTGAGCGTCTCACCAAGTTGGGATTCAAGTTGGCTTCGCAGCCACAGGGGGCCTTCTATATCTGGGCCGACCTTTCGGGCCTGCCGGCGCCCCTCAGAAGGGGAACAGACCTATTCGTGCACGGCTTGGACGAAAAGGTGATCACCGTACCCGGAGTCTTCTTCGACGTCAACCCTGGACGTCGCCGCCGTCACTCTCGTTTTGCCAATCTTTGTCGGCTGTCTTATGGTCCGTCCATGGAGACCCTGGAACGGGGACTCTCCGGGCTGAGTCGCCTGGTCGAGCGTTTTGGTTGAGGGGGATCTTCTCTTTGGTCGGCTACAAGTCGAACACCCATGGTTGGTTCAGTCTTCGATGGAAATGGTTCCAGATACTGGCGTTATAGAAGACCGTACCGTCGCTCTCAGAGGTGCCATAACTTTCGTGAATGTGACCAAAAAGGTGGACTTTGACTTTCAGTTGGCGCAGCCGAGCGTGGAGATCAGCGCAACCAACGTGTCGGCCGTCGAAGGTTCTATCAAGGATTCCTTCCGGGGGGCCGTGAGTCAACAAGATGTCGGTGTCGGCAGGAATTAGGGCCCATTTTTCGGCTAACTCTGGACCACGAGGGAGATTGAAGGCCCAGTCACAGAAGCGAGGTTGCCAGGGGGCACCGTAGACCTTGTGACCTTCGACTTCGACCGCTTCATCACAGAGATAGGTGGCCGCTGAGAGCAGGTCCTTGGACCGCTCGGGTTCACTTTCGAAGCAGAAATCGTGGTTTCCGGCGATGACGATCTTGTGGCGATGGGGAAGCCCTTCCAGGAAACGGTTGAACGACAGCAGTTCGGGCTCAACCCCTCGTTGTCCAAAATCACCGGCGAAGAGTAGCACATCTCCGTCGGGGACTTGGAGCTTAGAGTGAAACCCGTGAGTATCGCTGAGGACCACAAATCTCATACTTGAGAGAGATTCGAACTTCCCGATAGAGGTGCCTTCTATCCTGAGATCAACACTTTGGCAGCACCTGCCAGGAGGCTGACAAAGTCTGGCCAAGCCTTGTTCTTATGACAGAGCAAGACGGCAATGTTTCAAAAGTTTTCCAACATTTGGGCGGTTTCGACTGGAGCGGCTTAGAACCGGCGGAGTACAAATCAGAAGATGGGTCCTGGCAGAATGTTTCTAGGCGGGTCTTCGTGGGCGAAAGAGGGGAGTCACCTCTTTTTCATGTGCGCTACTTTGAGGTGGCGCCAGGGGGATATACCACCCTCGAACAGCATCTCCATGAGCATGTGGTGGTGATCTTGAGGGGAGCCGGAGTGGGGATCCTGGGTCAACGGAAATTGGACCTCAAATTCGCCGACGTAGTCTACGTGGCCCCGGACGAAATCCATCAGTTCAGCAACCCCTATGGAGAGCCATTCGGCTTCCTATGCATGGTCAATTCCGACCGAGATCGTCCCAGGCCGGTGGAGTTAAAATCGGGATCTTCTTGCGTTTAAGGTGCGTTTGCCCCTGAATTTACAAAACGTTAGCAACTTGGCTACATGAATTAACATTTTCAGCATTTTTTCCGCAGAATTTCCAGTTCTGTTAATGCTATCCTAGGGTCAAGACAAACCCCCCTGAAGGAGACACCCAAATGAATATCAACCAAGCCCAACTCCAAAGCAGCCTGAGCCTCACCCTGAGTCTGACCGCCTGTGTTGCCGGTCAAGGTGGAAAAGCAGGCAAGGCCGGAAAGCACGGAAAGGCTGGCAAGGCCGGCAAACACGGTAAGTGTGGCAAAGCGGGCAAAGCCGGCAAGAACAGCAAGTGCGACAAAGGTGGCAAGAACGGCAAGCACGATAAGAATTGCGCTCCTCAGACCAAGCAGATGATGCAGATCATGAAGTTGATGATGAATCTTATGTCTCAAATGAACGGTGGCCAAGCAGGCCCCTGCGGATGCGGCAATTTCGGAGGCCGCCAGAATCAGAATTTCGGTGCTGCCGGCTTCGTTGGAGCTTTTGCGGGTGGTAGTTTCGGAACTTTCGTGTAACAGTCCTGAACGGCCGTCCCGATGAAGCAAGACCCCCTCACACCGAGGGGGTTTTGTTGTTGTTGGCGGCAGAGTTTCAGTTCACCGAATTGACTCTTCGAAGGAAACCAGGATTAGCAGAGCAAACTTGCCAATCTTTAGGAGCACAGAGGAGGCTTCGTGTCTGAGGGAATCGTCAACAATCTGGTCAGCGCTTGGGGAATGGAGCAAGAGGGACCCGATCCTACAAAGGTCCCCGGTTTGGTGCAGATCGCCGAAGAGTGGCTGGAAGACGAGTCCCACGATCCCAAAGAGATCGCCCACTACTTTGAAGCCTTGAGGAACCGGATCGTGGGAGCTCACACCGAGCGGACCCAAGCCCTGGAGGTGCACGCCAGAGGTTTGTCTCCAGAATTGCTGGCCATAGTGCGGCAAAACATCGTTGACCTCGAGGCTGTCGAAGAGGGTCTGAGCGCCTACTTGGAGGCTGCAGACACCGGCTCCTTAGAAGACTGCTGGAGCGCGTTGGGGGCCTTGGAAGAGGCCGGTGAAGCTCTGAAGGTGACCAGCGAACTGCTAGCGCGAATGACTCAAGGAGACCAACCGCGTTGCACCCGTTGCGGCTCTTCCGGGCCTGAGAAGATTTGTGGGCAGTGCGGTGCAGAACGCTTGCTGCTCAACCTTCCAACTCCGCCGGAAGACCTCCGAGAGACGGTGGTGATGAGAGAGGTGGCGGAGGTTTTCCAGGGCTACCTTGCCGTCATGAACGGCACCGGGACTCTGGCCGATTTGGAACTGGCTCTCCAAGATTTGGAGATGTCTTTCTTGGAAGCTCGGGAGTTGGCCCAGCAGAGCATGGCGGTTGAGGGGCTCGAGGAAACGCTCCAGCACCAAAATCGCATACTTCACGGTCACCTTGAGCAGGTTTTGAATGGCATAGACCTCATGTTTGCGGTGAACGAGTCGCGCTCCGCAGGCCAACTCACTCAGGGTTGGAACTTGATTTTCGAACATTCGGTCAGTTCTTCAGAACTGGTGAGTCAGTTGGCCCAACTAGACATGGGAGAGGAGAGCTCCTCGTGAGTGCGATTTCGGACGGGGCCTCGACCTTGGCTCAAGAGATTCGGAGGCAGGCAGAAAACATAGCCCAGGCAGTGCTCGAGGCCCCCGAAGAGCAGAAATCCCAAGTCTTTTTCTCGAGAGTACGACAGAGTGATATTCCCTTTCTGCCTTGTCGGCTTCAAGACGACGCTGAAGAGCTCTTCGCGCGCTCCTACGAGGCCCTCTTTCTCTTGGGGCGAGCCTGTTTACCTCTAGCCGTAGGTCTGACCATGCACCAATACAACCTGTCAGCCTTGGCCACCCTTCCGGTTCCCCTGGCTCCGGAGTTTGAGATGCGGCGTAAGTTGCTGGTCGACTCCATCGCACGCCGAAAATGGTTGCTGGCCATCTCAAGCTTCGGCGAGAACATCAAGAACAAGGACCAGTCCGACCGCAATGTCGTGGTGACCGAGACCCCTGAAGGGGACTTTCTGTGTCGAGGGCGCAAGAATTTTCAGTCCATGGCCACCGAGGCCGACTTGCTGCTTTTCTCAGGAGCTTTGCCGGATGGCACTATGGGAATGTTCTACGCTCCTCTCAAGGGTCAGGCCAAGATCAAGCCGGGGCCGTCTCTCTTTTCTGGAGCGATGGCCTTGACGGACACCAGACCTTTGCAGTTCGAAGATCTCTTACTCAAGCGAAAGAACATGCTCTCGATCACCGAGTGGCTCACCGATCACGTTTCGTTTTATGCTACGGCCTGGTTTGAGGCTCTGGTGTCGGCGGCCTACCTCGGCGGAGCCTCGAGAGCCCTAGAGGAGGTACGCCTTTTTGCTCGTTCGGTCCACCCGGGTGACGATGATGACCCTCTGAGTGAGGTGGATGGTTTCATGGTGGACGCGGGGCGACTATCCATTCCGCTGCGAGGAATGTTGGCCATGGCTCGCAGTTTCGGAGTTTGCGCAGGGCGCTATTGTCGAGAGTTGGGGGAGCATCAGGAGGGGGACGCCGGCAGTCAGGCCAGGCTTGAAGCCATCGCTAACGACCTCATGGACTGTGGCTCGACCATCAAGTACCTGGGCACCCAGGTGGCCCAGGACACCGTGGCCGGGGCCCGGCGCCTCATTGGAACTCGGAGCATGAGTCCGAGACACCCAATCTACGCCCTCACGGAACAGATCGTCTTCGGACCTCTGCACCCCACCATCTCCGCTCGTCTCGAACGCTCCATGGGCCGAGAACTTCTGGGGGAACAGCCGTTTTTAGGATGGTTTCCCTACGCTTTGGAGTGAACCGAAACCATTTTGATGTGAATTCACAAGGAGTGGACTGGTCTGAGATGAAGGCTCCTTTCGCCGGCAGGCATCAATGGAAATCGGGGTACTCCTAAGTTGACTCTCACTCAAGGAAAATGCTCGTTGAGCAGGCGACAGGTTCGCCTTATTCGCATCCTCTCAACTCTAGCTTGTTTTTGTTTGACCCTCAGCGGCTGTGGAGGAAGCGGGGTCAATCCGCTTACCGAGCAGCCTACCGAGGGAGTCGTGAGCTCTGCTCAGAACGTGCGATTGAACATTCGCTTGGCGGACAGAACGTCCACCGTAAGTCAACTGGGCGAAATGACTCCGATTCGAGTGATCAGGGCCCAACTGCTCCAAGGACAGCAAGCAGTGCAGCAGTTGGAAGTGGAGGTGGAGCCCGAAGACACTCAGGCCACCTTGGGCTTCACCCAGGTCCAACCTGGGACTTACACGGTGGTGGTTCGTGGTCTCGACGAGGACGGTGAAGTTCTTGCAGAGACCAGCGCCGAATTGGTGGTGGAATTCGGCCGGATAAGTAGGGTGACTCTGGTCTTGCGACCTGGGATTCTACCTCCACCTCCTCCGCCCCCGCCGTTGACCCTCAACGGTTATTTTGTGCAGTAGGGAGCCACCGGCAGCGGTCTTGAGATCGACGAACCCTCTGGCGACCTTTTGGCGGTGCTTGGACTCTGGGAAGCTGAACCTCGAGACTTTATTTTCCTGTTTTTCGGTCCCCAACCCCTGGTTCTTCCTGGCATCGTCGAGCTTCCAGACGGACTGATTCTCATCGGAGAAGGAACGGGCCTATCCGTTTTGCCTCAGGCAACGGAAGAGCAGGTGGTCATTCCGCCTGGAAATCCTCCGATTTTGGAGGCCAGTTTGCAGGTTGGAAGCGACTCTCGGCTTTCAGGCTTCATTATTGAGCAGAATGGGGCCGGGGCGAACCTTGACTTGCGTGAGGTACAGAATGTCATTTTGGAGAATTTAGAGTTTCAAAGGCCGGAGGTAGACCCCCCATTCTCTCATCTCTTCCTGACCGAATTCACCGGTTTGCTCGAGGTTCAAAGCTGTTTTTTCTCCGGCCAGAACGAGAGTTCGGAGTTCGGCTCCATCTTTGGTAGCGTTCCTTCTGGTCAGGCGGTGATCAGGATCGTGAATTCTGAATTGTCTGAGGATACCTTTCAGCTTCGGGCCGGTCCTGGAACGGCGTATCTCGGAGTCGACTTGCGAGGTAATCTCATGAAGGGCGGTCTCGATGTCGTTTTGGATAATGACTCTACTGGAGACGTCCTTCTTGAAGCCAACACTTTGCGGGGGCGAGCGGGATTCCATCCTGGACTGGCTATCGGTCACGGGGACGGAGCCGGTGGTGAAGTCCAATTCCGCAACAACCTCTGGGACGATTGCGGACCCATAAATTTTTCGGCCGCCTCGACGGCGACAGGGGGACGGATCGCTCTCTTAGATGACAACCGCTTCACCGGAGGTCAGGCAGGCCAAGCCAACTATAATTTCTTTGGAGGGACTTACCAGTTTGTCTATCACGACAATCGCAGACTCGACCCCACCGAAGACGGGCAAGATACCCAGATCAGGGCTCTTGGAGCGACCGCCAATATCTCGGTTCGGGTTTCCGAGAGCGTGGTTTCCAATGGTTTCGACTTCACGGTGTTTAATGGGAATCTGGCCATCGGGGCTCTCAACAACACCTCACTGACGCCTTTGACCTCAAGCTTCAACTTCATAGCGGAGGTCACTGCTGGGGTCACTGAAGGGATCCAAGCTCGCGTTATTGGCAACATCTTAGAATCCCTAAATTTTCAAGGCGGTATCACCACTGATGAGGGAGTGATCGAGGTGGAGGATTTGGCAGATATAGGCAATATCAACACCGTCTCTTCGACCCCGGGCCAAAGTGGAAATGTCGAGAACTTGACTCCCGACAGCGTGCTAGTTCCGCCCGCTTCAGTCCCGCCCATAGAATTTCCATTTTGAGGCCAGCGCCCTAGGAGGCTGCTGAATTAATCTCCGCGTCGCGAGACTCGTTCATCACCCACTTCGTGGGGCCACCCGCTACGCAGGTTCCCGGTCCATGCGAATTCGTTCGAAAGCCGAAGGCGTTCCCGTAGGGCCATTCGCCTGACGGGTACCCGCCCAAGG
>JBJHCR010000084.1:18128-20526 GCA_050486105.1 Vulcanimicrobiota bacterium
AGGTGGGTGATGTCCTTCGTCTCGGGCACCTTCGGTGAACGCTTCGCTTGCGGTCCGCAAGCGAAGCGTTACGTCCCCGTTTAAATCAGCAGCCTCCTAGGTGATTCGAAGCAAAGGGTTGTTTTGAGTTTAGTCAAATATACCGGGCTAGATTTGAATATTCGCTATCGTACGGGGTGATTGTTGTGGCTTTACGTTCGACTGGCCAAGTGACAAGAGTGGGTTTTTCCAGTCTTTTTCCGGCCATCCTTGGGGTCTTTGTTTGTTTCTGCTTTTGGGGCTGCGGAGGCTCAGGAAGCCTCGCCGTCTCATCTCTTCAGCACTTGAACGGTCAGGAGTCTCAGGGCCAAAACCTGCGTCTTACGGTGCGATTGGCCGACCAGGCCCAAGGGACCGTCAATCAAGCCGAGGAAGGCACCGTATTCCGTTCGCTGAGAGCTCGACTGCGGCAAGGTGAGCAAGATCTTCAGCAGCTCGAAGTGGCTATCGAGCCGGAACAAAATCAAAGCCAAGTCGCCTTCACTAACGTACAACCGGGAACCTACACGGTGGTGGTTTCGGGCTTCGACGTTGCAGAGGTATTGGTAGCCGAGGTCTCAGCGACCGTCACCGTACAACTGGGGCAAGTGAGCCGGGTGACCTTGGTCTTGCGGCCGGGTGAGGTCCCTCCGCCACCCCCTCCGCCACCCGTTCTCGGCAGGGGATACTTTGTTCGCCAGGGAGCAACGGGAAGTGGTTTGGCTTTTGACGACCCATCTGGAGACTTGCAGGCGGTGCTCGAATTGTACCGAGCTGAACCTCTGGACTTTATCTACATATTCCATACCCCGGACCCCTTGATTGTGGATGGAATAGCAGAACTTCCCGACGGTTTGCTGCTGATCGGTGAGGGCTCGGAATTAGTCATCAACGCCCAGGCTTTTTCGGGTCAAGGTGTTCTGGGACAAACTGTGGTCCCAGCGGGAGAGCGTCCTTTGGTCCTAGTCAACTTCGAAGTTGGCAGCGATGTCAGTTTGTTGGGCTTCCACGCTCGTCAGGGTCCCGAAGGTTTCGGTTTTGACATCAACGGTCAGCAGAACGTGCTTTTTGAGAACATGATCGTTGACGGCACCGGGGCTGAAGCTACCACACCCACCATCCACATGCCCGATTTTCAGGGTCTATTCCATTTTGTCGAAAGCACTTTGGTGCGCGATACGGAAGTCGATTTGGGATTGGTGGCCAGTTGCGAGCAAGGGGTGACCATCTTGCGAGCCGAGGGTTCGGAGTTCGGTTTGTCTCGCAATGAGATCACCGCGGTTGGGGTCGGCACTCAGGCCCATATGGACTTTCGTGGCAACACCATTTCTGCGGTTTTCGACTTCTTTCATGATGTGCAATCCCAGGGTGATGTGTTGCTGGAGAACAACGACTTCGTCAACCCAGGAAACGACAACGTATTTTTCAATATGTCTCGGTCGACTGGGGTCACCGGGCGACTTCACGTCCTGAACAATCGTTGGGACAACTATTCCCGAGGCAGCATAGGTTGCACTGGAAGCATCAGCGAATTGGCCTGGATTGGGAACACCTACACCGGCAACCTCGCACAGCGGATTCTCTTGTTTTTCACTAATGGAACCTTGGCTGACGTGGTCATCGTGGACAACGTCTTCCAGCAGGGGAATGTGTCGGGAGATCCCGACATACAATTGGATATCCTGCCTGGAACCGGACCGAGCGAGGTGCGAACCAGAGTTTCCAACAACACCTTGTTCAATGGTCTGGCAGCCAGCGCCCTGGGAGCCGCAGGCTCCCTGAATATCGGTATTCTGGAAAACGATCGCATCGCCGCGGGCAGTTCTCGAATCGACCTCGACCTGTCCTCGAGCGCAGAGGGGGCTACTCTGTGTACTCTCGTTCGAGACAACGTGGTGAACTTCGTTCAGTTCCTAGGTCCAAACCTGATCTCAACATCTCAATTCATCTTCGAGGTGATCGATGTCGACGACACCATTAATGACTACAATACAGTCTTGAACAGTGCCAGTGTGACCGGAGTCGTCGCCAGTGAAGACATCCCCGGAATCTGCGAGTTTCCTGAGGCTACAGTGAATCCTATAGTCTTTCCGAACCTCTAAGGAAGGATAGAGCACTAGGCACCATAGCGGCGGAAGGGGCTCCTTTCAGGCCTTTCCCAGGTCCTTGGAGTGATGCTCAGGGGATTTCTCAGAGCCTTGGTGCTGCAAGCTCGTTCCTGCTCATGGCTTGGCCACCGGGACCCTGGGTCTAAGGATCTGGTCCGAAATAACTTCCCGGTTTGGGCCGCCGATGCATCCCCCCTGGCAGCGTTGGTTCTCGCTTAAGTATTCTCGATACTAGTCGCTCGAACCGCCTTGCCATGGGGGCGCCTCGACAA
>JBJHCR010000085.1:0-20384 GCA_050486105.1 Vulcanimicrobiota bacterium
ATTGGTGGCACACCCTGCACCCCCGACCCTGAAACGTCATAGGATTCTTCAGACCCTTACTCTCAAAAAGCGGGAGCATCTCCGGGAGCAACTCTACAGGTTCTTTGCACTCTTGACACACCTTACGCGCTAAGCGCTGGGCCAGTCCTGCCAAGAGCACCGAGCCGATCTGAAACGGCTCACAGTCCATATCTCTGAGCCTGGCAATGATACCGACACTGTCATTGGTGTGCAAGGTCGAAAGAAGCAGATGTCCGGTGAGCGCTGCCTGGATTCCGATCTCCGCAGTCTCTCGGTCTCGAATCTCCCCGACGAGAATCACGTCGGGGTCCTGGCGCAAAAACTCCCGCAAGGCTTTGGAGAATGTGACCCTTTTCTCTTCCTCTCGGGGCGCCGTGTTCACTTGTACCTGAATGATGCCGGGCATCTGGTATTCAATGGGGTCTTCCGCGGTCAGGAGTTTTCGATCCGGTCGTTGGATCTCTTTAAGAGAGGCGTAGAGGGTGGTACTCTTTCCTGAACCGGTAGGTCCACAAACCAGAATCATACCGTGAGGTTGGGAGAGAATGGTACGAAATCGTCGCTCATTCTCACTGGAAAAGCCAAGATCGCCCAAGGTTAGCGTGAATGCACCCTTTTTGAGAATACGCATGACGACACTCTCGCCTGCGGGTACCGGCACCACACTGACCCGAAGATCGAACTCTTGACTGCCTACCTTGAGTGAGATTCGACCTCCCTGGGTCACCCGTTCCTGGGCAATGTCCATGTTGGCCATGACCTTGATTCTTTTGACAATGCTGCTCGCCACGCTTTTTTCGTGGTGAGCCACCACCCGGAGCACTCCGTCAATGCGGTAGCGAATATCCATTCCGGTGTCGAAGGGTTCCAGGTGAATATCGCTGGCCTCAGCGGCTATAGCTTCTTTAATCAGTCGGTCCACCGATTCGACCACCGGCCCTTCGAGAGCTTCATCTCCAAAGGTGATCATGGCCTGTTCGTTGGTGGTGACGATAGCGACGTTGTCAAGCCTCTTGAGTTCAAGAAACTTGGACCAAGCGGTGTCCGCGTCAAGGTGTTCTCCACGGTAAACATACTCCAGAGCGTATTCAATGACATCGGGATCCGCTCGTAAAAGTGTCGGCTTAAAGCTCCCATGACTCACCATCGAAAGGGAGTCGTAGATATGAACATCGGTAGGGTCCTTGCAAGCGACGGTGATCTCGGTTTCACTCAGTCGACCAATGCAGATTCCCCCGATGTTTCGCGACAGCGATTCGGGTAGGATTCGGCAAATGTCCCGGTCGAGGTCCATGGCCGCCAGGTCGGCAAAAGGAACACTATGCAGTAGGGCTTTGTGTTCATCGGTCTCTTGGGGAAGCCCCCAACCGGATTTCTGCTTTCTTCGGCCAAACAGAAGTTGCCACATCGACCTCTTTGACGTCGCTGCCTGCTCCTCGACCGGAGCTGGGGCCTTTTGCTCATCCGGGGTCTTGGCGATGCTCATTTCAGGGGCCTCGGAACCGTTGGTCGCCCTGGGCATAGTGGGAGGTGCAGGCATGGGTGGGGGAGCCAAGAGCAGCATCGGGAGTCGGATCTCGTGAACTTGGAGTTTGGCCAAGAGCTCTTTCGCCGATTCCGGTCTGTTCTCAGGCTTTGGCTCGAGGCACAGGGCGATGACTTCTTGAACCGTATGGTCTAGGCTCTGAGGCAGCTCTGGTCTACTAGGCTCACTTGAGAACCTTTTGAGTGAGGGTTCTGGAGGATGGCCGGTGGACATATAGTAGGCCAGGGCCCCAACCGAGTAAATGTCGTTCCTCGTCGAGCTGGCATCGCCGAGAATCTGTTCAGGGGAAGCAAAATTTGGATCGCCGGCAGACCGAAACGAGGTCTGGGCAGCTCCCGTGGAAGCCTCCCCCATCTTCGCCAAACCAAATTCTGCCAACCTGAGGTTCCCGTTTGGAGTCACCAAGATGGAACTGGGCCGAAGGTCTCGATGGATGATGGGCTGGGGTTGAGAGTGCAAGTAGTCGACGACTTGCAGAAGCTGCTTAAGATAACGGCGGACGAGTTCTGGTTCGAACGCCCCTGAATGCTCGATCTCTTCACTCAGACAGCGGCCTGAAATCTCGTCGGCGATCAGAAAAATGTCATCGTCATGCTGAACCAATTGACGAATTCGGGGCAGGTTCGGGTGTCTCAGCTTGGCCAAGGTTAGTCCCTCGCGAAGGGTCTGCATGCGGGCGTCTTCGCTCGAAAAATAGCTCTCGAGATGGCGGATCAGGACCGGCATGCCCGCAAGCTCGTCTTTTCCGAAATATAAGATCGAAAAACGGCCGTCGAGAAATCTGTCGAGCAACCTGTAGCGGCCACCGATGAGGCTCGAGGGATCATCCTCGTTTTCGGACACGGGCTCAGGGGAGACTGGCCCGATCGCGGCAAGCTTCTCAGCGAGGGTTAGTCGATCGGTGATCAGAAAACGAATTCGGCACCCGCTGGCTTTAGCGAGTTCCTCCACGCTTCTGGGGCTTCCTGGAAGCGCAGCAGCGACCACTAAGGTGTCGCCGCTGACCTCGACGGGAACGACTTGATGAATGCGTGACAATTCGTGGGACAGCACTTCTTGAAGAGGTCGGAAGTTCGAGGAGATCGCATTGAGGCCAAAACTTTCGGCAGCAACTTCGGCGAGCTGATCTCGAGTAAGGATCCCCTGATCGATGAGATATCGCTCGGGGATATCCAATTTGGACTGATGAGCGGCATCGGCCTGCTCATTGGTGATCAGTTGACGGGCGGTGAGTAGTAGGAGGAGCCGAGTTTCGAAATCCTTATCGATTTTGGTTTTCATTCGTAGTCTGGCCGTCAGCGGTCCCCGACAAGCCAACTCCCTTCTCTTCGAATTGCGTGGCTAGCTCTATGGGTCTGCCATCCCTAGAGCAATAGCCTTCGATACTCAACTGCTCCCGAGAGAGATGCCTCCCCCTCGCTCTCCAACCCCTTTACCCGCCCACGTGGTGTCCGCAGGCGAAGCGTTCATTGAAAGGGCCCAAAGGTGACTCGACAAGAGTAACTTTTGGCCGCTTCTTGTGGGATCTTCGATCTTCGACCCGAAAAGTCTTCTCAGACCCTCCCAAGGCTGTCCGGGCTGTCCTCCATGGGAGGCACAGTGGTCGGCAGCATCGCCGGCGCCATCAGAGGCTACTTTGGAGCCCAGCCTCTGATCATGGCTCCGGCTGCTATCACCGGAGGCCTGGCCTCTTTAGCCACCTTGGGTGCAGCAACCAGCTTTCTGGTTGGGGACTAGGAGGCTGGTCGGGATCTCGTTTAACAGCTGTTGAACAGCCTCCTGAGACAATGCCTTCAGAAGAGACGGTCGGGAGTCGCAGACGGGAAAGAGTCCCTGGCGCTTCTTCGGGACAGATGAGCCAAGTCGATGGGAGAAAGATCAATGAAAATCGGACAAAACTTTGCCAATATCGGACGACGAGTAGCCTTCGGAGCAGGGGGAGCCGTAAAGGGCACCGCCGTCGGTCTTGTGAAAGGCACCAAAGAGGCTGTCAAAGATCTAGGCAGGGGAGTTTCCGATGGGATTTCTATCTCTCGCGATGCCCAACTGAACGTGGCCCAAAAAGCTGTCTTGATCACCGGCAAAGCTGTCGGGAGCTATTTGAAGGCTTGCCAATCGATGGTTCGAGAGGTTGCTGTCCACGCTGGTGCGGGAATAGCAGGGGGCGTGGCCTTAGCCAACACCGTCAACGATACGGACGCTGATGCGAGCTTCAAAACGATCGGCCACGGCTATGAGCGAAGCAACTCCGAGTTCACCGAGAAGCTGACTTTCAAGACCAATCAGCAGGGTGGAACGGTCGGCTTTCAGATTCAGCGCCTCCCCAATCAGGAATCGGCTCCTGGCGTAGAGGTCTTCCAAAACGCCGGCGGACTTCTGTTGATGAGCTGAAGAAGCAACCAACAATTCATAGTCCGCCTTGCCAGGTGCGTCAGGAACAGGAGCAAGCCACCCAAAGGCTGACGCACAGGACCCTCAGCGAGAAACCAAGTCAAACAATAAGAAGCCAGGCTCCATCAACCCCACTTCCCAAACAACGTTCAAAGTTGGGTGGCACTTGAGGTCAGTAGGCTGGGTTTCTGGAGCAAAAATCAGCTTCAGAAATCGCTCTCTGAGAGAGCAGACCAAACCTCACAATATAAAAGGAGAAAACTCATGCTCATCTCTACTCATCACGCGGTTCCCACGACCCAAAAAAAACACGAACATCTCGACCCTACTCAACCGAGCACTCGAGAGGCTCAAGGCTCGCAAGAGCAGGGTGGAGATGTCGTCGAACTCAATTCAGAGCAACCAGCCACCTACAGCGAGGTGGGACGAAGTGTGATCCGTCTCACTCACGACGTGGCCCGAAGCTACCAAAAACAGGACTTCGGCCTCCAAGCCTATCAGAAAGGTCTCGCCACTCTGCGCAGCCACAATGAAGCGACCAAGCTAGAGCGCGGATTGGCAGAGCTCGCCCGAAAATCTGCCCCCGTTGCGGTTAAGGTGGACAGCCAAGAACTTGCCGCAAAGGTCTATCGCGCCATGACCGTGCCCATCGTCCAGGCCACCCCTGGACCCGCAGCGGCAGTTCTGGCCCAAACTCTCAAAAAAGGACTCGACGTGGTCCACGGTACTCAGACATCATCGAGCATCGGTAGGGTCAGGACTATGGCCCAAAAAGGCTTCGGTGAGCTCAAGCAAAGCGAACTTCTCAATTCTTCTCAGAAACTCATGGCCAGCTTGGGGCATTCTCTTGTAGTCTCTTCTGAGCAAACAGGCATGAAGCTCTCCAAGGACCTGTTGACCAGGATTGCCAAAAATCAGTCTGCCGGGGAAACCGACACCGAAGTTTTGGCCAACACCTCCTTGAGCCTGGCCCAAAAGCTCCTAAAGCCCGGAGAGTTTAACTGTGAGATCGATAGGCAAAGTCTTTTTTCCGGAGCCTTGAAAACTATCGAGGACTCCCGAACCGCAACCAAGCGAGACCGAAGCCTCATCGATTTCTGCACCAAATTCACCACCAAAAAGGACAGCTTTCGCAGCCAGTTGCAAGAGTCGGTGCTCCACAGGCTCAGTCAAAGCCCCGAAGGCAACAGTTCCGCCGAAATTGCCAAGGTCACCCTAGACACCTTAACTCGAGTCGAGAAACTCAAAAGCAATCAGGATCCCCACTATCGTAGCGATCTTTTTCGCCACAGCTTTAGTGAGATACTGGACTCGAAGGCCTCCACGCAGAACCAGAAGTTCGTCGCTCGGTATGCCCTGGACAAGATCTGTTCCACAAGCCCCGATGCCGAGGTCAAGCGCACCATGGCTCTAGAAATGATCGCCGGAACGACCGAACTTCAGTTGGCCGCGCTGCAGGGGTCGTGATGGCTTCTGGGGTGGTGCGATAAGATAATATACCTTAATGTCTAACACGCCTTACGCACCGCCTCCAGAGCCATCCTAGCGATCTGTGCAAGACGAATCGGTGTTGTTAGCCAACAAGCTTGCTCTAGGTGCATCACCAACTGAAAGCAGAGCGCAGACGTTGCGGACTTGGGAGGCTAAAACCACCAAGCTGGTGGGTCACCAGAATCGACGGGGACCCACCAGGCTCAACCATCGGACCCCGGGTTGCCACCAGGCTGGCCCCCGGCCCCTCCAGTCCCAGGGATAGTTCCAGAGCCGCCATTGCCGCCGTCGCCTCCCATCATGGAAACCTCTCCTGATTCGATGTCCAGAATGTCGCCTGCGACCAACGACACCTCTCCTGCATCTCCTCCGCGACCTCCATTGCCGGATCTCGCGCTGAAGACAAAGACCTGGAAGTTCCCACCGTTTCCACCATCACCACCGTTGACCGTGATGGTTCCGGTGACGGTGAGATCGCCTGAGGAGAAAAGATCGATATCGCCACCGTGCTGACCGGCGCCCCCGTCAACGCCCGGGTTGCCGTTGGCCCCATCCTGGCCCTGAAAACTGAGTTCTCCAGCGATGAGAATGTTGGTTTCGGCCTTGACCCTGAAGGTGCTGTCACCGGTCAGCTCGAGGGTGGCCTCTTCTTCGACGGTGAAGGACCCGAGCACTAACCGGCCTTCACTGGAGTTCCAGCCCGGCGCCGTGGACAAGTCCCCGACCTGAGGGTTCAGTTCCCCGGTGTCGGTGTTGAAAGTGAAGGTCGCTCCCGACAAAACCAGTTGGGGCAGAGGGGCATCTTGCACCGTAACCTGCAGCTCCCCGGACTGACCCCCGAAGCTTGCGTTGACAAAAGTCTGACCTGCCTGCTCTCCGGTGACCACTCCGGCGTCAACCGTGGCCCGACTGCCGTCCTCCGAGGTCCAAGTGGCATCCGCGGTCACATCCTGCTGCGAACCGTCGGAGAAAGTGGCCAGGGCTCTAAGCTCTAGAGCCTGCTCTACATTCACTAAAGTAGAGCCGTCCTCATCCACGGTCTCCACCCGCAGCGAGGTGACCAACGCGTCGGTCACCTGAATATTGGCCTGCCCAGAAACCCCGGCCAAAGTGGCGGTTACCGTGGCCGTACCGGCGGACAGAGCGGTCACCCGGCCCCGGTGGACCGCTCCCCTTTCCGGGGGCGTGATCCCCCAAGTGGCTGAAGAGCTCAAGTCTTGAGTGCTGCCATCGGAGAAGGTGCCCATGGCAACAAACTCGGTGCTGGTACCCAGGGCCATGGTGCCGGCCCCACCTGAAACCGCCAGACTTTCCAGCGTGGCCGAGGTCACCGTGAGCACGGTGCTCGCTTGCCTTAGGCCAAAGGTGGCGATGATGGTGGTTTGTCCGGCTTGAAGGCCCTGGGCCGCCCCATTCTCGATAGTGGCCACCTGAGGCTCGCTCGAGGCCCAGTCCACATCCGCCGTCAGGTCCTGGGAGGAGCCGTCGGAAAAGAACCCCTCCGCCGTGAAAGCCTGGCTGGTGCCCTGGGCGATGGCCGGCGACTCGGGCGAGAGTTCCAGGCTCTCCAAGGTGGCGTCACTGACAGTGATGCTAGCCTGAGCCGAAGCCTCAGCGAAGCTGGCGACCACCGAGGAGGAGCCGATATCCAGGCCTTCGACTCGGCCCTGGTTGACCCTCGCTATGCTTGGGTCCTCAACGCTCCAGGAAACCGCAGAGGTCAAATCTAAGGTGCTGCCATCGGTGAAGGTCCCGAGAGCGGAGAATTGAGTGCTGCTGCCGAGGGCGATGGTTCGGGTGGCGGGAGTGATGGTGAGTTGCTCGAGAGAACTGGAGATCCCTAAAATGTTGGGGTTGTCGACGACCAGGGTCTGGCCCTGGGAGAGTTGCACCGACACCTGAGCTAAACCCTTGATCTGCCCGTTGGCATCGAGATATTCGATGACAAAATTCGTCACGTCCACCGGAACGTCCGTCCATGCCACCACTGAGGACTTTTCTTGGCTGACGGGTCCGTATCGCAAAACTCGCCCCTGGTCGTACCCAAAGGCCTGCAAGGTGGTGATTTCGCCGGGAATTGTGGTTTGGGCTAATTCGCTCCTAAGCTCAACTGTGGCCGTGGCCAGGGTGGTGGACGGTGTGGGCTCATTCGAAGGTGAAAAGCCCAATACCTCAGTCGACCCCCCCGAGCCTCCACAACCACAAAACACCAGGAACAGAAGCATCCAAAACGGGACAGAGAGCGAGCCAAGCCTGAACATATTTCCTCCACAAAACAACGTCCCAAAACCCCTTGTACAAAAGTAAAAACAATCCTATTAAGACAACTTCATTTGCCTAAAAACTTTTTTCGGTTCTGTGAGCGAGACCCCCACTTGGAAACTCAGGACAACACTCTCAATCCGCATCAACGAGAAAGGTCAATACGGTTGAGGCTGTTACCCTCGACCGCTCTAGGGTCCCTTGAGGCCCAGTCCCCATCGGTTCGGTGGAAATCGCTGCCTGTGAAAAGCAAGTCACCATGCTCCTTGATAGTCGTAGCCACCACATAGCTTCCCGTCCAAACCGGAATAAGGCATCGCAGGGCATCGAGACTGGGAACTTGAGGATCCAGTCCAAGGCCGAAAAGTGTAAACAATTTGTAACTCTATGGACACAAAGAAGTCTATGATTCACGCTGGGTTAACGCTTTGTCTTTAGGAGTCCATCCATGAGTTTCAGAATCAACATTGGCAACATTACCGGCGGAGGCCAGAATTTGGTCATCCGAAACGGCACGGTTATCTCGGGCGGGTCCACTACGAACCGGCCTCAGGGAAACGGAGAAGCCAAGGGTGAGACGCGGGAAATAACTGAGTCCTTTGACCGAATCGATGTCTCCGCTCTCGACGGAGTGAAGATCGCCTCGGGTTCCCAGCCTTTCAAGGGAGTGGTGCTCAAGGGCGACTCCAACTATCTCGAAGGTATCGAGACTAAAGTCGAAGACGGAACACTCCATATCGGTCCTTCTGGAGACGGAGCGCTCAACAGCAAGACTCCCTTCAGCGCCACTATCTTCATGGGCGATCTCACAGGAATCTCAGCCAGCGCCGGGGCCTCCGTGGAAGCCTCAAACTTGATGCTGCAAAGCTTGAAGGTGAAGGCCTCCTCGGGCTCAGAGGTCAAGGTCGCCGGCCAGGTCCAAGACCTCAAGGTGAACTCTTCAAGCGGCTCCGAAGTCGATGTCAAGAGCGTGGATTCTCACTCGGCGAGTGTTAAAGCTTCCAGCGGTGCCGAGGTCAAAGTCGGCCACGTCGAAAGCCTGAAAGCCGAAGCCTCCTCAGGTGCTAAAGTTTGGTACCTGTCCGGGGGTTCGGTGGACCGCTCCACCTCCTCAGGAGGCGTGATCGCCCAGCTGTAGCCCTTCCAGAGGGCCTTTGTTTCTCCGACCCACAGACAAACTTTGAAACCGTCAGGGAAGACTCCGACCTCGACTCCTGACAAGTGGAGCCCAAGCAGGGTTCCCAAGACGACTGCAGCCTTTGCCTAAATGAACAAATGCTTGCTCTCTTTGGTGCTGGATTTCGCCTTACAATTCGGGGCTCAGGCCATCGCCGACCCCCTAGAACACTCGAGTAACTCACGCTCAAGACCGACGGCCCAAACCGACCCTATTGAGCATGTTCCTTTGCTCGAAACGGCCAACGAAATATGGCAAGACAAGCTCCACCAATGGCAACAGCAACGGCAGCAGAATCTTAAGAGTCCTGACGGCTGGCTGACTAGAGGGACAACGAACATTGGCAGCACATCTGAAGGTTAAACGCTTTCTTAACGCTATGATAACGCTAGGTATCTAGAATGTGAGCATATCAGGAGGAGAAACATCATGCTCATAAACACAAACAGAATTTCCCAGCAGAATCCCAGACCGAAGAACTTGGCCCTAGCTCAAGCACCACCGGCCCAAGACAACTCGGGTGACAGCGTCACCCTCTCGGGTGGCCGAAGAGAAACCCTACAGAACATCGCCGGCACTCTGACTTTTGCCGGAGGAGTGGCCGGGGCAGTCGGATCTGGAGTCTACGCTGCCGGTCTTATGGGCTCAGGTATGAGCGGCATCAGCGGAGCTATCACCGGGGCCATCACTGGTGCGGTGGCTGGAACTGCAGCGGGCTATGGTCTGGCTGTGGTCTCCACGGCCGTTTCTCCCAGCGATCGAGCCGGCGACGCCATGGCCACAGGTCTCTTCACCTTCGGTGGCATGGTCGCAGGCAGCGTTGCCGGAGCCGTCGGTGGCTACTTCGGGGCCCAACCGCTAGTGGTCGCTCCCGCGGCCGTCGTCGGCGGCGCCGCCTCCACTTTTGCCGTCGGACTGGCTTCTAGCGCCATCGTCGGTCGCTAGACCCGCACAGATTTATCCCGAACCAACCGAAGACTTCACGTCTCTTCATCAGAGCGTGAAGTCTTTTTGCGCTTTGAGGAAAGAGCGTTAAGCCTCTCAAGGAAGCTCGGATCGTGTTGAACCTCTGGCAAACTCTCCAGATTAGGATCAGCGCAAGAACGGGCAACGCTGTATAGCCTACTTGGTCGGGATCCTTGGCGACACGACCAGATTATTGTTCTCTCTTGTGAGGGGCGACGTCACTACGTCGTTGCCGAAAATCTGGTCATTGAGGAAAACAGACATGATTACATGATGAGTTCACTCGATTATCCTTGGAATTTGGACCAGGTTGAGCTTTCGATTCCCGGGAAGTTTAGGAACTCAGATGAAATTAAGCAATCGAAGGCTCGCTGGGCAGAACTGACCCAGGCTCTCAGCGCCAAGATCAAGGCCGTGAGGGATGAGCGTCCTAAGATAGGGATGGGAGCCTTTGAAACGGCATTACTCCTGGAGGATTGCCTGAGAACTTTAAGTGAATATTTGGCTGATGCCAGAGTGGACACCATTCATCGAGCCTTTTCTCTAATGGACAGTCTACTCGAGGATCTTCTTCAGCCAAATGCACGCGAGAAGGCTCTTCTAGAACGTTCGTCGCTTCTCGTTCGGGTTCAGTATGAGTTTGATAACGCAGTCAGATAAATGAGTCCACAAGTTGGCACGATCAGGATTTTCGTTGCACAAACGCTCGTTTGTGCAACGACTCCCTATGCGGATACCCTCGCTCTTAGAAGACAGAGCCGTGAATCAACGTTCAGAATCTGGGTACCGTTCTCCAACTCGATCAAAGGAGAGGGCCAGTAGCAATGTCCACAAGCGACCAGAACGGGATGTGAGCGGGCAAGCAGAGCGGCGATGTGAGGGTTGCCCCGCCGCTCAGGTCGGTCGCGGGCTGGGCTCTCATGCAAGAGCACGATGTCAGGATTGCCATAGAGAATTTCCTCGAGGAGTTCTAAGTACGACTCAAGATCACGACGAAGCAGCCGGCCAGCCTTCCCAATTATACCGCTGATGCCGCCAATGCGGAGACCATCCTTCTCAAGAATCTGTCCGTCCAGGAGTGCTGTTTTCTCAACGGAGCCCTTGAGCCGATCGTGGTTGCCAAGTACTCCGACTGTCCATCTGTAGTGCTTGGCGAAGGCCTGCCAAACGCTGTCGACTTCTCCGCTGGAACCCCGCCTGTCGGCCGTTTCGTTAGCGTAAAAGTCTCCAGCCAGTAAGACGCCAGATCGAGATGGGTCGAGTTTTTCGCGAAGCTCCTCGGCAACGACTTCACCCAACAGTCTATGAGGCGACTGCTTCTCTCTCCTCTGAAGATCTGCGGTTACGATAAGGGTGTCCACTGCGTCAGGGAGATTATCTACAATCACCTCGTGGCAAGGAAGAGGGCGTTCTCTAGTTTGGCCGTCGCGATCGGCGCAATGATAGATGAGCGCCGAGTTCGGCTCTCTAACTTCCAGGATCCTCACCTACGATGCAGGGCTGTCTAGATTTGCCAGATAGTTTGCAAATTGAGACAGTCTATTTTTTCGGAGAATTTCGATGTACTGAGCCATTGCTAGGGGCGGGTTCTTTAGTCGCTGAAGAATCCTCTGAACAGAGGCGAGAACCAGTTGGGAGTCCAGGTCGACCAGATCAACAACAAATTCATCGGGGTGTAGGGTCGCGACATTGTGCTTGTTGAGCTCAGACTCCGGGAAATCGGCTAGGTTGTAGGTGACGATTGCTTGAGCTCCTCCGTGAATGGCGGCGGCCAAAACATGCCGGTCATCCAGATCCGGAAGTTCTAGCCCCGCTTCCAACTGCTCATATCCCGAGATCAAACTGTCCGGCAGGGTGTTCATTCTGTCTCTAGTCTTCTTAAGGCGTTCTTGAGTAAGCTATGGTCGATCATCGAGGAGATTTTCTATCCACTCTTGGTGAATACGCTCAGTCCATTTCGCTCGGACAAGCTTTGTCGTGGCCAATTGCAACAGCAGATCCCGAATCGATGCGGGATAGAGAACGCAGGCATCATAGACCACTGTAAATCGCGAAGGAAGAATCAAGTGGTTTTAGTCGTAACCCATTCCGAGTTCCTGCGCTTCAGCGGTAAGCGCGTCAAGCGCAGATTCGACTTCCCGGTCTGAGCGCTCTTTGTATTCCATCAAATCTTCAAACATGATCCTTCTATGGCGTCGGAGTTTTCGGTGGGGGATCTCCCCTTCTTCCAAGAGTTTCACGACATAGGGCCGGGATACGCCCAAAATATCGGCGGCCTCTTGAGTGGTAAGCTCTTTGTGAAGCGGTATCAGCATCACGGCTTCACCGTTCGCCATTTTGTTGAGGATTTCACTGAACATTTCGATCGCTTGCCGAGGAATCTCGATGGTCTTGGAGCCAATCCTCAACTGAGTAGTGTTGTCGGTGACTTCTAACTCCCCACGAAAAGCCAAAAGTGCGGATTTCGCAAGTTGACTCTCTTTTTTGTTTGGAAGCGTTAAATTCATAGCTTTATTATAATTCGAAAAAAACGAAACAGAAAGCCTTTGCCAAAATTTCTTACCATTTTTTGATTGGATAGGCTCTAGAATTGTCCGAATCGTGTGTCGGAAATACCTAGCGGACCCTATCTTAGCGGAATCCGCCGGCGATCAGGCTGTCCAGTTAGGCTATACTTAATTGGACAGAGTTCAGGGACTTATAGTTCCGGAGTTCTGAGGCCGTGAGGGGGCGGCCCCCAGTCCCGTACGAAAGAGTCGTCCAATCGTCGCTTAAGAATGGCAACGAGCGACAGGATTTCGTGGCAGGTGTTCACTCGAAACCTAGGATCTGGAAATTCTTCTCGCTCGAGGAGCAATAGGCGCTTCAAAAGCTCCGCTCCGGACCACTTAATCTCAACAAAGATGCCGTCAACGCCCTCGCCTGTATCCAAAATATCAAGGCATCTCATAAGAAGGTCTTTCACGCGTCTGATGGTTTCGAGTTGGACAGTGTGTTGGAGATTATCCGAGGACAGCAGCAGCATGACCTCGTTCTCGAGTTCGGGAAGGAACTCAAACCTAAGAGCTTGGCGCCACGACCGTTGCCTGCTGTCGGCCAGCCGTTCCTGACTGAGACGTCTGGCGAGTTCTTCCGAATCCGGCTGGATGTCTGTTTCTCCGTTTGCGTTGCTCAGATGCAGGAAGCCCGAGACGGTCTGGAAGAACACGTTTCTGATACCAGAAAAGGCCGCTTCCTCTCGAAGCTCACGCCGAGGACCAATCTTCTTTCCGCCTAGTGTATGCCACCAGTCTTCCTTTTCATCATCGGTAACGAAGAATAGACTAACTGTGTCCTTGAATTTTTCCAGGATTTGGAGCCATATGATAAGATCGCCAAACTTGCGTGGAAAATACCTACCCATTGAAAAAAACCGTCGTCCTTACCCTCATTCTTGTATCCAGGAGGGCGTTTCTTGGAATATCGCTCTTTGCCGACTTTCTCCAAGCTCTCTATTTCGCTTAACGGCTCACCAATTTTGCCATCAACCAACGTTCGGATTTCACGTAGGGTCGGGTCGTCATGGTAGATGTCCTGAGGATCTTGCACTCCGGCTAGTTCACGTAAAATGCTCGACTTTAGGGGTTCGAAAAACGAATTAGTGGGCGCATTCCAATTTAGGTGCGCCGCGTAGGCATGGATGAGGCAAAATGAGGGAAAGCCTCCTTTGAACAAATCACGTTAGTGAAGTGGAGGCTTTCCCCATGAATATTACTGCAAGATTACACCCTGTTCCCGCTGCCGGAGAAGAATTCTATCTTGAGACGTCGGGTCTACAAGGGGCAGCCGAAGAGTGTCTTGGCCAGATTCGAGACAGGCTCACGGAGAAGATTTCCTCGGCGTTGCTCGACGGCAGATCGTTGAGAGAACTTGAGGAATCGATTCATCAAGAAGTCTGCTGCTGCTTGGACCAGTTCGTCGCCCGCCTCGTTCAGGCTGCTCATTTCGACCCGCGAGTTGTTGCGCGTGCCTTGAAGCTCGCCGAGTTAAGACCCTGTATGCGGCTTCAAGTGACTCGGAAGACCTCGTAGCGGGAGACCTTGCGAAGTCAGCAAGTTACGCTCACTCTTCTCGGTGGTAGCCAGGTCGTGCTGACATCGCCCTATATGCTGAGCCGCCCCAAGAAAAAGCGCGGCCGCCCTAAACTAAAGAAATGTCGAGGGAAGAACGGAACGGGACTCTACCCAATTCTGGAGGTTCTGGGAATCAGAGAGCGAGCAACCCCAGCCGTAGCCTCTGAGGTGGCTCGGCAAATGGCCCTGGGGACTGTGACAAAGACTCAACAGAACCTGGCCACTCGAGGCATATACCTCGGACGAAAGAGAATTCACACCCTAGCGCTCAGGGTTGGCGAACGTGGATTGAGATTCCGAGCAGAGGTGATGGAGCAGTGTTCAGCAGGCCAGGGATCGCTTGTTGAGGGGCATACCCTTCTGATTGGGACAGACGGGGGTCGTCTTCGTACCCGAGTTACGAAAAGAGGTCGCAAGAAAAAATCGGGTCATCGCGGCTTTAAGGGACAATGGAAAGAGCCTAAAGCAATCGTCGTAAGGTCCATTGACGAGCGGGGCCGAAAGATGAAAGGTGGGTACCAGCGTTACGATGCTACTCTTGGAGATTGTAACCGAGCTTTCGAGATCATCGCCGGACACCTGAGAATGATTGGAGCCGAAAAATCCAGCCGGTGGGTAGTCGTGGGTGACGGTGCCGGTTGGATCTGGGAACGGGTCACGCAACTCTGCGAAGAGGTTGGATTCTCGATGGAGAAAGTCATTCAGGTCGTGGACTTCTATCACGCCAAGCAAAGATTGTATCTGTTCGCCGACAAGGTAAAATCCTGGGGAGAAGGCCAGAGAAAAGCGTGGCTAAAGAAAGCTGGCAAGCTTCTCAAAACCGGGAAGATCGAAGACCTGCAACAGCTTTGCTCCAAGCATTTTCGAGGCTGTAACTCCAAGGAACGACGAAGTTTAGCTAAGTACTTTCTTACTCACAAGGAACGAATGCGGTACAGGTCCTTCCGGGAAGCCAAGCTCCCCATCGGCTCCGGTGCAGTGGAGAGCTGTGTTCGTCGACTGGTGAACCTGAGATTGAAGGGGAACGAAATCTTCTGATCTTTAGAAGACTCGGAAAGAGTTCTCCAACTTCGAGCCCAGTTGCTCAGCGACCGCCGGAACGAGTTTATCGACGAGGTCATCGAGCAAGTAGAATTCTGGAATTCGGCAAGTGCTGGAGAAATGGAATGCTCCTGTCAAATCCTTGGCTGGGTCAAGATTCGGCCAGCCTGCGAAGGTCGTCAAGATCTTCTACCACCAATGAGGTTCGGTCGAGGTGACTGATCAAACCGTCTTCTTGGAGTTGGGTCAAGATTCGTGAAATTGTCGATCCGTTCAAGCCCAAAAGCCGAGCCACCAGGGTACGGGGTAGTGGAAGTTCCAAGGTCCAGGGTGACGGGAAGCTGGATGGGCCATTGGTCCACTTCAACATGGACCCCGACAACATCTCTTATGAACTCAAGAGTGAGCAACGTAGGCCGGGCTCGGGGGCTCCGGCGGTCGAGGGAGGTCACTGGGTCGACGCGGAGGGAGCCAAAGCTACCAAGAATCCCCCCAAGGGTGTGCAAAAGGACTTTGCCGGCTATCGATACCTTGACAAGGACGGAAATATCGTTGGCGAGATGAAAGAAGACGGCCTCTATCACTATGGCAAACAGGAGCCGAGAGAGCTTACCGAATGGTTGGCTCCCAACGGTGGTGATGGCTTTTTGGTCTGGGATTACAACGGTGACGGGCAAATCGAGAGCGCTAAGGAATTGTTCGGTACGGTAGGGCTCAATGGAGAAACGTTTGCCAACGGGTTCGAAAAACTGGCCTACTACTTCGACAAAGATGGAGATGGAGTGGTTCAAGGAGCTGAGCTTGAAGGACTGCAGGTTTGGGTCGACTCCAATGCCGACGGGGTCGTCGACGAAGGCGAACTTCGGTCCTTGGCGGAGTTCGGAATCACCAGTTTTGATGTCAGCAACTACAATGCAGAAACCATGGAAGGTAGCTATCGAGTTGGCGGAAGTGATCCTATACCCTACCTGAATTTCACCGGCCAGTTTGGTTTCGGGCATTATGGAATGTTCAACCCCCAGATGTTCTTCCCCCAGCAACTATCGTACTTTGATTTTTCGGCCAGTGGCTATTTCAACGGATACGGCGGAAGCTTTCCCGGAATCTACAATTGAACCCAGACAATACCAAAGTTGATTGAAACCCAACGACCGTTCCCGGAGATCGCAGAGGCGGCTCACCTCTCCATCTCCCAACTTAATGGGCGCCTTCAGGCGCCTCTTTTTCGTTCCCCCGGCAATCCAGGCTAAGCCGAAGGGGCTTAGGGCGTTAGTTCCGGTTGGAGCTCTCTGAGGGGGCACCATCGGTTCTCCTTAGGATACCTCATAGCCCGTCGAACAGGCCCTACATGGTCCCACAAATTGGCGAAGCAGCGCTACCCCTAAAACCACCTTCTCCCCTGCTGCCGATTCACCCAGGATTGTCTGCCAGGCCACCCCTGGCAGCAAGGCGTAGCCTAGCGAACCCATCATGGTGAAGTGACTGAGGTAGGCCAGGGTTTGGGTACCCAGCTTAAGCCACGGTTGCCTGCCCTGCTTACGGTTGACCTGCACCGACAAATTCTGGCTAACCTCACCGACGGGCACCTGCGGTTCGTGGTTGCCGATGTGGGCAAGCTCGCCAGTGGGAGTTTGGCCCTCCCAGGTGAATAGAAAAGTTGACCTCACTCCGGTGGCCGTTTGACTGATAAGTGACCAAATCAAAGGAGATGGTGGCTTACTCTTCGGAGAGGTTGAAGTTCTCAGGCTCCACCGCCAGATTCCGAGTTTGGATGATGGTGGTCTCATCCGAAAGAGCCGCCCTCGGCCCCGAGCCACCGCTCTTAATAGAACAAGAAAGACGAGAGAAAACGAGACTCGCCAACCAGGTTCTGTGCCAGCCATCCTGGCCGATTGCCCCTAAGGCTTCATCCCAAGAAGAGCCAAGGTCTAAAGGTCTTAAGAAGATCCACTTGGAACAAATCCCCATCCAAACTTTAGGAGTCAATTTTGAGCAAGTTAGTCGTATTGGGCTTCGATTCCCCCGAAAAAGCAGATCAGGTCCTCCACAAATTAGTGACTCTACAAAAGGAGCACCTCATCGACCTGGAAGACGCGGCCGTGGTTGTCCGAGGCGAGGATGGCAAGTGCCAGGTCAAGCAAGCGATCAACTTAACAGCGGCCGGAGCAGCCGGCGGCAGTTTCTGGGGCCTCTTGATTGGGCTTCTCTTTATGCACCCCCTATTGGGAGTGCTCGCCGGCACCGCTGCTGGTGCCATCTCGGGCTCTTTGTCCGACTTCGGGATCAACGACGATTTTATCAAGGAGCTTGGCACGACTCTGCAAAACGGTTCCTCAGCGCTTTTCATCCTGGTCCGAAAAGCCACCCCGGACAAGGTGCTCGAAGAGATCAAAGGTTACGATGGCAAGGTTCTGCATACGTCGCTCTCCATCAAGGAAGAGACGGCACTGAAAGAGGCTTTGGAAAAAGCCCACCGGGACCTGGCGACGGCCTGAGTATGCGAGGGCTTTTCCTTTCTGTTATTCTCCTGCTTCTTCTCGCAGGAACAGCTCCGGCCGATCCCTATCAGATTGTGGAGAAGGCTCGGCAGGAGTGCTTCACCCAGCTTCCAGGAACCTACGACGTCGAGGGTTATGACGGGGTGCAACACCTTCCTCGAATGAAGCCTTCCTATCGAGGCTCCTTGACCATCACAGCTGAAGGGGACCGTTTCCGGGTGAAAATGCAGTGGCCTCAAGGCAGTGCCGAAGGAATCGGCATGCTGACTCCTGGTCCATTGACTGAGGGACGACCTCGTTTCTATCTGCTGATCAGTTCGAGAAGCCATGAGGGCAAACTGGCCGTCACCTCCTACACTGTGCAGCCCCCTATGGGACAAGAAACCTGGGAACTCTACGGACCTTGGATGGGAGAAAAAGACAAAGGGTACGAGCAGGCCCGGAAGAGGTAAATTCGGCTCGGCTGGAGCGTTCTGAACCTGAGACCGGGTGTCCACGCCTGCCTCTCCCCTCAATTGTGAACAAACCCGGCCCAAGTTCGCCCTAAATGTAAACGTCCTGTTACTCTCCCGCCGTTTCAGCCTCTAGGACATTTTTGTTAAGGGCTTTTTCAAGGTCCCCCTGTAGATTGATGACAGAACCATCAGGAGGAACCTGTGAATATACAACCCGCAATCGCTCCCAACACCAACGGAGCAATCAACAAACTCTCATCTAAAGCTTCAGAGACCAAGGCCGCTGCCGAGGAAACCTCCAGCGCCCCATCTCTTCAAGAAACTTTTGTCCCCCAAAGCGAAGGCGAGAGCAGAAGCTCTGCCGCTTTCCGAGCCGGCGTCCGCCAGGCTGTGGATTGGGGCAACAAAGTCGAGCGCCCCCTCGGAGGCGCCGCCGCCATCGGAACCGCCATCGCCGGCGGTCTAGCTCTCTCCTTCGGAGGCGCCGTGGTCGGTGCTATGGTCGGAGGCAGTGTGGCCCCGGTCATCGGCTCCATCACCAGCAACGGAGTCCTCGACTTTATGGCCAAATCCTTCTCTGCTGTTGGCACCGCCGCTCAAATCGGCTCCACTGCAGGCGCAGTGATGGGCCTGGCCGGCGGAGCAGTCATCGGCTCCAACATCGGCGGCTCGGTGGCCCAAACCGTGGCCTTCCCCTTCGGCTTCGCTACCGGATTTGCTAAAGGAATGAGCAACCCCGGCAGCGTTCCTCCCCCCGAGCCCAAAGACCCTAAGAAGTCTGAGCACCGCTCGGAACTCAGAGGCCCGTTCCGGGCTCAAGGCCGAGTGCTCTCCGGAGCCGGCGTCCTCTCCGGAGCCGTCGGAGGTTTCGTCGGTGGAGCCACCCTGACTGCCGCAGGCTCTCTGGTTGCCGATATGGCCTCAGGGAACTTCACCTTCAGCAACTTCATGAGCAACCTGCCCAGCACCGCTCTGGTGGGAGGCGCCATCGGCGGCGTGGCCCTGGCAGCGGTCGGCGGATACGGTGGTGAGGGCATCGCGAAGGCTTCCCAGTGGGGCTACGACAAGACCTTAGGTCGGGCCATGGCCGGTCAACCCGGACTCAAAGATCGCATCGCAAAACGCGAGAACGAACTCAACGAACGTCAAGAGAATCTCACCGTACGCTCGGAGACCTTGGCCAATCAGACCGCTGGCTACCGCGCCGAGCATCAGGAGACCTCCGAGATGCTCAAAGGACGCGAGAACACCATGCAGTCCGATGAGAAGCAAGTGTCAAGCGACCTCACCGAAGTGAAGACCCGCATCGAAGACAACGCCACCGCCGACTTCAAAAATCGAGCCGCCACCCCTGACGCCGAACTCGACGCCAAGGGTGAGCACGGAGTTATCGGCGAGCGATCGTCGCTCGACGCTTGGGAATCCAAGCTCAACGGCTGGGACAGCGAGCTTCAAGACTTCCGCCAGGAGTTGCAGAAGTGGGAAGGTCGCCTGGACAACACCATCGATAAGGAAGCGGCCAAGATCTTCTCCGAAGAGCGCAAGCCCATCGACAGCCACTTCGGTGGACTGCACAAAGAACTCGATGCCTTCGAGTCCAAGCTCAACAAATACGAAGAGAGCATCCTGAGCCGTATCGACGCTCGCTACAAAGAGCGCGTGGGAGCAGAGAAGCCCGGTCTGGAAAGAGAACTCTCCAGCGCCCGACAGGAGAAAGCCTCCGCCGAGCGTGAGCAGTCCGAGGCCATTCGCAACCGGGACGCCGCCGCCTCTCGCAAGAGCAGCGCCGAGCGCTCCAGAGATTCGGCCCGAAGCCGACTGCGCAATGCCGAGAGCGAAGGAGCAACGCTGACCAGTCGGATCAGTTCACTGAATTCGCGCATCAGCAGTCTGCAAAGCCAGATCTCAAGCTGCCGCTCGTCCTTCTAACCTCGACCGCGCGGCGGAGGGCCGGCCTCCGGCCCTCCGCCGCCTACCCGCTGCCACTGCAGCCAAAAAAACAAAGGATTCTCAAACGTCATGCAGATCATAACATCCAATCAACAGATCGCTCCCAAGACCGCCCTGGCCCCCACCAAGGCCACCGTGGTCAGCGCTCAGCCCGAAGAGCAGGCTGAGCTTCCCAAGGACAGCTTCGGCTCCACCGTAAAGCGCGAAGCTCTCGGAGAAGCCCGCGACCTTTCCCGCCGAGTTTCCAATATGACCGCCGGAGCAGGCGGCATCATCGGAGCTTCCGCCGGCGCCTGGACCGGAATGGTCGGCGGCGCTATGGTCGGTGTCGCCGCCGGTGGCGCCGTGGCCGCTCCCATCTCTTCCATCCTCTCTAACGGAGGCTGGGATTTCATCAAGACAGGTTTCCAAACCGTCGGCACCGCCGGACAGATCGGAATGGCCGTCGGAGCAACCGCGCTCGCCGTCGGCGGC
>JBJHCR010000086.1:0-20363 GCA_050486105.1 Vulcanimicrobiota bacterium
ATTGAAACGTGTTTTGGGACGCGGGAGACAACGCCATCGCCGCGTCGCCACGGCCTTCGGGCTGTGGCGTGGATTGAAACCGGGAAGGGGAGATCCTGGAGGAATTCTCCCAGGGGTCGCCACGGCCTTCGGGCTGTGGCGTGGATTGAAACCCCGGGTTCCCGGGGGCTCTCCCTTGGCTTCTCGTCGCCACGGCCTTCGGGCTGTGGCGTGGATTGAAACTTCCCGGGCCTGCCGGTGGGTACTGGCACCCCCCGTCGCCACGGCCTTCGGGCTGTGGCGTGGATTGAAACAAGAGAACCTTTTACCACCCTCCGTGAATTTCTGGTCGCCACGGCCTTCGGGCTGTGGCGTGGATTGAAACCCCGGGTTCCCGGGGGCTCTCCCTTGGCTTCTCTGTCGCCACGGCCTTCGGGCTGTGGCGTGGATTGAAACAGGCTGTCAGAAAAATCCACCAGGGACATACTCCGGTCGCCACGTCCTTCGGGCTGTGGCGTGGATTGAAACACGCTCCGAACCTGCACACCGTGGCGGCGCAAGAGGTCGCCACGGCCTTCGGGCTGTGGCGTGGATTGAAACAACCCTCGAGACGGCCTCCAAGCTCCGGCGGACTGTCGCCACGGCCTTCGGGCTGTGGCGTGGATTGAAACCTGCAGCAGAATTGTATTTGTGCAAAACAGAGCCAGGCGCCGTAGTGAGGGATCTTCATAGGTTTTGGGCCGATACTTGAGCTAACCTAATTGGGAACCACTGGTACGTTCGTAAAGTTCATCCTCGAATACTTTCGCCTGGCTGCAGGATTGCAGCACCCTCAACCATCCTGCCTTTATCTGAGGCGCGGCATCACTAAATCCGCCTGGCTGGTTTCTGCTTCCGACAACAAGTTTTCGTCCAGGGCTTGAGACTCCGCGCAGCAATTGCTTCACCTTCTTGGCGTCGACACACTCTACCGGCTCGTTCTTCTCAATCGCCTCAACTGTTGCAAGCGCGCAGTATGCCCAGGTTTCGGATGCCATTGACGGAGCACAGAACACGATAAAGTCTGGAAAGGTGCCCCCAAGCCAGGCACCAACTTTCTCCTTTAGTTTCTCTGCCGTCGGCTTCGGTGGCCGGCAACCTTGGTCGCAGTTGACCTCGGGCTCTTGAGCGACGTCGCAATCGAGTTGAAGTATCACCAAATCCTGATTCTGGCTGAGTGCTTCCAACGACCCTTGATCGCCGGCTTTTTCCCTGCACCACGACTGCACTCCCTTCCATCCCCCACCGTGAGGGCCAAGGTTTCCCTGGATGGAACTCATTGGAGGTTGGATCTGCGTAGGCTCAAAGTCGTCAAAATAGTGGTCAAGGATGGCCAAGAGAATCTCAAAATCGGTAGGGCCCTCGCAAATAATTCCGACCCTATAAATTTGGAACCCCCCCTAACTCACCGTTTATCCAAAGGCGTGACACCGTCCAATCCTGCTTCCCTTCAGTGCGCAACTTGTCCAAAGAAATCTTAACTGGCCTTATCGTTGTCAACCCTTGCCGAGAACGGGCCACCGAGAAGAGGCGGACCTCGTCGTTCTCCAATGCAAGTCCGTCCAAGACCAGAGGATTATGAGAGGTCAGGAAAACCTGTTTGTTCTCCGGCCCAGATAGGACCCAGTCGCAGACATACTCGGTGAGTTTACGCGCGAGCCTGGGATTCAGGCCGTGATCAAAGTTGTCGATGGAAAGAATCCTTGGAGAGCGCAGGTGCAAAAGCAACACAGCGGTGAACAAAACGAAGAGCGAACCTTCACTAGCGTCGTAGGCGGTGAAGCGCTTGCGACCAGATTTCATATAGCGGTCTTCGAAGTACAGAATCTTCGCCAGGGTCGGTACCGAAGAAGAAAGGAGAATATCATCCGTGGCCGAGCCCACCGAAAACTTTTCCGCCCAGTCTATGAGATCTCCGAGTTTTCGAAGCTTCGACCTCAGGTCCTCGTCTTTCTTGGCCTCCCTAATCAAATCCAAGACTGCCTCCGCCAGGCGTCCCCCAGTTAGACCCACGGGCTCTCGGTTCTGAGTGTCAGGAATCAGCCCCCGAAGAACGTTAGTATACGGCGTAAAAATTGCATAGTCAGCAAGGGCTTCGAGCAGTTGAGCGGCAGGACTCTCTGGCTTCATCTCTACCAGTTTGAGGGCGGCCAAACCTCTGTGCTTGTTTCGGGCTTCCTCCGCCTTTGAGGCCGGAGATCGACCGAAAAGTTTTTCTCCCCGCTCTTGGAGATTCTCATGCTTGAACGACCAAGCCGGTTCCGGTCTGTTGATGGGGTTCAATAGACTTACACTGTATTGCGCATGAGCGCTCCGGGCCTCAAGTCGGAGATCCATTCGCGTGTTCTTAGCTCTAAACGACGATTTGTAGAGCCCAGGGACTCCTGCCCGGACTCCTCTCCGGAGCAACGACTCATCATCCACTCGGCCGCTAGCGGCCGCTCCCAGGACACCGATGGCCTCTAGGAAGTTACTCTTCCCTGAACCGTTGGCTCCTACGAAAACATTCACTCGTCCAAGTTCAAGTTCACATTCGTATAGCGACTTGAAATATTTTGCGCTGAAGGTCTCAAGCATCACCTTACATCTTTAACGAATTCCGCAGGAGGCCTCTTGCTGAAGGAAGTGGCACTTAGTTGGCGTGGGCATAGTACCTCGTGAGTTTCTAAGTTCTTGAGTTTCGGGGCTCTCAAGTCTATTCGTCGAGGGCGTGAAGTTTTCGAATATTTGATGAGGCTGCACGAGGTGGTCAGCGTGGCTACCGCTGAGACCGAGGAACTTTGGTTGAAGCTGTGCCAGGAATTGCCAACGGGGAAAATCCAGAACCTGGTAACTCTCACCCCCGAAGGCGGCATACCCGGCCAGCTCCCTGCAGAGCGGGACCCTCTTGGCCCAGAGTTCCGCAGCCGCTTCTCCCCTGAGTTGATGGTACAGATTGAGCGGCTGATGCAACAGCGGTCCCAGCTCCAAGGTCGACCCTTATCCTTTGCTGAGATGGTGGAACAATTGGTCACTGAGGCCGGAGCTGCCTGTTGGGGTAGTCTCCCGTCGCCTGGCTCGCCCATTGTTGTCCATGCAAAATCGTCTAACCTTGCCAAATTTTCCCGAAAGCGAAGCGTTCCGTCTTCGGCCAATTACGCAAGGTTATCCAATTCCGCCTGCCCAAAATGTCCTTCGCCCTGCTCGGTCCAACTACCCCAACAGGCAGCTGGCCGGCAAGCCCTATGACGAAGCCGAAGAGAACATGAAGGTAGAGGCTCAGGATGAGTTCGCTGCAGAGCAACTGGCCCAAGACCCCCTGATCCGCAAGGTCCAGGATGTGGCACAAAGGCTCGGACTTGGTTCAACCCCATTTCACCTACCTTAACCGAGAAGAGGTCCCCGCCTTAGCTGCCGTGAAACGCAAACTCGCGCTCAGTTGTCCCCAAAAGTTTGACTTTATTCCGGTGAGAGGCTAGGTTTAATCTGTGGATGCTTTAACTCTCATGAAGGCCTTATCCGTGGCCCTGGTTGCGGGGTCTGCTTCTCTCTTGATTTATGAATGGCGCTTCTATAAACGCAGTTTCTTGCGGCAGGGGTCTGGAATTCCAGGCTCTCCCGACACCGGACGGCTGGTCCGCCGCACGGTAGGTTCGGCCTTGCTTCTTACTCTGGCGGTGCTCATTTTTTTCGGGCGCCTTCCAGAGAGCGGTTCGGCTACTCCAGAGCAAGTCATGAGTCTCTTCTATTACTGGACTTCGGTGCTGGCAATCGCCCTTTTACTTGGGGGCTTGGCACTGTACGATGCCTTGGCTGGAATGCGAAGACTGGGTGGCTACATGGCTCTGGTTGAGGGGCAGGAGATGACGGCCCTTGCTCAACAATTGCGAGAAGCCCAGGCAAAGCAGAGCCGGAAAGAGACCGGGTCCTCACCCTTTGAGCCGAAAGAGGGTTAAGGTCTGTGGCCTGACCAGACTCGAGGACGTCCAGAAGGCCGCGGCTTCAGGGGCCGATCTTTTCGGCTTCATTTTGGCGGAGAGTCCTCGTCGGGTGTCCCTTGCTCGGCTCGCATCCCTGAGAGGCTCGGTTCCCAGCGACAGAGTGACGGTGGGAGTCATGGTGAATCCCGAACTTGCTGAAGTGGAAGAGGCTCTGAGCCTTGTTGATCGAGTGCAATTTCACGGAGACGAGTCCCCTGAGTTTTGCCAACGATTCGGTCGCCGGGCGATCAAGGCTTTTCGAGTAGCGACACCCTCAGACCTCGAGGGATTGAAGGCCTTTGAGGGTAAGGTCGGAGCTTTTCTCTTGGACAGCTATCGCCGTGGGCAGCGTGGGGGAACAGGTCAAGTATTCCCTTGGACCTACCTCCACGGGCAGGTGTTCGCCGAACCCGTTTTTCTAGCAGGTGGGCTGACTCCGGAGAATGTTGCCGAAGCTGCCGCACTGCCCCAAATCGCCGGCCTGGATGTCAGCAGTGGCATTGAAAAACAGCCAGGCGTCAAGGATCCGGTCTTGATGGAAAGATTTTTTTCTGCCTTAGGGGAGGCTACTCCGGCCAGAGGGCCGATCAGGAGACAGATATGAAGACATTAGTAGAGTGGCCAGATAGCTTGGGGCGCTTTGGAGACTACGGGGGACGTTTCGTGCCCGAGACCCTCTTCTGTGCCTTGGAACAACTCGAAAGCCAATATCGGTCGGTCCGCCGTGATCCGGACTTTCTGGGAGAGTTGACCGAGGAGCTGACCGAGTTTTCCGGGCGACCGACCCCCTTAACCCGAGCTTCTCGGCTGGAGAAAGCGTGGAGTGGGCCCCGCATTTGGCTGAAAAGAGAAGATCTCAACCATACCGGTTCTCACAAACTCAACAACTGCCTAGGCCAAGTTCTTTTGGCCAAGCGTCTGGGGAAGACCCGAATCATCGCTGAGACCGGGGCCGGACAGCACGGGGTGGCTACCGCTACCGTCTGCGCTCGTTATGGGTTGCCGTGCGTTGTCTATATGGGGGCCGAGGATGTCCGGCGACAGGCTCTAAATGTCTACCGAATGAAGCTTCTCGGAGCTGAAGTTCGACCGGTGGAATCCGGGGCCAAAACCCTGAAGGATGCGACCAATGAAGCCTTGCGAGACTGGGTTTCTTCGGTGGACAGCACGCACTATATCATCGGCTCGGTGGTGGGGCCTCACCCCTTCCCCATGCTGGTGCGAGACTTCCAAGCGGTCATCGGGCGAGAAGTGAAACAGCAACTCGGTCGGTCCCCGGATCGCATCGTGGCTTGCGTGGGTGGGGGCTCGAACGCTGCAGGGATCTTCTACCCTTTCAGCCACGAGGAGCAAGTCAAGTTGGTAGGAGTTGAGGCTGGTGGCCGGGGCGAAGAGCTGGGAGAGCATTGCCGGTCACTTTCCTCAGGGCAGCCTGGAATCTTGCACGGGGCCCGAACTTATCTGTTGCAGGAGGCCGGTCAAGTGGCCGGCACTCATTCTCTGTCGGCCGGCTTGGATTACCCTGGGGTTGGTCCTGAGCACGCCTTTTGGAAAGACTCCAAGCGGGTGCTCTACGATTCGATCACCGACGACGAAGCTCTGACAGCTTTTCAGGAAGTAGCCCGTTTAGAGGGCATCATCGTGGCCTTGGAAACCGCTCACGCCTTCGCCTGGGCAGCTCGAGAGGCTGGAAACTATGGCACCGAGGAGCAGGACTGGGTGATCTGCTGCTCCGGTCGCGGTGACAAAGATGTGGCCGAGGTCGACCGTCTCACCCAAGGAGGATCCCATGGCGCTTCTCAAGCTTGACCGTCCGGCAGTGGTGCCGTATTTGACCTGTGGCTGGCCCACACCGGAAGGTTTTTTGCAGGCGGCTGAGATCATCGGCGATTTGGGCTGTCCGTACTTCGAGGTGGGGTTCCCTTTCTCTGACCCCATCGCCGATGGACCGGTGATTCAGCAAACGTCGAGCGAGGCCTTGGCCCAAGGCATGGATCTGGACCTGTGTTTCGAGTTGACTGGAGACGCCGTGGAGCGAGCCGGCTGTCCGGCGGTGGTCATGACTTACGCCAATCTGGTTTATCATCTGGGGGCCGAGACCTTTTGTCGGCGCCTGAAGGACGTGGGCGGAGAGGGCCTGATCGTCGCTGATCTGTGCTTTGAAGAGTCGGAACCCTTACAGACCCTCTGTGCTGAATGCGGCTTGGATCTGATCTCCTTCTTGGCTCCCACCACCTTGGGGGAACGCAGAAAGATCATCGCCGAGCAGGCCCGGGGATTCTTGTATTTGGTGGCGGTGCGAGGGGTGACCGGAGGGACCACCGCCTTGACTGGCGAGCTCGCTCAACTGATAGCTGACGCCAAACAGCAGGCCAATTGCCCGGTGCTCGTAGGTTTTGGCATCAGAGGGCCGGAGCAAGTGTCCGAGATGCTCGGACGAGGGGGAGCCGACGGCGTGATTGTAGGAACGGCCCTCTTGGAGACTCTCCGCAGGGAGTCGGACCGGGGGGAGTCCATTCGCAGAGCCACCCAGGCTTTTCTCGAGCCCTTGATCCAGGCGGCCTCCGAGGCTTGGGACTCCCGCGCTCTGGCCTCGGGAGGTTGACTTGCCCGCCTTTCCCATGCCGCTGACCTCTCAAGAATCCTCACGCTACGCCCGCCATCTCAACCTCCCGGAAGTCGGTCTGGAGGGGCAGGCAAAGTTGAAGGCCGCCCGGGTCCTGTTGATAGGAGGTGGTGGGCTCGGTTCGCCCCTGTCCCTGTATCTTGCTGCCGCCGGCGTCGGCTGCTTAGGCCTAGTGGACTTCGATGTGATTGACGAGAGCAACCTGCAGAGGCAGGTGCTGTACGGCGGCCAGGACTTGCAACGCCCCAAAGTGGAGGCAGCTCGGGACCGATTGAAGGATTTGAACCCGTGGGTGAAGGTCGAAGGCCATCAGCAGGCCTTCGACCCACAGAGCGGGCTTGAGTTGGTCCAAGCCTACGATTGTGTGGTGGATGGGAGCGACAATTTTGGCACCCGCTATCTGGTGAACGACGCTTGTGTTTTGGCTGGGAAACCGAACGTTTATGGCTCGGTGTCTCGTTTTCAGGGTCAGATTTCGGTGTTTCATCCTACTGCTGGTGGACCTTGCTACCGCTGCCTTTTCCCTGAACCCCCGCCATCGGGGACAGCGCCCTCCTGCGCTGAAGGGGGGGTGCTGGGGGTTCTGCCCGGGGTGGTGGGGACCTTGCAGGCCACAGAAACTCTCAAGTTGATTCTGGGAGTGGGCCGCTCCCTGGTGGGTCGCCTGCTGCTCTTCGATGCCCTGAAGATGCAGTTCCGGGAGCTTGCCATGGCTCGAGACCCTGGTTGTCCGGTCTGTGGAGATCAGCCGAGCATCACAGAACTCAGAGATTCTGTTTTTTCCTGTAGCCCCGAGATCCAAGTCTCCGAGTTATCCCCAACAGACTTTCTTTGTCTATGGGAAACCCAAGAGCACCCTCTCTTGCTCGATGTTCGAGAAGAGCATGAATGGGAGAACGAGAATCTCCAAAAGTACGGCGCTCTCAGCCGACCGCTGTCGACCCTTGAACAGTACCTGGACGACCTGAAGCGCGAAGCCGACGTGGTGGTGCATTGCCAATCGGGGGGTCGAAGTCGGAAAGCTTGCCAGATGCTCAGTGAGGCAGGTTTCACTCGGGTTCGCAACCTGGCTGGGGGCTTAGATCGATGGAAGTTGGAGATCGGCTAGCTGCTGGGTTGGGAGATGGTAGAGCCGTTCGGCATTTTCGCAGAGGATCCAGCGGCCGGCCTCTTCGGCTTCGCTAGCGGTCAAGTCCCCGTCCCGACAGCAGCCCTCCAGAACTTCAGCCAGGACCCGCCTGCCGTGGAGGGCGCCGAGGTAGAATAGGTCCGGGATCAGACTGGCATCGGAAGAATAGAGAACTTTGTTCAGAGGCGCCAATTCCAGCAGGCCACTCAGGCTTTGCCGCATGCCAATTCGGGACAAGAACGGGACAGCCAAACCAAAATCGACCCAAACGTTGTCGTAGACCGAGGCCAGAAAGCCCGCTTCTCTGAAGTACGGGTAGCTGGCGTGGAGCAGGACAAAGGGGCAGCGATACTTCTCTATGAGGGGTCTCAGCAACAGAGGGTTCGCTTTCTCCAAGGCCAGATCTGGGTCTCCGAAACCGGTGTGGAATTGCACCGGAAGGCCAGATTCTGAGGCGATTCTCAAGGCTCGGTGGAGGACGTAGACAGCTAAAGGTGTGCCGTTCAGCCGAAGGGGCGGACCGCTCTCAAATTCCGTCTGAGCCTCACTCCGGGAGGAAGCGGGGACTTTCAATCCTCCTCGATAGGCGGCGATGGACTTGAAGCCCACCACCTCGGGTCCCGGGGATCTCAAGTTTTCCACCAAGTCGGCCTCGAAGGCCTCGAAAGTTGGGGAGAGCTTGAGCAAGCACTCGGCCAGATGTTCGATTCTCAGCAGACGATGGGTGGGGACGAACTGCTGGTGCCAACTCCAGGGCTGGATAGACCCCGGCATCAATCCGTCGTCGAGCAGCAAGCCTTTGAGGTGCGCTCGGGTTAGGAACACTCGAGTCAGGCTTTCTAGCGAGTGCTTCGCTCGCGCTTGAAGCACGGAATCCAGATCTGCTTGGCACTCGAGCACCTCCGCCAAGTCTCTCAAGCTCCGCCGAAAGAATAGGCCATGGGGGGTGTCGCGCTCCCATACTCTCGGATCGGTGGCTTCGGTGAAAGCCGACCGAAAGTCTACCTCAACGGAATCTTGCACCACGTTGTGGGCGTGCTGGTCCAAGGCCGGAATCGTCCACAGCAGCTCTTCGAGCTTCATCTGGGTTAATAGCGTTCCAAGAGCATGTCGACTTCCTGCTGATGGGACAGAGGGGCGATGGAGGTGAGTTCTTCGCGCTTGACCCAGAGAAACGAGCGAGCTAGGTCCTCTCCGAGAGCCTCTTGAAGGACGGTATCGTGTTCGAAGGACTCCAGGGCCTGGCTCTGCTCGGTGGGGAGGGCCTTAATTCCCAGGCTGCTCAACTCGTGCTCCCCCAAGAGCCCCGGGTCCACCTCTATGGGTTTCATCAGGGAAAGTTTGCGCTCTATTCCGTCCAAGCCGGCCGCGATCACCGCGCCCAAGGCAAGATAGGGGTTGGCGCTGGCGTCGTGGGTCTTAAGTTCAAAGTGGCTCACTCCCTCAGGGCTGGTGGGAATTCTGATGGCGGCCTCGCGGTTGTCGAAGCCCCAGCAAGCGTAGGCTCCGCTCCACAGGTGCTTCCCGATGCGAGCGTAGGAGTTGCGAGTGGGAGCGGTGATAGCCATCAAGCCCGGCAGATGGTCCAAGATGCCGGCCATGAAGTGGGCGGTGGTCTCATCAGGGGGATTCGGGTCGGCGCTCAAGTTTTCACCGTCCCTCCATAAGCTAAAATGCAGATGACAGCCACTGCCGGCTTGCTCGCTAAAGGGCTTGGGAAGGAAAGTGGCCTTTAGACCGGCTTGGTCGGCCACAGCGTGGACCGTTTCTCGGAAGACCACTTGCTGGTCGGCTGCCAGCAAGGGCGGAGTGTGCTCGATGGAGAGCTCAAACTGACCGTGCCCGGATTCAGGATAAAAGTTCACCGGTACCAGGCCTTGACCCATAAGGGCCTCCACTAGACTTTGAAGAAATCCAGCGCTTTTGTTCATGGCCTGGACCGAGCAAAAGAGGGTGTTGTCGAAGGGCTCGTATCCGTCAGGAGTGGGCTTCAGCAGATAGAACTCATTTTCGAAGGCTGCCCTCAACTCAAGTCCATGGTCTGAGGCTTTGGCTAACATGCGCCTGAGAAACCCTCGGGGGCAGTGCTCCCAGGGTTGCTCGTTCACAGTGAGGTCGGCGAAGACCCGGGCGTGACGGCGAGCGAAAGGCAAACCTGTGAGGGTGGACCAATCGGGAGTCAACTGCACCTCGCCCACCGGGCCGAGACCGCTTTCAGCCACAAAGGCGTCTCGCACCACCGGGACGGCTTGCTGGGCGAAGGATATGCCCAGGCCGTGATCCCGCACCGAATCTAGATTGCCGATGTGGGTGGCCTTAGCCCGAATAACGTTGGCGTTGTCACACCAGACGAAGCGGACAAAATCGATCCCCCGGGACCGGAGACTCTGAGATGGATGGACCATGGTACTGCTCTCCCTCGTTGGATGGTTTTCCTCTTGGTCGGGAGAGTCCTGGTGGAAGAGGTGGCCGGCTCCCCTCAACCGATTTGAGTTCTCTTGAGTTCGGGCACCGGTTGCAGCAGTTCCGGATTCACTCCGAAATCGAGATCGTTGAGTTTGGCAAAGAGCGGAAGCGAGGCCAGCAGCAGAAGAGAAGCAGTCAGGAAGGCCCCGGAATAGCCGAACTGTTGGGAGATGTACCCCGAGGCCACCGAGCCCAAAAGGATCCCAGCGTCGAAGGTGCCGGTGAATAGGGCGATGCCCGCTCCACGTTGCTTGGGGGAGGTTTTGCGGACGGTGTGGGCCGACAGTCCCGGGAACAGGAAGCCGTGCCCGATCCCATTCAAAAGGGCCGCACCGAAGAGGAGGGCCAACAGGGGGTAGTTGTTGAGGCAGGCCAAGGTAAGGCCAGAGAGAACCAGCATGCCTCCGTTGAGCCCCACCAGGCGGTTGATGCGAACCTTATCGATGAAGCTGCCCGAGACCAGGCGCACGGTCACTGATGCCAGGGCAAAACCGGCAAAGTACAGGCCCACTTTGTCGATGCCCACGGAGTCGCAGTAGGGGGCGATGAAGGCGATCACCGTGCCCACAAACCAGCCAAAAGGAATGGTGACGCACAGGGTCGCTCGGTGCTCGGAAAAGTTCAGGCGAGCCGCTCGTAGGGGTTCTCCTTCGGTCCGGGAGCGGGTTTCCGGCAAAGAAGCTGAAAGCAAGACCGCTAACAATCCGGTGGCTCCAATGGCCTGAAACATGGCCGCGAACCCCGCAGTCTGATAGACGGCCTCGGCGGCTATGGGGCCGACGGCCGCTCCCAACAACCCGGAGACTCCGAATACTCCTTGCTGGGCGGCGATCTTGTCCACCGGTGAGCGGTCGGCCACCCAAGTGAGAATACTGGTGATGTAAAAGGCCAACCCCGCTCCTTGGACCAGTCGAACTAGGACCCAGGGTAGGAATTGGTTTCCCAGCAGGTGGTAAGTACCTGGGAGCACAGCCAACAGCAGAGCGCCCAGGATGAGAAAGGGTCTTCGACCCCAGTCTTCCAGCCAGTCGCCGAGTTTAGTGCGGGCTACAATGGCCGAAAAAGAAAAGCCTGCGGCCAGCCAGCCAATCTCCCAATCTTCGAATCCCTGCCGCTTTAGATATAATGGAAGCAGAGCCATGGCCATATGGCAGCCCATGCAAAGGAAGTTGGCGGCAACACCGCGATACCAAACAAAGTTCCGCAATTTTTGACTCGTGCCGCAACCTTAGGCAAAGGGCGCGGAGAGGCGAGTTCTTGGTCTGTGAGGGGCCTCCTCGTGGAGAACCCTGAAATTAGACGGATGTTCTAGTGCGAGCCCAATGAGCCGGACAGCTACTCTTTGGCCTTCAAGATTAGGGGGGTGAGAGGCTCGAGGTGAAGGTCGAGTTGGCCTTCTCGGACTTCGAATTCCCGACCACTCAAGGCGTCCACCAGAATGGTTCCATTCTCAAAGTTGCTTTCCGCGCGCAGGGGCATCCTGCGGTTGCTGCCGTCGGTGCCGTTGTGGAAAACCGCGATGACTTCCTCGTTCTCGGTGGCTCGGGAGAAGGCGTACACGCTGTCGTCGGTCCACATTTCTCGCTGCACCCCGTGCTGCAAGGCTTCGGAGTTGCTTCGAATTCCGGTGAGTTTACTGAGGGCTTGATTGAGGTCCGGTCGGGCCTCAAAGTCCATCATTTCCCGGTTGTGAGGATCGTGCCCACCTTTGAAGCCAGCCTCGGTGCCATAGTACAGGGACGGAACGCCGCGCACCGTAGTCAGGAAGGCCATGGCTTGCTTGAGTCGTTTGTCGCCCTCACCAGGGAACGTATCTCGGGCCTCGTGCAAGAAGCGGGGAAGGTCGTGGTTGTCGAGCACGGTGACCAATTTGTCCGGTTCCGGGTAGAGAGCGTCCTGGGCTAAACGCTCACCGATCCGCTTCATGCTGTGTCCCTGGGCAAAAGTCTCATTCATGGTGTAGTACAGGGGAAGGTCGAAAACATAATCGATCCCCATGCGCTGATAATCGGCCACATAGTTGGGGTCGCCATGGAAGACTTCACCCATAACGAAGAGGTCGTCTTTGCCCGATTTTTCCTTGATCTCGGGAACGAACTTGGCCCAGAAATCTTTTTCAATATGCTTGACGGCATCCAGACGGATCCCGTCTACCCCGGTTTCCTTGATCCACCATAGGGTGTTGTCCATCAAGTACTGGTAGGTTTCCGGATTGCTCTGCTTGAGATCGGGAAGGCCTCCGAGATCGCCCTTTTCGAGTTCGTGTTGGTTGTCCCAATCGTTGATGGCCCCTTCGTTGTGGAACCATCCCTGCTTTTCTGGGTCGTTGACAAAGGGGTGGTCGGGACCCACGTGGTTGAGGACCACATCGAGGATCACCTTCATCCCTCTTTTATGGGCTTCTTGGACCAGGCGCTTGGCGTCGTCGAGATTACCTTGGTGGGGCTCCACCTCATAGTGGTCTCGGATCCAGTAGCCGTGGTGGCCGTAGCCGTGGTAGTCGCCGATGCGAAATTCGTCGGTGTTGTCCGCCAGCGGAGACAGCCAGACGCTGGTGGCTCCCAAGGACTGGATATAGTCGAGCTTCTCAGTCAGGCCCTTGAGATCTCCACCCCAAAACCCGGCGGGGTGGGCGCGGTCTACCAGGTAATTGTTGTTGGGATCGCCGTCATGAAAGCGGTCGGTGATGGGGAAGTAAATGACCTGTTCTTTGTGCCAGGAGGTGTCAGCTTTGGGAGCCTGAGGAGGCTCGCTCTGGACCGCCTTTGCTTGAGTTGCCGAAGAGAGCGCCGAGGATGACGTGCTCGAGGTTGAACTCAGTTTCACCTGGTCTTGCAGCAGATTACCTGCTTCGGCCTTGGTGGGCTTCGGAGTCCAGATCTTCTGGAGTGCTCCAGGGGAGAGTTTTGGAGTGTGAGAGAGTTGAACGTTCATGACTCTTACAGTATAGGTTGACCGAGGACACCTTGGATGAACAGGGTGTTACACGCGGGACGCAACCTTTACGGATTCCATTAAGCATTTCTTCATGTTGAAAAATCAGGATATCTCTGGAGATTCGCAAAGGAGAGTCTTATGATTTTTCGTGTTGCTCTGATATACATACTTTTTTCTTCGGTAGCCTTGGGCCAAGTGACGGTAATCTCCCCGGATGAATCAAACCGAATTCAACTGAGCGTGGACCAAGAAGGGCGTGTCCACTACACCGTTTCCAGAGATTCAAAAGCCGTGGTCCTGTCCTCTCCCCTGGGGTTCACCTTTGTCGACCAGCCGCCCATCGCTACAAATCTCGAGATCGTCGCCGAGGAGAAGTCTCAGGCCTCCGAGATGTGGCAACCCCTCTGGGGGGAATCGGACCTAGTTCGCAATCGGTATCGAGCCGCTTCGGTGTGGCTTAAGGAGAAGAAAGAACCCTACCGGCGACTTCGGGTGGACTTGAGAGCCTACGACGACGGCGTGGCCTTTCGGGTCACCATCCCCGAGCAGGTGGGTTTTGAGGGCTTTGAACTGGCCGAGGAAATCACGGAATTTCGCTTTCCTGCGGACCATACTGCCTGGTGGATTCCCGACAACTGGGATACCTATGAGATGCTTTATACCAAGTCGCCTTTGTCTGAGATCGGGCTGGAGACCGATGAGCGCAACACTCACACCCACGAAGCTCACCGTGAAGATGACCTTCGAGGTTGCAATACCCCGGTCACGCTCCAGACTAGGGATGGGCTGTACCTAGCGCTGCATGAGGCAGAGTTGGTCGATTATGCGGAGATGACTTTGGTGGTGGATGAGGAGCGCCCGAACACCCTGGTCAGCAATTTGGTGCCCTGGCCCGATGGGGTTAAGGTAAAAGGGGATGGAGCGTTGATCACCCCGTGGCGCACCATCCAGATTGCCGAGAAGGCCACCGACCTGATCGACAGTCGATTGATCGAGAACCTCAATCCTCCCAATCGTCTCGGTAAGGTGGACACTATCAGGCCAATGAAGCTTCTGGGGATCTGGTGGAGCATGCATCTCGGCATCGAGACTTGGGGCATGGAAGGCGGTCGACACGGGGCCACCACTGAGAATGCCAAACGTTACATCGATTTTGCAGCAGAGAACGGCTTGGATGGTGTCCTGGTAGAAGGCTGGAACACCGGCTGGGAAAGCTGGTATCAAGACGACAATTTTGATTTTGTCACTCCCTATGAGGACTTCGATCTTGAAGAAGTGGCCCGCTATGCCAAGGAGAAAGGGGTCGAACTCGTTGGCCATTTGGAGACCGGCGGACAGATCGAGTCCTTTGAGAAGCGGATGGAAGAGGCCTTCGCTCAGTATCAGCGGCTGGGGATCACCTCGGTGAAGACCGGCTATGCGGGCAAGATCCGACCCGACGGGAACGTCCACCACAGCCAGTGGATGGTGAACCACTATCAGAAGGTGGTGGACACCGCAGCCCGTTATGGCATCACTCTGAACGTCCACGAGCCCATTAAGCCTACGGGTATGCGGCGAACTTATCCCAACTTGATGACCGGCGAGGGCGTGCGGGGGATGGAATGGAACGCCTGGAGCCGGGGCAATCCACCGAGCCACACGGTGACTATTCCGTTCACTAGAATGCTGGCGGGACCCTTGGACTACACCCCGGGAATCTTCGACCTGAACTTTGAGAGATTCGCTGACGAATACCGATTTTGGAACGAACTCGATGGTCTGGAGACCAGGGGACGCATGCATTCGACCTTGGCTCGACAGTTGGCCCTTTTCGTGGTGCTCTACAGTCCCATACAGATGGCTTCGGACCTCGTCGAAAACTACGAAGGTCACCCAGCCTTTCAATTCATCAAAGACGTGCCGGTGAGCTGGAATGAGTCCAGAGCCTTGGCCGGGGAGATTGGGGAATTCATCCTGATGGCCCGGAGAGCCGGAGATGATTGGTTTCTTGGCGCCCTGACCGACGAGACCGAGCGAACTTTGGAGCTGCCCTTGGAGTTTCTGGATAAGGGAGCAAGCTATCGAGTTACCGCTTATCGAGACGCCAACGATGCTCACTTTCGAGACAATCCCGGGGCTTACGAGATCGAGACCTTTTCGGTGAAAGCTGGACAGGTTCTGAACCTGCGGTTGGCCCCTGGTGGGGGTCAAGCCCTAGTGCTCAAGAAGCTTTAGAGGTCCGTCTATCTTAACTAAGACCAATAGACCCTCCCAAGCCAGGTAGGTGCCAGGGAACTTGAGCAGAACGGTTTCCTCTACAGGGCAAGCGGGGTCTGAAAGGTTCGATAGTATGTTGATAGCGGTCATGGACAGGTCGGCTTCGGTCAAAGATATTGGAGCGGTCTTGAGGTGTATCGAAGAGAAGGGTCTCAAGCCCTATCTTTCTCGTAGTGACGGGCAGATTCAAGTGGGCTGTCTCGGAGCTCCTGGCGAGGACGAACTCAAGGGAGAGTTGGAAATGCTGCCGGCGGTAACAGCTGCCTTTGTCTCGGCCAGCCCGTTCAAGCTAGCCAGTCGAGAATTTCGACCAGAGTCGAGCACCTTCCGTGTCGGCTCCACCCTGGTGGGAGGGGAGCGCCTAACCATGATGGCCGGTCCCTGTGCGGTGGAGAGCGCCGAGCAGTTGAATCAGGTGGGGCAACTGCTCAAGGGTCTAGGAGTTTCCATTTTGCGCGGTGGAGCCTTCAAACCTCGCACCTCACCCTACGACTTTCAGGGTCTGGGAGAGGAGGGCTTGAAGCTCCTGGCCCAAGCTCGAGCGCGTTACGGCTTGCGAATTGTGACCGAGTGCATCAGCCCCTCGGAAGTGGAGTTGGTGGCCCAGTACGCCGATATGATCCAAATCGGTGCCCGCAACATGCAAAATTTCGCCCTCCTTCAGGAAGTGGGCCGAGCCCGGGTTCCGGTGCTCTTGAAGCGCGGCATGATGAGTTCCCTTAAAGAGTTCTTGCTCTCGGCCGAGTACATTCTTTCCCAGGGGAACGAGCAGGTGGCCCTGTGCGAGCGGGGCATTCGGACCTTTGAAACCATGACCCGAAACACTCTGGACATCGCTGCGGTTCCGGTGCTCAAGAGACTCAGTCACCTGCCGGTGATCATCGACCCCTCCCACGCAGCAGGCGATCGCGAACTGGTCCCGGCTCTGTGTTTGGCGGCGGTGGCGGCAGGGGCCGACGGCCTGATCGTGGAGATCCATCCCCAGCCCGATCAGGCGGTCTCCGACGGCCCCCAGTCCTTAACGCTGGAGGCTTTCGAGTCTCTGATGAAGACCCTGGGCCCGGTGGCTCAGAGCGTGGGTCGAAGCCTGTAGCCGGCTTAAGGAACTCACGCTTCGAGGAGAGCCTCCAGACTTGTATTTGTCTCATTGTGGTCGTAAAATATGACTACATCGAAAGGAGGCACCATGGAGTCTATCGGGGCGGCGAGATTTAAGGAGCAGTGCTTATTTTTGCTTGATAATGTCGGACCAGACGGTTTGATTATTACCAAGCACGGAAAGCCTGTCGCCAAGCTCATCCCGTATCCCGAGAGCACGAAAACTCTTCTTGGCTCTTTGAGTGATAAACTGAGCATTCATGGGGACATCCTTTCTACCGGGGAGCCCTGGGACTTCTTTGATGATTAATCTCGATACTCATATCCTTCTGTATGCGATGAGTAGCGGTCTCACCGAAACAGAGCGTGAAGTTTTGACGCTCAGCCCGTGGGGGGTGTCGGCTATCGTCTTGTGGGAGGTGTCGAAGCTTGCTCAATTGGGTCGAATTTCTCTCGACTTAGACGATCATAGCGTACGACGCGCATTTTCCCGGTTGATTGTGTGGCCCATAACCTGGGAGGTGGCCAAATGGTCTACCTGCTTGGACTTTAAGAGCGACCCGGCAGACGAATTGATTGCCGCCACGAGCATCGTTCATCAGGTTCCCTTGTTGACCCGTGACGCGAGGATCAGGTGCTCCCAAATCGTTCCTTTCGCCTGTTAGAGGTTTTCATCGCGTCGGACCGTCACTCTTAGCGCCCGGAGTCCATAGACTCCTTGGAGGTCTTCGAGGTCCAAGGTCTCTACTCCGGGCTCCAGGAAGCCGAGTTGGTGCAGATAGTCAAAGAAGAGGCGGTACTCCTGAGCTTCGGCGATTTGGGTGTAGACCAAAGCAATTTTGCCCGGCTGGGTCAAACGCTCTTCGGTGCCTTTGATATGGGCCTTGTCGATGCGCTTTTTGATGATCTCATAGCTGGTGTTGTAGGCCCCGTCGACATTGAACTTTTTTTCTTCTTGGGAGTAGCGAAGGCCCACCGGGTCGGACTGAGCCAGGATCAGGTGGGCCACCTCTAGGGGTTGAGGGGTTCGGGTCTCCAGTTCAAAGCACAGTTGGGCCATGCGACAGACGGTCTTGAGTTGCCACAAGCGCAATTCATTGAGGTACAAGGACGAAAAGTCGTTGCGCTCGGTGAGGGAGTCGCCGACGTAGATACTGTGCTCCACCCCGTCGGTGCGATACATTTCGAAGATATGCGGAAAGGTTTGCTGGGCCAAGCTCTGTTGCTCGGTCAAGAGGTCGGTGAGGCGACGGGTCAGAAAATCCACTGAGGCGTCGTAGGAGCGACGAGCCGAAGACAAGCTGCCTGAGTCCGCGCAAACCGCATTGCGATAGCCCTCAACACTGTCGTGGACATCGGTATCAAAACTTTCAATGCTTTTGAAGATGGGCTCGATTTCTTGAAGCAAGAGGCGGGAGATTCTGCTCTCATCACCCGAGCGGACCCCGTGTTCAAGTTCGCCTACCATTTTTTCTAGTCGAAAGATAAGTGAATTGAGATACTCGCTGTCCCTTCTGCTGGTGGCTAGAGCTAGAACCGACTTTGCCGCTTCGATCTGGGAGATCAGGTCCTGGCGAATAGCCCGATTTCGGATGTTGGACGACGATCTAATGTCCGAACTCGAGTACAAGGAGTAGGCCTCGGGAAAGACCACGTCACCGAGTTCATGGTCGCGGATATAACGCAGAGCAGCGGCTCGGAACTTCCATTCCACACTGGGGTGGATGGCGGTGAATTTCTCTTTCATGACCGCTTGAACTTCAGCTCGCATGGAGGCCAGCGTGCGCCCTAGAGCAAGGGTGAACAGTTCGGTGACCCCCTTCAGTCGCAGAAAATCGAGGGTCGAGAATTGACCCGCTTTGCCGACGGTCAGGCACAAAGCCCCGAGCAGAGAGTTCTGGTCGCGAAGAGGCACCATCAGGAAGCTTCGGGCCCCTTGCTCCTTTAGTCGTTCGAGCTGTGGGCTTCTCACTTCAAACTGCTGTAAGTCGGCGAAGAGAAGCTCTGTCCCCTCGAAAAGTTCGCTGCGGCAGTTCTCGCATTCCAATTGGCCGAAAGGAGTTTCGTCGGTGTGGTGTCGAGAACCGCTGTTGCCATCGATGCAGAAGGCCGACTCTTGCTCGAGGCCGATCACCGTCACTCGGAGCTCTGGAAGTTTCAGTAGGGCTTGCATGAGCGCTTCGATGGTCCCAAAGGATTGGGAGTCCCCCAGAGGCTCTCGTTTTACCAAAACCTCTTTGAGTTTGGAGCGGGTGTGTTCTTCGGTGACCTCGGTGGCCTCGTAAACAACAAGTCCATAAAACTCGAATCGCTCCGCCGGTATCAACTCCCGCAAGGCCTGCAAAGGAGCCGAGCCTGGGTCTAAGGCAAGGACAGCTTCTCTATCTAGGCCTGGCAATTTCCCCAGGGGTCGGACCCTCAGTAGGTCAAATTGGGCTCGAAGCTGATAGATTCGCAGGAGTCCGGTCTGAGAATCGGTGTTTTGAATAAGTACGGACTTTTCGAAGGGCAAAACGATTTGATAACAGTGCCGTAAAACCGAGAGGTAGTTGAACAAATTGCGAAGATTTTCCCTGGCCATTCCATCGAGCATCAAGCGACCGCGAAGCTCTCCACTTTCGTCGATCAACTCACGTCGAAACCTCGGAGTGGCCTGAAAGAAATCAAAGGTGACCGGAGGTGCCACCGCAGCACAAGCAAGATTCTTGAGAGCGGCGGGAAGAACAGCCGAGAGTAGGACCTTGAGTAGTTCCTGATGACTTTCCAGGTGGGAAAAATCAGTGAGTGGGCCGCGAAGTTCCGGAAATCGACCTACTTGTTGGTTTAATTCGACGGCCAGGCTCTGCAGCCCGTTCCGATTGGTCTTCTCTTCTTCTAGCCAAAAATCCAACAGGAAGTCGAGGGACAAAACCGTCTTGAAGTCCGAGGGGGCCGACACCTTGGCTGACGAGGTTTGCAGATCGAGCAAGACCGGTTCCTTGAGGCTCACTTAGCGGAGTCCAAAAAACTGGGAAAAGGCGGCCTTGGCCCGGGTGGCCATGCGGCTGATGGCGTCAGTCTCGAAGAAGCTATCCCAACCTTCCAGGGTGAAGAGGTTGGGAGTCTCAGGATTTTCCGAGCGCTGGAAGACGCCTTGATGCTGAGTCATCTGTCCGTGGCTGTCGGGCGTTTGGAAAACGACTTCCTGCCCGTGAAGCTTCTCAGGAGTGAAGTCCTCGCGGTTGTCGGGTTTACGTACGTTCCAACCGGCCTTTTCATAGGTTTTTTCAAAACGGTCGTTGAGAGCTATCTCTTTGATGTCGTTGTTGTTGAATTCTCCGTCTTGACCCTCGAGCTTGAAGAGGGCAGAGCCCCAATCTTCTGAGGCTACGAGAATTCCCCGATGGTCTACCATTTCTCCGGTTTGAGGGTCTGGAGTGCGGAAGGCCACCTCTTTTCCGTTCATGGTATCAGGAGCAAATTCGTTGGCATTCCTCTCTCCTTTGACGGTCCAACCTTCCTTGGTGAACTTCTTGTCGAAGCTGTCGTTGACGGCGAATTCGTCGATATAGTTGTTGTTGAATTCGCCTTCCTGACCTTTGAGAGTGAACAGCGACGACCCCCGATCACTAGGTGGTTCCAGCACGCCTCGGCGTTCAACAATGTCACCGGTTTGGGGGTCTTTATCGCGAAAGGCGACTTCTTTACCATCCAAGTCGGCCGGGGCAAAATTGACTCCTTTGTCCCGGTCCTTCACCGTCCAGCCCTGCTGCTCGAACTTCTTATTGAAGCTGTCGTTGACGGCGAATTCGTCGATATAGTTGTTGTTGAATTCGCCTTCCTGACCTTTGAGAGTGAACAGCGACGACCCCCGATCACTAGGTGGTTCCAG
>JBJHCR010000087.1:0-20184 GCA_050486105.1 Vulcanimicrobiota bacterium
CACCAAAAGCAACCGCCGGCTAGAATAGCTTTCTTGAGTTTGTGGGATTGAGACATGTCCTCTGTCCTATCTTCAGTGCTCTGGGTTGAGTTGGCAAGCTCGGACCGCTGAGGGTGAGCATTGCCGGATCTTAAAGCCAGCGAAACGATCACCAAAGCAGTTCCTATCAGCGCAGCAAATGCCATGTATCGCATGGGTCGTCGTTCTCCTACACCTTTTGAGGACATTCAACCCAAAGACGGAGGATCCGTTTCCGACAGCGAACAAAGCTCCGCCATGAGCACCCTGTCCCAACCAGACCCCCTTTTGCTGAGAGCTTATGAACTCCTGGAGAAACACCTGCCCAAGCAGACCACCACCCTGTGGCTCAAGCCTCCGTCGGAGATCCCCCCAAGAGCCTCTACTGACGATCGTTTTTGGCAACCCTGGTACCCCGAACATCACCGACTCAAAGACGGAGGATGGAAACCGCTAGACTCGGAAGAGCAGAAGTGGGAGAGCATAGCTCTTTTTGCCGGCAAGCAGAAGGAAGAGACCCTGGGACTTGCTGCCTGGGCTCTGTCTCATCTCACCGCGGTTGGCCAATTGGCTTTGGTCGTGCCAAACGAGTACGGTGGCCGCTCATTCTTGAGCGCGCTTGCGCCCCTAGGTCCGCCCTTACGCACTGAAGTGGGTCGAAAGTCTCGCCTTTTTATTCTGCCTAGCCCAGAAGCGGCCCGGTCCCCTGTCTCCCTCTACGAGCCGGTGCGGACGGACAGTGGTCACTTTAGCTGCCCGGGCCTTTTCAGTTGGTCCCATCCTGACCGGGGCTCCGAAATCTTGGCCACAACTCTCTCGAAGTTCAAGGTTAAGGGTCCGGTAGCCGACTTGGGAGCCGGCTGGGGCTATCTGGCGACCGGACTCCCGGCAGACCTGCCCATCACCCTTTTCGAAGCCGATAGCCGCGGCCTGGAGTGCTGCCGTCTCAACCTTCCCGACCGTGCCCTCGAAACGGTCTGGTGCGATCTCACGGATCTCACCACGGTGCCAAAAACCTTTCACAACCGATTCTCCACCGCCATCACCAACCCACCGTTCCACACTGGTCGAAACAGCGAACCCGTTCTTGGGGGCGCCTTTGCCGCGAACAGCTTCAAATTGCTGAAGAAGAACGGACAGCTCTTCCTGGTTGGGAACTCTCATCTCCCCTATAAAGCGGTCTTGGAGGCCATTTTCCCAACGGTGGAGTTGCTAGCGGACAAGCACGGATACAACGTCTTCCGGGCCCGCAAATGAAGAAGGAACGCTTGGACAAATTGCTGTCCAACCTCGGCTACGGCAGCCGCAAGGAGGTGGCCTCTTGGGCAAAAAGCGGGCGCCTAGGACACCGAGATGGAAGGCCCCTGAGAAATCCTTCTGAAAAGGTCGAAGCCTCGGAGGTGCACTTCGACGGAGAACCTCTGGATCCCGACCACCTGTTTATCCTACTGCACAAGCCGTCCGGGGTGACCTGCAGCCACCGGGATCGCCCTCCCCTGGTCTTCGATCTGCTGCCCCCCAGATTCTCGTTTCGCAAGCCACCTTTGTCCTGTGTGGGTCGCTTGGACCGAGACACCACGGGGACTCTGCTCCTCACCGACCAGGGTCAGGTGCTCCACCGCCTGACCTCTCCGAAGGCCAAGAAAGCCAAGGTTTATCTGGTGACCACCGAATCACCCTTAGAAACGTGGCAGGTGGAGCGCCTGAGTCAAGGAGGTTGGTGCCTTCCCGACGACCCCAAACCCCTGGCCGAAACCGAGTGTCGACAACTTGGGGAGCGGGAACTCGAACTGGTCTTGACCGAGGGACGATACCACCAAGTCAAGAGGATGCTGGAAGCGGTGAACAATCAGGTTGCGACCTTGCATCGAAGAAGCTTTGCCGGACTTACGGCCGACCACCTTAGTCCCGGACACTGGCGCTATCTGTCGACCGAAGAGATCGCAGCACTCACCGATTAACCCACACCTGGGAGATTTTCCGAGGGTTCTGCTGAAGCAAGCTTTAGATTAGCCGCCTCTGGGCCCAGGCCAAGGTCCCAAGAAGGAAGAATTCCCCGACAAAGACGACCAAATGAGCATGCCAGACTCCACCAACAGCAAATCGACTTCGCACCAAGGTCTGGAGACCCAAATCCTGTTCCGTTTGCTCAGTGCTCAGAATCGATGGCGCCTAATCAAAGCGACTGAGAAAGGGTGTCTTTGGTTCGCTGGGGGGTCAGTGCTGAGCAGCCTATGCATCGCACTGCTCTGGCACTGGCACCGTCTGCCAGGTCCCTGGCAGTGGTTGGCCTCCGCCGGTCGCCCCATAGAGTTGCTCTGGATGCCGGTGCTGTTCGCCCTGGGAGGCTTCATATCAGGCTGGACCACAAAGCCCTCTCTCACCCGCATGGCCCACCTCTTGGACCGCCAAAAGGACACTGGCGAAACCCTGCTCACTGCAGCGGACTGGATTCTGAGTACCGAGCCTCGCAGTAGAGCCTCGCAAGCGGTCTTAGCCCAAGCCTGGGCTTCCCTTGAGTCAAATTTCGACTTCCGACGCGATCTAAAAAAAGCCGTCACCTTCAAACCCTGGGTCGATGTCTATTTGTTGACCTTGATTCTCCCCTTAGGACTGCTCTTCGCCCTGCTGACCCAGTCTGGTCTCCCGCCCACAGCATACCAGTTCATAGGTCAGGAGCAGGTGGAACGCTTGCACGAAGAATTGCTCCAGAGTCCGGCGCTCGCCCCTTCTGAGCAGGCCTTGGCGGAACGATTGCATGACCTCCTGCGAGACCTAGACCAAGAGAGCGGTTCCCTGGAGCGCGAAACCATAGAGAGCTTGCTCAAGGCTGCAGAATCCCAAAAGAGCCTCGATCAGGCTTCACGCCGCCTTTTGGAAACCTTAGCCGAACGGGCGGCTTCAGGCATAGAGATCAGTCAGCAAGATCTCGATGCCCTCAAGTCGATCTCCGAACGCCAGCCCCAGCTGAGCGAACTCGTCGAAGAAGCCCTGCAAGACTGGCAGTCCGGCCGGGCTGAAGAGGCCGCCAAGAAGCTGCAACAAGCTCAAGAAAGCGCCGGGCAAAGCGCTCGAGCGACCAGAGAAGCGGCCGGAAGGGTGTCCGAAGCCTGGCAGTCCGAACAAGGCGAGCAAGGCGCGAACCCCGACGGCCAGGGAACCCAGTATGACTCAAATCAAGGGGACGCCTTCGGGGAGCAAGGAAGCGGGAACCAAAGCGGGCCAGGGGCAGGTTCAGACAATGGCGATGAAGAGGGGGAAGGAAGCGCTGATTTCGGAATGGGAACGACCGATCGAGATGAAGGGGAGGAGGGAGGAACGCTGGGTCAGCAATCCTTGCGTCGCTCGAATCGGACGTCGGACTGGGAAGAAGAGTTCCGAAACCTCCACCCTCCTGATAGGCGTGAGCAGGACACCTCCCAAACCCGAGTTCAAGGCGAGATAGATGAAAGCGGGAGAACTCGCTCCACCCCACAGACCGGCTTGGGAGGGGCTCAAGTCGCTCCTGAATCCGCCCTCTCCGGAGGAATCCTAGAGTATCGCCAGGCCACCGAGAACGCCCTACTGCGAGAGGAGTTGCCTCCAGAGCATGCCGACGCGGTGAGGAGATACTTTGAGAATCTCGACCAGCGCTAGATCACTTTGGTCGTTGGAGGGATCGACGGGTCGAACTTCCAGATATCTCCGTGCAAGACAGTATAGGAAGCCGAGACGAGGAGAACGAAACGAAGGCCCATGACCCAAACCGAAACCACCCAAGGCTCCGTCATTGAGCGACTCAAGGCCGAACTCGGACGGGTCATCGTGGGGCAGAGCGCGCTGATCGAGGAAGTGCTGCTGGCTCTGGTAGCCGGCGGACACGTACTGCTGGAGGGAGTGCCTGGACTGGGCAAGACCGTCCTGGTGAAAACGCTGGGAGATTGCTCCGGGCTCTCCTTTGCGCGAATTCAGTTCACACCGGACTTAATGCCGTCGGACATCACCGGGAGCACGGTGCTCGAAGAGACGCCCGAAGGTCGGGAGTTTCGCTTCCGCCCCGGTCCGGTTTTCACCAACCTGCTTCTGGCCGACGAGATCAATCGTGCGACTCCCAAGACCCAATCGGCGCTGCTGGAAGCCATGCAAGAAACTCAGGTCACCGTGGGCGGGACCACCCACGCTCTGCCCCATCCTTTTCTGGTTCTGGCCACCCAAAACCCCATTGAAATGGAAGGGACCTACCCTCTTCCAGAGGCCCAAACCGACCGCTTTCTTATGAAGCTATCGGTTATTCGCCCTCCTATACCCGACCTGGCCGAGATTCTCAAACGCACGACCGGGTCTCAGGCCGCTGCAGCGAACCCTGTGACCTCACCCGAAGAGATCTTGGATTTGCAGGCCTGCGCTCGAGACGTTTTGGTGGCTCAACCGCTCTTTGAATACGTGGCCCGCCTGATCGCCGCCACCCATCCTGATGAAGAGTCCTGTCCGGAAAACTGCCGCAAAAAAATCGAGTTTGGAGCCAGTCCCAGGGGAGGGCAGGCCCTGGTGCGCCTGGCTCGTGCCAAAGCGCTCACCGCCGGACGCCAACACGTCGCCCTAGAGGACCTTCAGGCGCTGGCACCACCGGTCTTGCGCCACCGGATCCACCTGTCGTTCGAAGCCCAAACCAACGGAGTTACAGCGGATGAGATCGTCGACGAATTGCTCCGGGAGGTAGTCTTCCATGAAACACTCTAGCCGATCAACTCTCATCTGGGGCTTGCTCGCCTTGCTTCTGATGCCGTCTTGCTTACTCGCCCAGACAGTTGGGACGCAGCCAGGTGTTGAGCCTGCCGACCGTTCGTTGAGCCTACTTTATCCTGGCGGGCGCATTTATAAGTACGATCAGCCGTACCCCTTGGTGTTCGAGTTCTCGAACACCCAAAGTCTACCTAGAGATTTCGAATTCGAGTGGTCCAGTCGCTCACCGGTGCCCCCAGCTTGGAGGCGCTTCACTCTAGGCCCCGGGGAAAAGCGACGCCTGTCGGTGGTCTTCGCATCTCGAGGGGTCTCCGGCCTCTATTCCGCGACCCTCAACGGGAGAGACGTGCCTTTGGAGGTGACCTCAGGGGGACACCAACCCGTGGTCGGTATTCTGGCCCCCACCCACGAAGGGTTCGACTATCTGCGGAGTTTGGCCATCCTGCCGGAGACCACCTACCTTCACGACTCGAATGAGACGGTGATCACTAAAAGCGCACTTACGAGCATCTCGCGGCTCGATGCCCAGGTGCTGCCAGAAACTTGGGGCACCCTGGCCCACCTGGACGTGATCGTAGCCTACGATCTCATGAATCTTGGCTTGAATCGAAAGCAGCTTGAAGCCCTACTGCAGTGGACCCAATGGAAGGGGCATTTGGTTCTCGTGAGCAACGGACTGCCCGATGAGTTCAAGGGCACTCCTTTTGAAGACTGGCTCCCCCTAGAACCGAAAGGCCTGGACACCAGCAACAACCTATCCCAGGTCATAGGAGACCTGCGCCCGGGAGCAGAGGTTCAGCAGAGTTTTCACGGAAAGGAACTCTTGACTTCCGTTCCAGTGGTCAACGGTCGACTCTTTCTCATCACCGCCCCTCTCACCGAAATGGCCCCTCTCACTCAAACCGAGGCCGAACAACTGTGGGAGCAGGTTGTCACTGATCTGGCCAAACCGAACGACTTGGTCGTTCAAGCGACCAACAGTCACCTGATCGAGAGTATGCCGGAACTCCCCAAACTGCAACCGGGATACGTAGCCCTCTTGATCTTGGTCTATGCCTTGATCGTCGGGCCCATCAACTTGAGCTATCTGCGCAAGAAAGATCTCATGCTCTGGTCCTTCGTGACCATTCCAGCCATAGCGGTGGCCTTTGCCGCTTCGATCTACATATTGAGTTTGCTGAACCGCTCGTCGGTCCCGGTGCTGCGAGAGGTCGGGGTTCTAAGTCTCAAGAACGGCGAACTCGTTGGGGCTGCCGCCAGCGAAATTCTGCTCTTCAGCCCCTCCAATCGAACCTACACCCTGATGGCGAATCCCAGCGCCTTCTTTGGAGAGTTCACTTATCGACAACGCGGAGGTCGAATCGAACTCTACACACTTTCCCCCGGCGGAGGCCTAGAGACAGATATAAATCTGAGCACTTGGGACCTTGCCGCCTTTGAATCCCGGGCGCTCAAGGCTTTGGACAAACCGATATCGGTGACCTATGACCCGGAGGGAATGGCGACCATAGTTAGCTCTTTGGCTACCGAAACGGATCAGGCGGCACTGTGGCTTCCCGATCTGGGCACCTCTAAGCCGTTCACCCTCAAAGTCGGGGAAAACCTGATCCCTCTGGAGTTTTCCCCGCTTCTTGGACAGAGCCATTTCCTCTGCTCGGAATGGCTGGTCGATGATCCTCCGGGTCGTGAGAGAATGCTGAACCAGTTGAATTACGGGTCCAATATGCGCAGTTCAGATTTGGGATATCTTCTGCTTTGGACCTCAGAGCTTCCCACGGCGCTCGAGACCGAACCTGAAGCGAGTCGTCGTTCAGACACCTTGATTCTGATCGCCTTCAAAGTCCCAGCGAAGGATTCCAAATGATCAAATGCCAGGGCCTGTGCAAAAGCTACGGTGAGTTCACCGCTCTTGAAGACCTCAACCTCCAAATCAGCCAGGGAGACACCTTCGGCTTTATCGGTCCAAACGGCGCGGGCAAGACCACCACCATCAGAATCCTCTCGACACTGTTGGAGCCCACCTCGGGCGTTGCCACTATCGACGGTCACTCCGTCACCGCCAAGCCCCAAGAGATCCGACGTATGCTGGGTTACATGCCGGACAGCTTCGGAGTCTACGACGGCATCAAAGTCTGGGAATACCTCGACTTTTTCGCCGGGGCCTATCGATTGGAGCGAACCGCTCGTCCGGCCATTATCGCCGACGTCCTAGAACTGACCGATCTGGGCATGAAGCGCGACGCTTTTGTCGAGGCCCTGTCAACCGGAATGCGGCAGCGGTTATGCCTAGCAAAAACTCTTCTTCACGACCCCAAAGTGCTGATTCTTGACGAACCGGCCTCCGGTTTAGACCCCAGGGCCCGGATCGAGATGAGAGAGTTGCTCAAGGAGCTCACTCGAATGGGCAAGACCATCATGATTTCGAGCCACATCCTCCCGGAGCTTGCCGATTTCTGTAATAGGGTGGGTATCTTGGAGGCCGGCCGTCTGGTGGCCGCCGGAAGCATAGATGAGATTATGGGTACCCTGCAAAGTGAACGCAGGATCACGGTGAAACTTCTGCGCAACGGCGCCTCTGCCGCAGAATGGTTGGAGTCGGAAGACAGTGTTAGCGACCTTGATCTCTCGGAGGGAACCCCCGCCAAGATCCGCTTCGCCTTCTCCGGGGACCTCGACGCCTTGGCTCTATTCGCCACTCGGCTGGCCACGGCAGAATACGGATTGATCGGATTGGAAGAGGAGAAAACCAACCTGGAAGACCTGTTCCTAAGGGTCACCAAGGGGGAGGTACGGTGAGCGTGAATTTTTGGCAACGCCTGGACAACCCGATCTTCGTTAAGGAAATGCGGATTGGCTTTCGAGAGAAGAAGGTCTTCTATGGATTGTCAGCTTGGGTGATCGTGATAGCGCTCATCGCCTCGCTCACCGCCTCTTCGGCTCTGTCCGCAGGAGGCTCGGTGAGCGATCTTCCGGAGGCGGGTCGGGTGCTCTTCGAGTTTTTGTTCTGGGCGCAGCTTGGATTCCTGGTGATCTTCGCCCCTTCGCTGACCACTGCTTCCGTTTCCGGGGAACGCGAGCGCAAGAGCTTCGATATGCTGGTCACCACCCAACTCTCCCCTGCCGAACTGATCTTCGGAAAGTTTGGCTTTGCCATCGCCTTCATCTTGCTAGCTCTGCTTTCCACCATCCCGTTTGAAGCAGTGGTCTTCGTTTTGGGAGGGGTTTCCTTACAGTCGTTCCTGCTCACCAAACTGTCCCTAGCAAGCCTGGCTGCCCTCACTTGTCTGATTGGGATGACCTTGAGCGCTCGCGAAACCCGCTCGGCCTACGCCACCGGTTCCACCTATCTAGCCTTGGTGCTGCTCAGCATTTTCGTCACCCCCATCATCGCCAGTCTGCGCTATATCGAAGACGTTCCCGCTGCCGTGACCGCCTGGGTGGTGCTGTTTATTCTGTACTGTGGGCTGTTTCTCTTTTGGAAATCGGTGAATCACCTGGAAGAGAGAGCTCGACATCTCAAAATCTTGAGGGGGCTCACTCTGGTTTTCTACATCGTCTTGGTGAGTGTTTCCATGCTTGACGACAGTGTCTGGCAAAGCCTAAGCAATTCTCTATGGCCCCTCTACGGTCCCATCAACTACTTGCTTTTCGGACTGATGCTGAACCCTATGCTTCCGAAGAAAAGGCTCGAGAGAGAGAGTTTCCGAAAGTCGATTCTCAACAGTCCAGCCCTGTGGATTGGAATCTTGACGGTGGGGTCCTTTGTGCCGTTTTTGGTTTGGACGGATTGGGAGTTTGGGGCGGCTGCCACCTACACCGTCTTCAGTGGCCTAGGGACCGCCCTTTTTGCTCGAGGGCTCAGTGCGGATCGCCCCTCGCGCTTTCCCTTCGCCTTGGGCTTTTCGTGGTTGCTGCTCAATGTGTTGCCGGTGTTCATCGGTCTCATGGACCTCAGAGGGGACTCCATCGAAAACGATCCGCTCATGTTGTCTCCTCTGGCTTACCTGATTGAAGTCGTGGATTCCGGTTATCGATACCACCAGACTTCACTCCCGACTCTGGCTCTGGGCTTCTATGCCGCACTCGGGCTCATCGGGCTCGGGCTTGAATTCGTGAAACGACGAAGGCTCAAGAAGGCATGAGTAAGGCTCTGGCCCGCCTGATTCCCAGACTCCGCTTCACCGACGAACGTTCGCCTCGGGCCAAGAAAGGTGGAAGCGGGTCTCATAGGTCCCTTGGTTTGGGCCGCTCCTTGGATTTTAGAGAGTACCGCCCATATCAACCCGGCGATGACCTCAGGGATCTCGATTGGAGGGTCTATGCCCGGAGCGATCGACTGACCACCAGACTCTATTCTCCCGAGATCGATGAAACCGTAGTCTTTCTGCTGGACGCCTCGGCCTCCATGGAGAGCAAGTGGTCCAAGGTCACCGATATTCTCATGGGCCTTGCCACCATAGCGGTGCGCCAAGGAGATCGGATATCGGCGCGCGTCCTGCGACGATTCGAGCAAGAAGACCAGGGAACCACAGCGGCCCGCGGCAAAGCGGGCCTCCAGCGCTTGCAGAGTTTGCTTGATCGCCTGCAACCGGAGGGGCAATGCGACTTGGACTCCGCCCTAGAGCAAGTCCAGAAAAGCTTGCGCAGCCGGAGTCATGTGGTGGTTCTTTCCGATTTTCTACAGACGGGGGCCGGCATCGGTGGGCTCAATCGACTGCGTTACGGCAAGCATCGGCTTTCCATGATTGGATTCTTGAGCAGGGAGGAAGCCGAACCGGAAAGCCTCCTCACCCCGGGAGAGTGGGAACTGGCCGATTTAGAGAATCAGAACGGAGAATCGGGACCCAAGATCGAGATCGGCCCCGACGAGATAGCCCTCTACAAGAAGGAGCTCATGACCCATCTTCAGCTTCTTAAGGACTTCGCTCGCAAGACCGGAGCGAGCTTCGCCCTGCACCGTTCTCTGCAACCCCTGCCCGCCTTCTTTTCCGAAGATCTGCGCCAGGCGGGCCTGTTGCGATAGCCGTGTCTTGGAGCACTCCACAAGCGTTCTGGTGGTCGATGTCTCTGGGGGTGCTGTTGGTCCTGTATCTTTTCAAGCCGCAACCCAAAAGACAAGCCATAACCACGGCCTTTCTGTGGGCCCAAACTCAACTCAGCAGTCAGGGGGGAAAGTTTGCCAAGAGACTGCCATGGCATCCCTTGATGCTGATTCAAGCTTTGGTTCTGCTGGCCCTGGTTTTGGTTCTGGCTGGGCCGTCACTGCCCTGGAAAAGCCTGGTGCCCAAGGCCGACCGGGTGGTGATAGTGATCGATCGCAGCGCCTCGATGGTGATAGATGGAGCCTTCGAAACAGCCAAAACCGAAGCGGGACAGGCGCTAGACCTGCTCCTGGGTCGCAACAACAGTGGTCTTTCTGGTCGCCAAATCATGCTGGTAGCCGTAGATTCCGAGCCACAAATATTGGCCCCTTTCAGTTCCGATTCCGCTTCTCTGAAACAAGCCCTGGACTCCATGTTTAGAACCGATGTTCCTGCCGACCTGGAGACCTTAAGACCTTTTCTGGCAGGTCTGATCCGTGATCACCAGGCTCAGATTTGGTTCTTCGGAGACCGCCTACCAGCAGAGTTGGAGTTGCCCGGCCTACAGTTCACCGCCTGCCGCAAAGCGGTCGAGGACAGCAATGTGGCCATCACAGGCTTTGCCATCACCGAAGCCCAAACAAGCTCAGGAAACCGACCCACGCTCTTTGCCACGGTGACCAACCTTTCCGCTTCGGCCCAACACCGAACGGTCATCTTGGAGAAGTTGTCCCTGGACCGACCGGACCGAATCGAGGCCCTAGTCTTAGAACAGACTCTACACTTGCCCTCGGGGAAGAGTGAAACCCTCAACCGACCCCTCCCGGCAAGCCACTTTTCGCCGAACCTTCCCACACTATTCCGTCTAAGAGTTGAGCCCTTAAGCACCATGGAGGAGTCGGACCCCTTTCCCACCGACGACCGTGCCTATCTCGCCGTGGACCCATTTGGGACGGAACGCTTGAGGCTGTCTCTGAGTCCTGGTTGTCGTGCTCCCTTTCTCCTTAGGGCCCTTCAAGCCAACGCCACTTTGGAACTCATAGATTGGAGCGTCCTAGAGCGAGGCGCCCAGGGAGAGCCGGTGGATCTTCTCATCTGTCAAGACGAAGCTCGATTACCGAACAGCCTCAAAGTGCGAAGCATCATTCGCTTGGCTCCTGAACCAGAGGCTGAACAGCCGAGTGAAACTCTCTTAGGCAATCCCAGCCATGACTTGGTTCACCTGCCCGATCTCACCTGGGAAAACCAGAGAGTCGTCTTGACTTCTAAGCAGCCCGTGGGACCCCAGGATCGGATCCTACTGAGCACCAAGAACGGTCCGGCCTTAGTTCTCAAAACCGATAGGAGCGGCAAGCCCACCCTCCACTTCCGCTTTCCTCTGGAGCGCTCCAGCCTGCCTCTGAGCCCCGTGCTACCGATAATCGTTGGACGCTTTTTGGATTCTCAAAGCCTAGGGTCCGGAGCCCGACAAACCACCACCACAGATACGGCAGCTCGGCTGAGTCGCCCAACTGCAGAGGTGTGGAGAGGAGAATTGGCACTCGAGGCTCTGACGGAATCGGCCCGAGCGAGCTTTCCTCCCCGCCGCATCTCAGCCCAAGACAACCATCTGCCACGCCTAACTCAAACGGGAATCTACCGTTTGCGGCCAACAGCCCAAAAAGACGTGCCTCCCCTGCTGATCGCCGTCAACCTGAGATCATCCCAAGAAAGCCCTTTGACTGCCACAATCAACGACTGGAGTAGCAGCGCGGATCGCTCTCAGGACAACTCGGCTCATCAAGAACGCGAGCCTACCCGCCCTTTGGCCTGGCCCTTCTTGCTGCTGGCCTTTCTTCTGCTGCTTTGGGAAGGGCAGCTATTCCTGCATCGAGGTCGTCCGTGAGTTTGTCGGTGACTCATCCTGCGGCTTTGTTGCTGCTCGTTTTCGTGCCGCTCTTGGCTCGAAGGTGGGGGCGGGTTCCCATGTCCCTATCTCCCTTCCGAAGGAGGATGACCCTTGCTCTGCGCTCGCTCACTCTGGCCTGCCTGGCTTTGGCCTTGTCGGGTGCCACTTTCTCGGTGAAAAGCAACGACCTCACGGTGGTCTTTCTCTTGGATCGAAGTCTGTCCACAGGAGCAGAAAGCGAGCCCTGGCAAAGAAGCTTCATCGAAACCGCCCTTCAAGGCGCCGACTCAAAAAGTCGCTTTGGGATCGTCACTTTCGGCCGAGACTCAAGCGTCGAGCGTCGGGTGGGGACGGCACAAGGGGCTCAACTCGAACGATTTTCTGCCGTGGTGGACCGCCAGGCCACCAACCTAACGAGCGCCCTGCGTTCGGCCAGCACCATCTTTCCAGGCGACACCGGCCGTCGTTTGGTGCTGTTGAGCGACGGTCGCAGCACCGAGGCCGGCGCCCTCGATGAGAGCTTGGCGCTCTCCGCCGCAGGCATCGAACTTTGGACCGTGCCCCTTCCCGAAGACGAGACACCCGATCTGGCTCTAACTCAATTGCGAACTCCTTCTCAGCTCGCCGTAGACGAGCCCTTCCTTCTCAATTTGGTGATAGAGAGTCGAAAAATCTCTCAGGCCGAACTCTTGCTTAGCCTGAATGGGAGACCGCATCAACGTCTGAGCTTGGAACTTCGAGATGGTCCGAACCTTTTTCTGCTGCCTCAGAAGATCGGCGAAAGCGGTCCGGTGCAATTCGAGGCCCGCCTGCTCACCCCTGAAGACTCTCGCTTGGAAAACAATCGTGGTGAGGCCCTGATCAATGTGGGAGACCGGCATCGGATCTTGATCTTGCGATCCGCTGAGCGTCTTGCTGAAGGGCCCAGCCCTCTGAGGACGCTGCTGGAAGGCGCGGGCCTTGAAGTCTCTGAGCTTTCTCCCCAAACCTTGCCCCGCCGACTGGGAGCTTGGAGAGATGTCTCCAGCATCCTGGTGGAAGACGTCAGCGCGTTGGATTGGGAGCTCGAGCAGCAAAAGCTGGTCTCTCTTCTGGTTCGAGATGCAGGGACCGGACTGATGATGACCGGGGGAACTTCGTCCTTCGGTATCGGCGGTTACCAGGGCAGCCCTCTGGAAGCTCTCTTGCCTGTAAACCTGGCCATCAGACGACCCGAAAATGAAGCCCTGGCCGCCTTGATCTTGCTGTTGGACAAGTCGGGGTCTATGACCGGAAGACCCATAGAGATGGCCCGAGAAGCAGCCATCGCTGCCGGTCGAACCTTGAGTTCCGAGGACGAATTGGGGGTGGTAGGTTTCGACTCTGCCGCACGATGGCTCTACCGACTCCAGCCCCGAGGAAACGGGCGGACGTTCGAACGGGCGGTGGCCGGTCTGCGCGCGGGTGGAGGCACGGACCTCTATCCGGCCTTGCAGCAAGCCTTGGCGCAGATGGCCGGCAGCGAAGCCGCCCTCAAACACCTCATGGTGCTCTCTGATGGTGCGGTCAATCCCGCCGACTTCGACCCCTTATTAGAAGACGCCGTGAAGCAAAGGATCACCATCTCGGCGGTAGCTTTGGGTGACGGTGCCGACATTCGCTTCCTTGAAGACTTGACGACCAAAGGCAAAGGACGTCTGTACGTGGTTCCTGAGAACAGCGGTACCCTGCCCCAAGTGTTCGTTCGCGACACCATGCTCGCAACCGGCGGAGGGGTGTACGAAAAACCAACCAAAGTGGAAGCCCTCCCCGGTGGACCGTATCAGAGTGTCCTTTCCAACTCTTCAATTGAGAGCGCTCCTCCCTTAGCCGGCTACACCTTAACCGGCCTGAAGGGCGGCACCGCCCAAACCCTCTTAATAAGCGATCAGGGTGACCCCATCCTGGCCCTGGGTCGCGGGGGCTTGGGGCGAACGGCAGCCTGGACCTCCGATCTTGGTGAGCCTTGGGCGGCCTCGTGGAAAAATCATTCTTCCCACCAAACAAGCGATCTGCTCTCGATGCTCCTATTGCGAGCGGTTCGAGCCATCAATGCACCCGGAACGGTGGAGCGACGAACCGCAGGCTATCGCTTGGAGGTCACGTCTTCCTCACGGGGTGACACCTGGAGTTGCCAGGTCAACATCTCCTCCCGCCTTCCGCTGGCTGGTCCGGTGCGCGTGGCCTTGCTCAGCCCCACCGGCTCTACCACCGAAATGGTGCTGACTCCAGACACTCCCTTTTCAGCCCGAGGTGTTCTTCCCTGGAGCCATAGTGGAAGCGGCTTAGCGTTGGCCTCAACTTTGGAAGGTGATCTGCTGGACAAAGTTAGCTTTGCCGTGCCGGTGGCACCGGAACTGCAGTTCTTGGGAGTGGATCACGCTATCCTCCGAGACTTAGCTCAGGCCAACGGCGGAAGCTACCACCCTGACCCCCAAGAAGTTTTCCGCCGGAAACCTATACCGGTGAGCAATCGCAGGTCCTTGGAGAGAGCCCTGGTCCAACTCTCGATTTTCTTGCTGCTGTTAGAAGTGGCGGTGCGCCGGTTGCCTTGGAAAACCCGGAGAAGGCCACTGCTGTCTGCCGAGGTCTCCGAGCGGCTCGAAACCAGCAGCAGCCAGATCGCCGCCCTCAAGAAGCGTAAATCCGAGGTTCGACGCCCGCCGCCCCCGGCGACACCGGAGCAGCCTTCCGCCCTTCCGGCGGCAATCCGCTGGGAAGAGCGAGAGGCGCTCCCAAGTGTTCCGAGCTTAGAATCCGAACAAAGCAACACCTTAGCTCGCCTGAAGAAAAAGAAGCGAGAGCACCGCGACCAAAACCCCTCCTGACGACCAGGCCAACTCTCCGTTTCAACCTGATCATGCTCCGGGTAGGGTTTGGATATGAATAATTTAGTTGCAAACTTTGAAACTCCTGAACAATTGAGTCGCTGGTACGACGCCTATATGCCTCTGGTCTTTAATCTTGGCTACGGCTTGTTTATTCTCATCATTGGGTGGGCGGTAGCAAAGCGAATCAATCGCGTTATTCTGACTGGGCTCCGAGGAGCCAAAATCGACGAGGCGCTCTGCCGCTTTTTGAGTTCCATGGCTCAATACTGTGTGCTGGCGGCGGTGGTGATAGCCGCTCTTAATCGCTTGGGATTCCAAACGACATCGCTGGTGGCTTTGCTGGCTTCAGCGGGCTTGGCCATTAGTCTGGCCCTCCAAGGGAGTCTTTCCAGCTTTGCCGCAGGAGTCATGATCTTGTTCTTTCGCCCTTTCACTCTGGGCGACTACGTGCAACTCTCCGGCCACCACGGCCTGATCGACGACATCGGGTTGTTTCAGACCACTTTGGCTTGTTTTGAAGGCGAGACGGTGATCATCCCCAACAGCGCCATTATGACGGCCCCTATAATCAACTATTCGACTCGGGGAGTGCGTAGAGCGACCATCACAGTAGGAGTGGCCTATGGGGTGGATGTGCCCACCACCATCGAGAAACTTAAGGCCGCAGCGAACTCTGTGGAAACCGGTCTGCAGGACCCTCCACTTTTTCTGCAATTCTTTGAGCTCGGAGCCTCATCCCTGGACTTCAGAGTGGGCTTGTGGTGTCATGCCCAGGATTTCGGAGCAACCATCACCGCACTGCGGACGGCCATCTACAACGAACTCAACAATGCCGGAATTGAGATTCCCTTCCAGCAGATCGTTGTTCATCAAGCTGAAGCTGCTGCCTGAGGGCTCTGAGTGGCCCCGCCCCTCGTTCAGCCGACCTTGTGGTCGGCCTCGTCGTCGTAGACCTCGTCGTCGGCTTCTTCCTCGGCTGCTTCCTCGGCTGCTTCGAGTTCCCGCCCCAGTTCGATGGCCTCATCCTGAACTTCATCGAGTTCTTGAAAGGCCGCTTCGATTCGTTCTAAGCCTTCGAGAACATCAGCCTGGTTGCCGGTTTCTTGAAAACGCATCATTTGAGAAATGCCTTCCAAGAGAATGCCAATGAGGGCTTGAGTTTCCAAGAACAAGGCCTTCTGATCCTCGGGAAGAGCAGCGATTTGGGAGGCCACCGCGTCGGTCTGAATAAGCTTGATCCCGTTTTCCAAAGCCTTCTGCATGGGTCGAAGGACGTTCATGTAATCCTGGGTGGTGAGGCGTCCTTCCAACAAACCATCGGCAGCCTTGCGCAGCTTGATGAGATTGCCCGCCTGCTCAAGAGGAACCTTGCTGAATTTGCCATCCCCCCCGGAGTCACCTCGAGCCACCTCTTTGATATCGAGAGCAAACTCTTCATCGGTTTCTTCGAGATCGTCCAAGGCCCCTAGGGCGTCCGACAGGAGGTCCCATGGGGCCACCTCGTTCTCGGTCTCAGCATCTTCGTGGCTCATCTTATCCTCCTCTAGGGCGAGGACCACTGGAGAGTTCACCCGCCGCCACGGAGGTTCGGAGTAGCCCGCGAGCTCCCCTCTATACCATTGGGCATGGACTTGACTGGATTTTGGGTGAGAATCCCTCGGCCACCCGTCGCCTCCTCACCCAGCGTACCTGGCCAAGTCGAGGCACCCAGGCAAAAAAGTGGAAACGAAGGCAGCGGTCCGAGTGGACCGGAGCTCAGGATTTGACTATAATGCTGTCAATGAATGTCTCCGGGGTCCAGAATCAGGCGCTTTCGAGGCTTGGGAGAGCCGAGAAACCTGCTCAAGAGAGCTCTTCTGGGTCTTTGAACCTCCTTGACTCCGAAAACACCACTCTCAGCTCCGGCCCCGGGGACAGCGTCACTCTCACCGAGAGCTCGCCGAAACCTCAAAAATTGAGCAAGGCCCAGCGGAAGGCTCTGCAGCACGCCGTCGACTTTTCTCGAGGTCAAGCCTTAGGTCATGCCGTCATCATCGGTGGAGGCCCCGGAGGGCTGGCTGCCGCTATCACCCTAGCGCAAATGGGAACGAGAGTTACAGTTTTGGAAGCTCGAGCTGACGAGTCCGGAAACAAGCCCATGCACGCCCGCCCTCATCAGATCTCCCTGCGCAAGGATGCCCTGAACAGCCTTAAAGACCTTGGTGCCTACCAAAACGTGATGGAGCATTCAGGTTACCAGACAAAAGAGGTCTTGACTGTAACCGATGATCAAGAGACGAAGGTCGAAACCAGGATTCCTCAAGCCCAAGCCTCCGAACCGGGGCGGTTTGTGACCTTTCCAACCATGCTGGAAACCGATTCTGTCAGTCAGGTGCGCATCTCCGACGTGGAGAACGCTCTTTATGAGCAGGCCCTGGAACTTGGGGTAGAAGTTCGAGCCGGCGTGAAGGCCACTCTGGTTCAGAATCCCGAGAGCGACAGCTATAGAGTGATGACTCAAAACGTTGAGCGCAACGGCCACGACTATGTCCCCTATGGTGAACTCGAGGATCTAGGAACTCCCGACCTGGTGATCGCCGCCGATGGTGCCGGCAGTCCCACGCGGGCCTCTCTCGGAATCGAAGTCAAGGAAGAATCTCAAGCCAAACACTACCTGGGAGGTCATATCAACCGGGGTTTGGGTCCGAAGAATCACAAGGCTGCCATCAAGGAGGCTCCCGGGTTCACCCGCCACGTCATGGGGACAGGTCACGCCCGATACGACCAAACCTGGGTCTCAGTGGAAGTGACTCCTGAAGAAGCCGCCATGTCGGCCGAGGAACGGACAAACCTTCTGGTGGATAAGGCTCAATACGTCATGGGCACCGAAGTCACTCGCGACGATGTGGGTTGGGGTGCCGGGCAACTCACCACGGTTCAAAATCGGAGAGCCGAGCGAACCACCGCCGGAGACAACGTCGTCCTTCTGGGGGACTCTGCGGGAACCGGTTCAGTTTGGGTTGGCGGAGGGCTCAATCTCGCCCTCACCACCCATTTGAGCGCGCTAAAGAACCTGGCCACCAGGATTGCTGAAGGGCGCGATCGCAGCACAGCGCTGGCGATCTATGACCGAAGCATCCAATGGGCGACATCCGTCTGGCACCGAGCCGGAGCCGCCGAGCTTAGGATCTCGCCAGGAAGTACTGCCTAGGAGGCTGCTGCGGCGGCAGAACTGAACGTTCCAGGACATTCAGGCCAAGCGGAAGGGCAGCCCGGGATGCCGACCATCTCTTCAGTCCTGCTCCTCTGGTCTGGGAAAACTGGCCACTCCTTGGGAGTCCTGGCCGAGCAACGGACGGACGTGCTTGGCGCTGGCCCGGACAAAACACAGGCCGAACTCACTGCGAACCCTCATCCAGGTGCCACCGTCGTTGTCCTTGATCAGGATTCCGCCCCCTCGATTAGGAGACGCTTGGAGCTTCTGGCCCGCCGAAAAAGTGACCACTTCCGGCCACTGGGAAACTTGCCAGTCGATCTCCAGGAGCGCTTCGGGGGAGTCTTCGTCGGCCGGCCAGTCCGGGGTGAGTCGGCCTACCAAGGATTCGGAAACGACCTCCCAGTCAATCCAGGTGTGCTCGTCCCGAACCCAATATTCCCCACTGGAGCAGGGACTGGGTACAGGAGTCTGGGCCCAGGAAGGAAGAGTGCAAAGTATCACACAGCAAAGTAGGTTCTTGAACACGGAGCACCTCTCAAGGCAAAATCCACATTGAATGATTCTCATCGATCGTTCCGGACCCTGTCTCAAGAAGGAAACATCGACAAATTCCGTGAGGCTTGCGGCGACTTCTGAAGCAGCAGGTGATCTAGGGCAGTGCTGGTCCGTCTTCACCAATCCATGGGGAAAGCGCCGATGCCGGCCCCAGCAGATCATCGAGAAGCTCTTTGTGCTGCTCGGCGGAGGGCACCTTGGCCGCCCGGGCTGCTTCCACACCGGCCCAAAGGGTGAGAAGTGAAGACGATTCACCTCTTTCCACGGCATAGTCCACCAGGGCATCCAAAAGGAGTCCGGAGTTGGCGATGGTCTCTTGCCCCAGATTTCCGTCGGCGCAGAGCACGAAAGTGGCCACCGCATCTCGAGCCAGGGCATCCTGCACATCGAGGTCGGGTTTTGGAGCCCCAGCCAAGCCCTCTGCGGGTCCCAGGCGCGCCTGCAGCCTTTTCGCCAGCAACTCAAGACAGGTCCCAGGGTGAGAGCCGCGACAACTCTCTCGCTCTAGGTACTGTCCACAGTCAGAGTAGAGTTCGGCATCCAAGACAAACTCCCCGTGAGACTTGTGAGTCAGATAGACGCCCAATAAGAGTCTCGCTCGAGAAGCATTCCTTCGGCACAACTCTTCCGCACTATAGGGTCGACTTGGATTAAGGAGACCGACCCCGGCTTGATAGCCCAAATGAACGGCAGCAGACACCCCGCCTAGACTATCGAGCAGTTCCGTGAGCAGTAGGGCCAATCCCCGACCCAGGCGGCCTGCCAATTCGGCCATTCCCCAATTTTCAGGTTCGAGAAGGACCACGGGGGCAACCCCCAACTGGAACTCTTGAGACTTTGACCCGAAGTGCCTCCAGACCGAGCGTCCAATGAAAGCGGTTTCAACAACTTCTCCGGCCAAGCGGGATCCGCTGCTGCAGCTCTGCAAGAACTCATCGATGAGGCTCTGAGCCTCAATCCGACAATACGGACGAAGCTGGGTTGCCGTAGAACGCCGGGCGTGCGAGGGTAGGCTTTGCAGCATGCGCCGAAAACCGTCGGTGTCCGACTCGGGTGGGAAGGGGCTCTGGGCTCGCTGGGCAGCCAGGTGAAGCAAAGGACCAATCTGCTCCTTTGCTCCGTGCTGAGTTGCCAGCATGGCCCCTACCCAGGCCGGAAGCCAAGCGCCTCGGCCCTCAGCCAGAACCGCCAACGCCGAGAGGGCCGCTTCGAGACCACTCGACTGCTCGGTCAGGGCCGCATAGAAGTGCAATGCTCTCTCCTGATTGGGCTCCTGGGTCAATCCGAACCTCAGCACAGACAGGGCCTTGTCCCGTTCGTCGAGCTTCCAATACAGACGAGCCAGGTTGGTGCGCGCCACTCCGCTGTCAAGACTGCTCCGCACGCGCCTCTCCAGCAACTCCAGAGCTCTTCTCATTTGGCCTTGCTTCTCCCAAAGAGCAGCTTGGAGCACACAGAATCGTTGGCTGTTCGGCTCCATTTCCTTCAGTCGGCTCAAGGCAACCTCGGCTGAATCGAGTTGGTTCGATTCCAAGTACTCTATGATTTCGGCATGGAGAGATTCCGGGTTGCTCATCTGTCCCTGTACCCCAAAAGAGCAGTCTCCGCCTCCTTCAGACCCAAGGCCAAGAAACGCAAAAAGCCCCCCGATTGGGAGGCTCTTTTCTGAAAGGGTGGGAAGCGCTTTTAGGCTGCGCCGCCCCCGACGATTCCTTTGAGGGCGTTGATCACGTTGCCGAGGAGACCCATCGGGCCGCCGCCACCGCCGCCGCCGCCACCCTGTTTGCCGCCGCGACCGCCGCCGCCGCCTTTTTTGCCGGCGACGCCGCCGGCCGCCGAAGCGCCTTTAGCTACATTTCCGACTATGCCTGCTAC
>JBJHCR010000088.1:0-16796 GCA_050486105.1 Vulcanimicrobiota bacterium
AAAAGTCGACGGCTCATCGAAATCGTAGCTACCGTTGGCCGTTAGGGCTCGCTGTTGGTCCAGGAGATTTTGACAGATGAGTGCTGCTCTAGCTCGCGCCTCCCCCTCCTGGGTGAAGCCCAAGGCTGTGTGGTAAAGTTGAAGAATGACCAAGAATCCCGCAGCCAGAAGAAAAAGCCCGATGATGGTTTCGGCTAGTGTTGTCGCTCTGTTTGATTTCATGGTAGGGGCAGGGGAGGAGTGATCCAATCGGGCCGTCTGGACGTTGCATTTCCGGTGGTGAGGGCTCGAGTTTCCCCACTAGTAAGGGACTTGAGCATAATCTGTTCGCCCTGCCAATAGAGCAACTTGGTCCCATCTGGAGACTCCGCGGGGTTGGTGACACCCTGCGTGGAATAGACGATGGGGTCTTGATCTTCGAAAAACACGGGCGAAAGTGGCTTTTTGTCATTGCCACTGAGAGGTACCGCATAGATCTTGGTCAGCCCTCCAAACTCATTCCCATTACCATACACGAAGTACAGTTTGTCACCGGCGCGATTATAGGAGGGGCAGCGGATGCTTTCGTCTCCATAGAGGAGCAGGCGTGGATTGTGGTATTCAAAATCCGTTCTCCATTCATCCGCGCTCAGGTCGAAGGTGCCGTTGTCGTAGTCGTACGCGCCTCGATTGCCCGTTGTGGCAGGAATCCCATTGGTGAACAGTTCCATCGCCGGATGAGTGACCCAGTTTTGGTTGAGGTGGTCGTCAAGCGAAGCACCGTCCCCATCAGGGTTGCCGAAGTAACCCCTCAGTTCCCCCCCCGCAACCGTCGTATCGTACTCCCAAATCTCGAAACGACCCCCGTCTCGGACGATCTCCAGGGCAAGCCTAGTTCCATCTCTGTTCCAAGAGAAGGAATCGAAGAAGATCACGTCGGTCTGTATGGTCACAAGCCTTGGGTCTAAGGGGGATTCACCGATCGGTGCCCAGACTAGGGCGAATTGACCTTCGTGCGGTGCTTCCAACGCTATCTTCCAGGCGATTTTATCGCCCAAGGGAGAAAGCTTCGGGGCCGTTTCGTTCCGAAGATCGTTGGCGGTCAATGGAATGATTTCGCGACCGCTGGGATCGGTGAGCCAGATGTCGTCGTCGGTTCGGGCAGGGTTCCTCATCCTAAAGGCGATTTTTTGGCCGTCCCAGGAGACAGTGGGATGCTGAACGTCCGCCGGGGTGTCCAAGTTGACCAGCACACTCTCCTGACTTCCGCTTTCGTTCATAACGTGCAGCAGCAGGCCCCCCGTAGGGTTCTGGTTCGAATCGTAAACGAATCGATTCGGCGAATCGACAGATACGTTGGGAAAGTCGGCGAGAACACCCACCGTGAAGTCGTCACTCGAGGCGCCGATTCTTGCCTGAATCTTGTAGACGTCTCCGGGCTGGGACGAACCGTGGGGAGTCCAAGTCCAAAACGCCTTCCACACTTCTCGACCCTGATCCCAGATCAGAGCGTCGTAGGTCTGGACGTTCTGGGGATCGGTGATCGGCGATGAATTACCGGGCATCTGGGTTCCGAAAAAACCGTAGTGAGGAGTGGGAGCCGATTCCACCTCCTGGGTAAACGAAGCAAGCAAAGGCAGCCCGCTATCATCTTTGACAACCAGTTCCATGGAGAGGAACTGTCCCACGGCCACTCCGTAGTCGGCCCCAGGACTCACTTCACCTTCGGGGTCATCGGTGTTGGGCTTGGGGAAAGCGTTGGGGGTAATGCTTGGGTTGAGTTGTCTATTGCTGGGAGGAGCCAACCCGTCCAAGGAAGCCGGGGAGTAGGCCGGAAGTGAGCCTCCCTCCAGGCCGGGTACCTCTAGTCCCTTTCGAAGTTCCACTCCCCCAAGGCGGCTCAGGCTGATTGTATAGGCCTCGCCACTGGACAAAAGTGTGTCACTCGAAGCGCTTACTCCGGCCGCCACTATGATATGGAAGTGCTCATTATTGGTGGTTAGCGTTCCGTTGGGCAAGAAAACGAAGTGAGCGTCGTTTTGCTGTTCCGGGGGTACTGCAGACAGCCAGGAATCGAGATCAAAGCTCTGGTCCCAGGACAAAGGTATACGGCTCTCATCGGGAATGCTCCAGCCGATGCCCGAACTGTATTTGCCCTCGGAGGTCGGCTCGCCGGGAATCTCTTCCGGGGCACCGACATCTCCCACGAAAATGGCGACTCCGGGAAACTCTCGCTGCAGATTTCGGACCGAGAGTATGTCGGAGGATGTACGCCCCCCACGCAGGTAGAAGCCTGCTGCATAGGAAGAGCCTCTTCGCGGTATCACCAGGGCGACCGGCTGCTTTGTGGTCATGGACTGCTGCCTGGCCGCGAGGAGTTCAGCTTGTAAGAAAAGAGCCACGGCTCGGGGGCCGGCTCGATTATCCTCAGGTCTGAGCCCGGTAAACACCACCGCCAACATTATGAGAAAAACGCCCAGGGCAACCACCAACTCTATCAGGGTAAAAGCCGCGGTCTTGCGCTTAAGAGTCATGGTTCGGGCTAACCCTTCTCCGGCCGCAAGGTCCCCATGTCCAGGCGACCGTTGCGGGGAATGATGAAGCTCTTCTCGAGTAGTGATTGGTCCGAGGGTCGGAGGATCTCGAGAATAACTTTTGTTGGTTTGGTCTGCGTCATGATTTTCTGCTCCCATCGGAAAGCACCGTTGGCTTGAATCTCCTTTAGGGTGACGGATAAGGGAATCTCTGGAAATCGGAGCAGCACGCGCATTCCCCTATCGTAACCCAAAATCCGACCTTCGGCGTCCAAACTAAGAGATTCAACCTTGGGCTTGAACTGTTGCTCGGGCCGTGGGGGGGAGGTCCAATGCGGAACAAATGATAGGATTCCGGCACCTACGAGTCCTAAAATGAGAAGTTTCACTCCCTCCGGACCCAAGCGTAGCTTTCTTCGCTTAGGCTTGGGGGGACGCTTTTTTTTGAGCCTTTGAGAGAGTCGATCGCGTGACGGTGAGGAAGTTGAACGGTGATATCTGAGCTTTGCTCCCCGAGAGTCGAGTTGCAGCGAGCAAACCTTAAACCCCCGACCTTCCAACTGAATACGGGCTTCGGCTTCCGAGGATTGACTGATTTGTCCACGGCGCTGGGTTCCGTGACTATCCTCTACTATAAAACGAAAAACAGGCACTTCTAGACAATTTCACTAATCCTCGAGGACCCTCCTTTCTGCCGCGTGGGCACTCGGAAGTCCTGGGGGCAACCTTTCTTCTGATAGAGGTAGTCTAAGCACCACTGTTCCAAAAATGTTCAAAAATGGGGAACAGTACCTCGACAAAAGCTGACAAAAATTTACCAGGACCTGCTTCCTAAGGATGGACCCACAGAAATCACGCCTGCTGACATCCCTCATTTCCGGCCGGAAGAGGTTTTTCCAGAGAATGATGTGATGGAACCCAGCTGTAAGATGCTTTGCTAGGAACAGAGGAATTCCTGAACGCTCTCTCAATCGTTCCATGATGAGTTCAGGTATACGTATCCTACTGCTCGAAGACGATCTCGATCTCCGCACCGCCTTAGAGTCCGCCTTGGAGCTTGAGGACTACCAAGTTTTCGCGGCTGCCGATGGGGCTGAAGCTCTCTCGAAGGCTGAAGGCAATCCCTTCGATATCCTAGTCTTTGACATAAAGCTTCCTGGACCTGATGGCTTAGAGGTCTTGGCCCAGTTCAAGAAAGAAAATCCCGATCTTCTTAGCGTGGTTATGACCGGCTACGCCACCGAGAAAGATACGCTGCGTGCCCTCCGGCTAGGTGTCGGTGACTACCTCAAGAAGCCTTTTCGCTTGGATGTCTTACTGAATGCCGTGAAACGTTTGGATCGTGAGGTGCGACGTCGCCGCGCTCTTGAGGTCAGAGAGAGGGCTACCAACAAGGCGTTTCTGTGGCTAGCGGAGTTCCTGGTCGGGGGGCTTGATATCAATCACGAGCTCAAGGGTTTGTCACTGACGGATTCAGCCCGAGCGGCCCGAAAGTTCGCCTCCGCTCTGGGACACGCCGAGGATGTGGCGGACACACTTCAGCTTGCCCTCTTGCTGGCTTACTTGCGAGATTATGGTGAAAGCGACAGCCGCTTGTCGGAGTTAGAAAGCATGCTTCCCGAGAGCGCCATGGGTCTCCTGACGGCTATCAACGAGATAGATCCGCCAGAGAACCCAGATTCTCTGGCGGCACTGGGAGCTCTGAGCAAATCTCTAATCGAAAGCCCCCAGAAACTCGAGGAACTAGAGAGAAAGTTCGGTGTCAGCCTCAAAGACGAGCATCCCTCCACGAAAAGGCGGGAAAAACGCCAACTTCTGAGTCTTGCCAGAGCTTTCGCGGCTTCAGGCGATAAGGCTTCCGCCAGGGAAGCTTGTTTGCGGCTAGTCGAATACCCCAGATCTTCCGAGGCTGGCTTTGCCCATTTGGAATTGGCTAAACTCGCCTGGGCTGAAGGGGACAGTGGCCAGGCCAACAAGAGTCTTCGCCAAGTTCTGAACCTGTTGCCTCAATTGGGTCCTCAGCGAGGGGCGGAACTGGAACTAGAGGCCGGCCTCTCCGCACTAGGAATGGGGTTAAAGGACGGTCGACACTTGCTTCAGCGAACTCTACCTCAATTGGAGAGAATGGGTCTCGCCGACGCCAAAGCTCTCGCCATTCTCAGCCTAAGGGCCACCTCGGACGAGCCGAGGCCTTTGTCCGAGGATGAACAGGCGGCATTGCGTGAAATTGTCCATCAGGACCTCACCAGCACTTTCCTCGGACATAGCCGCTGGATGTTGCCCTATTTGCTCCGACTTCAAATCGAGGTGAACGAGCCGTATCTTGCTCGATTGCTGGCTCAGATCGCTCAAGACGCTCCCCGATCGGTGAGTCGCACCTTGGTGTCAGACCTCCCGGAAGACCAGTTGTTGCTGCTGTTGGATGCTATCGAAAACAGCGGGGGCAGCACCCTTATTCCGTCGTTGCAGGCGGTGTTCACCAAGGTTGAGAGCGATAGGGTCAGGAATCGGATTGAGCGAGTTGTAAGTGGACTTACCCACCAAGAGACCTCTACAGTTCGTCTCTACTCCCTAGGGGCTTTCGAAGTCTGGATCGGCGATCTTCGATTGCCTGAAACGGCCTGGAGAACTTCCCGCTCGCGTTTTTTGCTGGCCCAGTTGGCGGCGCGAATGAATCGGCCGGTCTTGGCGGAAGTTTTGACTGAGCAGCTTTGGCCAGGAGTACGTGCGAGTTCTGGGAAGAAAAACGTCTCTCAGGCTGTCTCGGACCTGCGGAAGGTGATGGATGAAGCAGGTTATGATCGGGCCGACGACTTGGTGGTGCGAAAACATGATCTCATCAGTCTCAATACCGAACTCCCGATCTGGCACGACGTAGCTGCCTTCGGGGAGGGCTTCACGAAAGGGAAGGAAGCTCTTGCCCAGGGAGAAGTGAGGGAGGCGCATCAGCAGTTGCGCCGCTCATACGCCCTCTTAAGAGGCGAGTATCTGGAGGATTGCCCGATGGATTGGGTCCTGCCACAGCGGCGGGAACACGAACGCGCGGCGATGGAGTGTTGCGAATTGCTTGCCCAGTCCTGTCAAACGCTGGGACTGTATCCCGAGGTGATCGAAGTGGCCAACCGGGCTCTAGAGAGAGATCCCTGTCATCAGGTCCTGCATCGCCTGATTATGGAGGCATATGTCGGTTCGGGTCGACCGGAGTCCGCTTTGCGTCAATTTGAAGAGGCAACCGTAATCTTGCAAGAGGAACTGGGCGTCGAGCCTTCCACCGATCTCCTTCGTGCCCAACAAGTGGCCAGGATGTCGCTTTAGCCGCTAGTACGCCGCTCTCAGTGAAGTGGGACAACTCCATCGGATCTCTTTTTCCAGAAGCTGGACGACCATCAGGGAACGCTGGCCATCTCTTGCCAATCCAACGATCTCATTGAGCCTGTCAATTCCTTGTTCGATCGACTCTCTCAGAGAGGTCATGGCTTGGAGCCAGGAGTCGATACCTTCTTTTAGGAAGCGATGACCTAGAACGGATTCTAAGCAAATCTCCTCTTCGAGTACCTGAATTCCGTAATAGTCATCGCGGGCCTGGGAAAAGCTTTGCGCCAATTCCTCGACCCAAAGGGCGGCTGACTCAGGGTCCCCCTCTCGAAGGCAAGCTAGTGCGTCTTCGAAATCGTCCCAGAGCTCGGTCCGGATCTCCTCCTCGCCAAGCGTTCTTCTTCGAATTTCCCAAGCCGTTGCCAGATCCGGCGAGGATCCGTAAGCGATGACCAATTCTCCTAGATAAGGGGCTATGGACGCTTCGCTCTGCGAGGCTAGCAAGAGATTCTCCAAGGCTACTGCGGACCTATCGGCCGTCTCGGCATCGATGGAGTCATCGCTTTCCAATTGATGGAAAGCCCGCTCGACCCAGAGTTCAAGGTTCTGGATGGGCGCACCCCGACGAATCAAGTTGACCAGCAAATCCAGTCCGTTCTCGTTGTTTTGTAGGGTGATTTCCTCAAGCATAATCTCTGTCTCCACAATTCTTGTTGGTTCTTGAGACAAAGATATCGGAACCCTTGCCAAGTTTATCCAAGAAATCATCCGAGGGAGCGGGGAGAAGTAAACATTTGTTCATAATTCTCGGATGAGAGACTCTCGCGGTTCTGCGGCTTGGCAGGACTCAAGCGCTTGATTACAGACTCGGCTTGGAGTGGAATGGCACTGGACCAAACGTCAAATTCCCACTCCTGAATTCCCTTTAGCCGGGTTCTTTCTTGGGAAACTCGGCCCGGAAGATCGCCCCCTGCGTTCGCGAGGGTACCAGGTCCAAGCGCCCACCAAACAGTTCCGCGGCGCTACGAGCAAGATGCAGTCCCAGACCGGTCCCTTCACCGGACGGTCGGGTGGTATAGAACGGCTCGAAGATGTGAGGCCTTATTGACTGAGGAACACCTTCGCCACTATCTTCGACCTCCATCACGATGCGGTCTTTTGTTTCTCCGACCCTTAACCAGACCGATCCCTCCTTATCGGGGCCGGTAGCCTCTAAGGCGTTGAGGACAAGATTAAAGATGAGGGTATAGAAGGCTTGACGCTCACCAGTCAGGTGGATATGCTCGGGAACTTCTGTTTGCACGCTTGATTTAGCTCGCTCAATTCGGTGTGACAGTAAGGCTAGAGCATCGTCGACGACCTCGCTCACGGTAAAGGTCTCCTTCTCTTCCTCACCCATGGGCTTTGCGTAATAGAGAATTCTTTCCACGGCTTTTTGGGCTCGTTCGGTGGCTCGGTCGATAGACTGTAGGTGCTTGGAAACGGCCTCCGGTTTCTTCTGTAAACACTTTTGAGCAAGTTCGTTCGAAATCTGAATCGCTCCTAGTGGCGTATTCACTTCGTGCGCTACACCCGCGGCCATAAGTCCCATGGCGGCCAGGCGGCTGGATTCTACCAGTTGTGCCTGAGAACGCTTGGTTTCCTCGAGCGCCTCCAGCACTCTTTGGTGAAGCTCGGCATTTTCCCAGCAAGTGGAAAAGACTCGGGCCAGGATCTCAAGTTGGTCTTTTTGAGAAGCGTCTGGAGTTCCCGAGTAGGTCAATTGGGCTCGCCCATCCAGCAGGGGCACTCCACCGCCGACAGGCCACTTTTCACCGGGCAAATAGACCTGCACCTCCGTCATCCCGGTACGCTCCGTGGCTTGCTTGAGAGCATGTCGGAGAGCCTCCGGCTTGAGGGTTCGAGCCATGAGGTTGGCGGCTCTGAGCAGGTTCTGAAACCTGCGGGCTTTCTCGGACTGCGCCTTGGCCTGTTCCTGAGTCAAACGCAGAGCATGGCGCAGTTTTCTGAGAAGCGGAAAGGTGTCGTCTCGACCGCTACTCAAGCCAAACAAGATGGGAATCACAAGGACCAAGGTCCAAGGTGCTTCCCGACTCATTTCGTAACATGCTAAGGCCATCCAGGGAGCGCAAAAGAGCATGCCTAAAGTTAGTCGCAGAGTGTATCTTCTTGGCTCCAGGGCGAGGCTCAAGATAGAAAAAACAGTGATCAGCATAAAAGCCGGAATCGGTTCGGGCAAGGGGAGCGAGGCCGCTCCGGCCGATCCCAGCGGCCCTAGTGTGCGAAAGAGATCCCCTAGTATTCGGGCCTTGTTTCTCCCCGCTAAACAAACCAGCAGGCCTCCGAAGAACAGAGCTGCTGAGGCCACCAGGAACCCGGTTTGTCCGTGCAGCAAAAGGGCTAGCGCCGGGAGGGGAGCGACCCGGCTTGCCGTGTTTCCCCAGGGAGTTACTCGCAGAGCGTCAAATCCGAAGGTCAGGAGCCCCAGCACAAGGAGCGAGACTTCCTGGCCTGCGGGCTCTAACTCGGCCGAATAGAGGATCGCCCCCCCAGCCAACCATGCTATGAGACCCGTGATGTCCTTGGTCATCTACCATGTATGATAGGCTAGGAACCAGAATCCTGTTGCCGACACCAAATTCAACTTGTGGGCGGAAACGGTAGTCAAGCTCCGAAGTCAAAACGATGACCAAGTCGACTTTTCGTGGCGGAGACATGGTAGACCGGGATAGTGACTGGATTCGGAACGCAACAGTTTCAGCAGACACCCTGACCTTTTTCTCTCGGCAGATGGCTACCATGCTCGGCGCGGGGCTTTCCTTAACCGAGAGCATAGAGTGCATCTTGAGTCAGTATGAGAGTTCCAATTTTAGGTCGGCCTCCGCGGACGCTTACGAGGCTTTAGAGTTCGGGCACGTCTTGGAAGAGATACTCAGAAGCCTCAGTTCCGGAGCCTCCCTGAGTGAGGCAGCGTCGTCTTTTTCTAAAATCTTTCCACACTTTTATTTGGCTATGTTGAAGGTGGGTGAGGACACCGGCGCACTGGTGGTCGTCTTGCATCGCCTCACAACCTGGTTGGAGAGACGGCAGAGGATAAGGCAGAAGGTGAGGGCCGCACTCACCTATCCCATTTTTCTCCTGGGACTCAGTCTTTTTTTGACCGGTGGCCTTTTTCTGTTTTTCATTCCCAGGTTTGAAGAAATCTTTCAATCCATGCAGGGAGGACTTCCCTTAGTCACTCGTATTCTGCTGGTCATGGCCGATCTCGCCCAGAGCCCCGGAACTTGGTTGCTGGGCACGGCAGGCATAGTGGCCATCTCCACCTGGCTTGTGAGAACCTGGCAATCCGAGGACGGAAAGCTCTGGCTCTACCGGATTCTCTCTCGCGTTCCTGTCCTAGGAGATTTACTTTACAGCGCCTCCGTGGCCCGCTTCTGTGCAACGGCACGGCTCTCTCTCTCCAGCGGTCAAGACCTAGTGAGAACGATAGAGCTTGCAGTCGGTGCCAGTGACAACCCCATGATACAGAACGACCTGCAGAACATTAAGGCCTCTGTGATCGACGGAAGATCTCTTTCCGAACATCTGACAGAGTTTCGCGACCTTTACGATGGGCTCTTGATTCTGATGGTCGCCACCGGCGAAGAGTCCGGCAAGTTAGAAATGTCTTTTGAGAAGGCCTCGGAGATCTACGATCAACGGGTAGATTATCTGGTGGAAAATCTGAGTGCCATTTCTGAGCCTCTCTTGCTAGCAGGGGTGGGTGGGATGATTGGGGTGGTCCTCATTTCCGTTTTCTTGCCGATGTACAACGCCATCAGCAGTTTGTGAAGGCACGGTCTTCCGATCTAGCCCCGAAAACTGACTGGTCGATTGGCTCTCAAGGACCTGAAAAGAGTCCTTGGAGGAGGGCACCATCCGAAGGTCTTGGCTCGAAGAGCCCGGATCCCCCTGCTTCCTGTCCTTATCCTCATCCTATAAACCCTCTGGGTGCTGAGAACACGATACTTCGGCCCTCCCATGCATCAAGCGGGATAAATCTCTCGAGGTTCCGGCGGCTCCGGAAACCCAACTAGAACCTCTTGGGAGGTTCGCCCGGTCTTGTCCCGTACTGCCTTGACGTGACCAATCCTTCGAGAAAGCGTTACTGGCAGGCTAATATTCGACTCACGGGGATCCTGCTAGGGGTGTGGTTTCTGGTGGGCTACGTGCTGTCGATCTTTTTGGCTCCTTGGCTCAATGAGTTTGATTTCTTGGGTGGCCCGCTGGGCTTTTGGGTAGCTCAGAATGGGGCCATCTATGTTTTTGTGGTTCTGATCCTGGCCTATTGTCTGGCCATGAATCGCCTCGACAACGAGTTTGAGGGGGAACCGTGAGTCAGACCGCTATGACTGCAGTGTTCGTGGCCCTGACTTTTGGTCTCTACATCGGCATCGCCGTCTGGTCTCGAGTCTCCACCACCAGTGGTTTCTACGTGGCCGGCCGGGGGATCCCAGCGGTGTTCAACGGCATGGCTACGGCTGCCGATTGGATGAGCGCCGCCTCTTTTCTCTCCATGGCCGGTCTCATAGGACTGGCGCGCAACGGCTTTGATGGAGCGATCTATCTGCTGGGTTGGACCGGAGGCTATGTCCTCTTGGCCCTGCTGCTGGCGCCGTATTTGCGCAAGTTTGGCAAATTCACCGTGCCCGAATTCATAGGGGATCGCTATGAATCGGACACGGCGCGCCTAGTGGCGGCCGTGGCAGCCATCTTTATCTCCTTCACCTACGTGGCCGGCCAGATGAGAGGAGTAGGGATCGCTTTCACCCGGTTTCTCGAGGTGGACATCACCTTGGGGGTGTTGATCGGTATGGGGATCGTCGCTTTCTATGCCACCTTGGGTGGCATGAAGGGGATCACCTACACTCAGGTGGCCCAGTACGTGGTGCTCATCGCTGCCTATCTGTTTCCGGCCATCGCCATAGCCTTCACTCTCACCGGCAATCCCATCCCTCAGATGAGTTTCGTGGAGGTCGCCTCACGTCTCGACGGCTTGCAGCAGGATTTGGGCTTTGCCGCTTACACCCAGCCTTTCACCGAACTCAGTCAATTGAACGTCTTCTTGATCACTCTAGCCCTGATGTGTGGTACCGCCGGACTCCCGCACGTGATCATTCGGTTCTATACCGCCAAGAGCGTCAAAGGGGCACGGTGGACGGGCTTTTGGGCTTTGTTATTCATCGCCTTGCTCTACACCACGGCTCCTGCCATCGCGGCTTTTGCCAAGTACAATCTCATCACCTCAGTGAGCGACAAACCCTATGAGCAAGTCCTTGAAGAGGCTCCCTGGTTCAAAACCTGGCAGGACACCAAACTTCTGGTTTGGGAAGACCACAACGGCGACGGAAGCATCCAGTACATGAAGGGGCCGGAGAACGAACTCACCATCGACAATGATATCATCGTCTTGGCCAATCCCGAGATGGCCGGGCTCTCGGGCTGGATCATCGCCTTCGTGGTGGCTGGGGGTCTGGCCGCCGCCTTATCCACGGCTTCCGGGCTTCTCTTGGTCGTGGCCAGCAGCATTAGTCACGACATTTATAAGTGTCGCCTCAATCCCAAGTGCACCGACAAGCAAGAGCTGAAGGTGGCTAGAGCAGCTATTCTCCTGTCAGTACTGGTGGCGGGTTATCTGGGTATCCATCCTCCTGGGTTTGTGGCCGAAGTGGTGGCCTTTGCCTTTGGCTTGGCTGCTGCCAGCTTCTTTCCGGCAATCGTCCTGGGCATCTTCGATAAGCGCACCAACACCAAAGGAGCCATTTCTGGCATGGTTGCGGGCCTAGTCTTCACTGCGGTCTACATCATCACTACAGCGCCAGGCCTGTTGGCCTGGGAACCTTGGCTCCTAGGCATAGACCCCCAAGGCATCGGGACCCTCGGTATGCTGCTCAACGCGGTCATCACCGTCACTGTATCACGAATGACCGAACCCCCTTCGGAGCATATGCAGCGCTTCGTGGAGACGATCAGGTATCCGGGCTCCGCAGAGGAAACCCGGATACCTTAGAGGTCTAGCAAGTCCTATACATCAGGGTTTTCCCGGAACAGTGATTTCAAGGCTTCCGTGGTTCGTTCGCTTTCCGGTAAGGCATGCCACTTGGCCAACGCCGGGATTTTGGCCATGCACAGGCTGCCTGAACTGATAAATTGGCTGGAGCTGGTGGCCTGTTTGCGAACGTTCGCCGTCTCGCCGCGATCCAAATCGCTAAGGAGAGCGTTCATCTGTTGGGCCAAGTCGGAAATGTCCTGGCTCGGCTCAACTTCTCGCAAGAGGTCGAGGCCCGCGATGAGGCGACCTCTGGCCTCGGCAAGGTGGTAGCGATCCAGAGCCTGAACCGCTTCCCTGAGGGTCTCGCCAGCAAGCTGGACCGCTTTCTTCTGGGCGACTTCCTCCACCACGGGAAACTCGCTGAGTTGTCCGTAAGGCACGACGGGCAACGAGAAATGCTTCATCACCCTCTGTCGTAGACCTGTACCGACCTCAGTCCAGGCCAAGCGTAGGCGGCAGAGATCTCGGACTCCAGCCTGGGGGGGAACCAGGAGTTCTACCACCACCTCGAGAGGAGCACCGTCCACCAGGTTCCCTAGTTTAAGACGGCCACTTTTGGTTCTCTCTACGGGGTTGAAGACTCTCAATACTTCCACTCCGTCGGCAGGCTCTACTCCCAGGCTGACGGCTTGCCCGGTGGTCTTGCTGAGATTCTGAATTTCTTGAGCAAAGAAGCTCTCGATGTCTTTAGGCTCACCCACGTGGAAGTAGTTTCCGCTGCCTGCCCGGGCCATGGCGGCCAGGAGGTCTTCATTGTAGCTTTGACCCAGCCCCACCGTGGTAGTGCTCACTCCTTGCCTTTGCCAACGTGCCACTTGGGCGGCGATCCGTGTGGGGTCGGTGACCCCGGTGTTGGTTTCCCCGTCGGACAGCAGCAGCACCCGGTTCAGACTTTGGGTGCTGGAGCAGTCGCAAAGCTGGTGACAGGATTCAGACCATCCTTGAAAGAGGTCGGTACCCCCTCTGGCCTCCAGATGATTCAGGGCTGCTTCCACTCTAGCAACGCCCACGAATCGCTCAAGTGGGCAAAGGACTTCGGCCAAGTGGTCGAAGACCACCACCCCGACTCGATCCAGGGTACTCAGACGCCTGATTAAACCAAGCGCAGCCTGCTTGGCTTGGTATAGGGGTTCTCCACCCATGGAGCCCGAGCGGTCGATGCACAGACCAAGGTTGAGGCTCGGCCTGGTCTGAGAGGAAACCTTGGGGGCCGTCAGGCGCACGAGCAGAGTTGCGGTAGTGGCACGATCGGTGCAGACGGCGGGGCGGTAGGCAAGACAGGTGATTTTAGGCTGCATTGGGAACTCCTTAGACTGTTGTGACTCCAGCCTAGACCAACCTACTCAGCTCTCACTCAAAAATGATCAACTCCTCAAAGTCTGCCGGTGGTGCTAGGTCGAGTTCTTCATGGAAAGCTTTCTTGCATTCCTGGAAAGTGCGCACCGCATCTGCTCGACGACCTAAGGCGCGATAGGCTTGCAACAGGCCCCGGTAGGCCACCTCACTGCAGTTGTCTTGATGAAGGACGCGCTTCCAGAGTTCGATGGATAAGGCGTGCCGCCCTCGATCCTGGAAGTACTCGGCCAAATGAATGCGGCACAGGACAAGTTCTTCTTGCAGGCGATGACGGATGGGGTCGATCCAATCTCCGTGGAGTCCTTCCAAGAATTCCCCAGTGGCCAGATTGTCGGCCTTGCTCAAAGCGGCGATGGCGGTATCCCAGTCTCCTTGCTGTCGTGCTAAGGTTCCCTCACGACAGCATCTTGAGAACTCGTCCGTATCTACCCAGCAGGCTTGATTTAGGGTGTACCCGTCCAGTTTGCGTTGGAGTAACTCTCTGTTGGAATCGTCGAGCATTTTGCGGATCTGCGTAATACTGTTCTGCAGCGAATGTCGTGCTCTGGGGCCACCCTTGCTCCAGAAAAGCTCGGTCAGGAGGTCTTCGTGCACCACTCGGCCCAGGTGGGCACTGAGGTAAGCCAGCAGTTCGCGATCTTTGCGCACCGGCCAATCTTGCCTGAGCTCTTCACCACACCGAACGCGCAAGCTGCCAAAGAGATAGATTCTCGGTGTGCAGCTCTTGGGTTGTTTGGGTTTGGCTGTCTGCAACGGCTTCGAAGGGGCTGCCGGGAGCTGAGGCTCGGAGGGTGTCGAAGAGCCTTCGAGCAAGCTCAAGAGGGTGTCCAAGGTCTTTGAGCCGGCCTGACCCTCCCAGGTTCCCAAGCCGTCGTTTGAGCTGGCTGTGAGTGCTGAGCTCTGTCTGGCTTGCTCGAGATGACCCTGGTAGAGAAGCTTGAGTTTCTGGTGCAGGGCCGCGGCCTCCAGGGTCTTGGAGGCATGGCCGGCGATGGCTTCCAAGATCTGGAGATCTCTGGTGGTGAAAGCTCCGGCCTTCACCGAGTTGTCGGCATAGACCACACCCTGGATGCGCCCTTCCCAGAGGAGAGGGACGCAAACCACCGAGCGAATATTGTGCATCACGATGCTTGGAGAAGGAGGATTCTGCTCTTCCAGAGCGTCCAGGGTCAAAAGTGGCTGTCCGCTTTCGCAAACTTTCGTCACCAGAGTTTGGCTGAAGCGAGTGGCTGCGATCCTTTGTTCGGGGCTCTTGTAGTGGGCAGCTACAGTTCGCCAGCTTTGGTCTTCTCGCAAAACCACAAATCCTCGCTCGGCCCCAAGAGTGGCGATCACCTCTTGGATCAAGGTTTCGAGGATCTGTTCCAAGGTCTCAGTGGAATTGAGAATGGAGTTGGCCTTAAAAAGCAGCCCGAGGTGGTCGTTTTCTGAGGATGATGAGGACCCCTTTGCCATGGACTCGGCTTCGCTTTTCGCTCTGCTCTAGCCTCCGACGCTTTGGCAGCTTCCTTTCGAATTAGGGTCTGTTGACATTCAGCGTTTCAAGCTGCGCGAAGCAGATTTTCTCTCTCCGGAAGTGTTTTTTTGAGCCTAGTACCCGTGAGTACTTAAGCAAAAAGGCGCTTTCGGAGAGGGGAAATAAGCGAGTGCAGCGCCGTGAAGGTTGAATGTCAACAGGCCCTACTGCTCACGGCACTTTCCGTGGCTCGATACGGTTAGGTATGAGCTAGCAGAGGAAGTGGCACTGCTCATCTCCGGGGCTAATCTTCCCCCTCGTGTCTACAACCCTGAACCAACAAGCGACTTGTCTCAACGCGGTTTTGACGATGCCATAACGTCTTTTTCGTAGAATGAGCCCAAATCCAAGGGAGAAATTGGCAATGAACAACGCAGTTGGAAAATACACCTTTCGCGAAGTTGACCGAGAACTTCAAATCCAAACACGAACCCATAACGATCTCAAGAATCAGGAGCACTTTGAGCGAGCGGCTTCTACCGCCCAAGACCTCACCTCTCAGGTTCAAGATACCTACCTCGATGTTTTGTCTTTAGATCAAAGTGAGTACGACCTCAACAGTCGTCCTGGCGAGGTTCTACTCAAAGACTACGACTACCAAGGAGGGCGGATCTCTGGACACGCCTACTCGCTTCAGGAACACCCTGGAAGAGCGAGAGTGGTGATGGAGATGGGAGTCCAAGAGGCGGGCAAGAACACCTCTCTCAAGTACACCATAGATCCCGATCAGAACTATCTCTTAGCCCAACGGGTATCGAACTCCGGCACCCCGAGCGAGGTCAGAGAGAGTGTCGCCCGAGGCTCCTATGTCCGAGATGGAATAACCAGCTATACAGTAGTTGCCGGGCCTGAAGCTGAAGCTGGGTCCTTGAGCTTGGCACGGCCTCCCTACAGCCCCGACAAGGCCCCCTCTTGGCCTCGGGAAACCGTCCAGGAGGCTCAGGTGGCTTTTCGAGATGACAAGCTAGACTTTCAACCACGCACGCTAGGGGATCTCAATGGCATCGAGGAGCGCCGGGCTTTGATCGACCAAGGAAACCAGACTCGCGACTTAGTCCGATCCATCTACGAGGGCGTATTGGCTTTGGACGGTACCCCGGCCGATCTCAACCCTTTAGAGGGAGAAGTCCTGTTTAAGAACGCTGAAATAGAAGGTCGCTCTTTATCGGGCTTCCTCTCAAAACTCCAAGTTCAAGATGGAGACACACGAGAGACAGACCTCGGGGGAACGTTTCCCTACATGGTCGCCCATTCTGAGCAAGGTGATGAGAAGTTCACCGCCATCTTGCCCAACAGAGAGGCCTTTCGCAAAGAGATTTCCTATCCCCACGCTCCCGGGATGAAGGGTGGCAGCTACATTCATGATGACGGTGAGCGCGAGGTCCAAGTGGATCTCGGTCACGGTGCCGGCAACGGAGGTGGTCACGCTCATGTGAGCATTCGGGAAACTCCAAAGATGAAGGAAGAAGCGCCAAAGTCATGGTGGCAAGGCCTCCTAGGACGGTAACCGAGAGTCTTTTCGAACAGCAGTAGTTTCCTGGCGTGACGATCGTTGTTGTAGCTCCTGAGAGGGAAAGGTTGCGGGTCTTTACGAAGGGCCCTTCAGCCACCACGACTTCTAAGGAGAACCCACCATGAGTACCCCTTTTGGACAGCTCTTGACGGCCATGATCACGCCCCTTAAGGACAATCTCGAACTCGATCTCGAGGGAGCCCAGAAGTTGGCCCAGCACCTCGTTAAGGAGGGCAACGATGGCTTGGTGATCTCAGGAACCACCGGAGAGTCACCGACTTTGACTTCCCAGGAGAAGTGTCGGCTCTGGACGGCTGTGAAAGAGGCTGTCGGGAGTGAAGTTCCGGTGGTAGCCGGGACGGGTTCCTACTGCACCAGCAGCACTATCACCCTCTCGAAAGAGGCGCAAGCTTGCGGGGTGGACGGCTTGCTCCTAGTGACCCCTTACTACAACAAGCCTTCCGCCAAAGGCTTGTTGGAGCACTTCAAAGC
>JBJHCR010000088.1:16806-20059 GCA_050486105.1 Vulcanimicrobiota bacterium
CTTCAAAGCCATTCACGAGGCTACTGAACTTCCCATCATGCTCTACAACATCCCTGGTCGATGCGGAGTGGAAATTCCTTCGGACATTCTGTTTGAATTGGCGAGCCTTCCTAGGGTGGTGGCGGTGAAGCAGAGCTTGCCTATCGATCCCGTCAGTCGACTGCTATCGCGTTTGTCTCGAGACCAAGGGACCAGCTTGGCCACCTACAGTGGCGACGACAGCCAGACTCTACCTCAACTCTCCGTTGGAGGGGTCGGCGTGGTTTCTGTGGCCGGACATTTGGTAGCGAAAGAGATCAAAGCCCTGATGCAGGCCTTCGAACGAGGAGACACCGGAGAAGCACGCAGGATCCATCAAAGGCTCTTTCCTCTCTTCGAGGTCCTCTTTATTACCTCGAACCCGGTTCCGGTGAAGGTGGCTCTTTCCATGATTGGTCTTCCTGCCGGACCAGTTCGCCAACCCTTATGGCCGGCGACGTCCGAGGAAGAAGCTAGAGTTGCAGCGGTGCTTCGAGACCTGGAGCTGATATCTTGAGGCTTTCTTCAGGCGATAGGACCTGGCAGAGTACCGTAACTTTGTCGGGAGATAAGAGCTTGAGTCACCGTGCTCTGATTCTGGCCGCTATGGGCAGTGGTATGAGCCGGCTGGGCGGATTGTCGAAAGGGCATGATGTGAGGAGCACCTCAACCTGTCTCGCTTGCTTGGGAGCCGAAATCCGGTCTACGGATGATCTAAATGGCCTCTTGGTCCAAGGTTGGGGGAGTCGAGGACCCACAGAGCCTCATCAGGTCCTCGATTGTGGAAATTCGGGTACGACCTTAAGGTTGCTGAGCGGTTTGTTGGCGGGCTCATCGGGATTTTTCGTGCTGGCAGGCGATGAATCATTGTCCGCGCGCCCCCAGGCTCGCATCATTGAGCCCTTGAACCGAATGGGGGGCCAAGTGTTAGGGAGACAGACCGGGAAATTTTCCCCCCTCGCCATTCAGGGACGCCCTCTGAAGGGATTTTCCGGAGAACTGAAGGTGGCCTCAGCCCAAGTAAAATCGTCGCTCATTCTGGCCTCGTTGGCTGCTGGGGTTGAACTCGACTTGCAAGAGAAAGCCCACACCCGAGACCATACCGAAAGGATGCTGCGGAGTCTTGGTGTGCCCCTAGTTTCCGAAGGTTTGGGCATTCGGCTTCCATCAGGAAGGCATATCTGGGAGGGTTTTGAGTTTCAAGTACCTGGAGACCCTTCCTCTGCGGCGTTCCTGGTAGCTGCGGCCGTCATGGGGAAAGATTGCAAAGTGAGGGTCGAGGGCCTGTGTTTGAATCCGACGCGTTTGGGCTTTTTTCGAATCCTCAAGCGGATGGGAGCAGAGGTTCGATGGGAAACCACAGAGGAGCGCATGGGTGAGCCAGTGGGCTACATTGAAGCCCAGTCCTCTCCCTTGATCGCCACCGAGGTGGGACCAGACGAAGTTCCCTCTGCCATCGATGAATTGCCCCTGTTAGCTGTGGTGGCGACGGCAGCACACGGGACCACGATGCTTTGGGGTGCCGAAGAACTGCGAGTGAAAGAGAGCGACAGAATAGCCAGCGTCTGCCGCGAATTGACGGTCCTGGGCGCTGCCATCCGGGAAACGGCAGATGGCTTTTCTATAAGCGGTCCCTCCCCGCTCCGAGGAGGGGAGGTGGGTGTTCACATGGATCATCGATTAGAGATGAGCTTGGCGGTGGCTGCCCTGGTGGCCGAGGGAGAAACGGTGATTAGAGATGCCGGATGGGCCTCGATTTCGTTTCCCGAGTTCTGGGAAGTATACCCAGGCCAAGCTGAAGGAGCCGTCACAGCTTGAGTACCTCCAAGTTTGCTCAAGTCGGGCTCTATGTCGAGCGTTTGAGTGAGCCCAATCTCTCGACGATATGGTTGTTGGGACAACCCGTGGAACACAGCTTGTCGCCCTTGATTCAAAACTTTGCTCTCCAGGCCATGGGCCGGTCAGCCGTCTACCTGTCGGCTGAGGTCACTCCGGAACTGTTATCCCAGGCGGTGTCCGGTTTGAGTGCGCTGAGGGCTCTGGGTTGCAACCTCACTGTGCCGCATAAGCAGGCCGGGTTTGCCTTGTGTCATCGAGTGTCTCCCAGGGCTCAGGTGGTGAAGGCAGTGAACAGCTTGAAGTTTGTCGGCGAAGGCGAGATCGAAGGTGAGAACACCGATGGATTGGGCTGGGTACGGGGCCTGGAGGCTCAATTTCAAATTGCCTGGGGCTCGGTTCGAGTCTTGGTGATCGGGGCTGGGGGAGCTGCTCGAGGAGTGGTGGGCGTCTTAGGAGAGTTAGGATGCACTCATTGCACGGTTCTCAACCGCACTCCGGAAAGAGCCGAAAATCTTGTAGAAGAACTGCAGGTCTGCTTTCCTGGGCATGCCGATCTCCAAGTTGGCAGTTTGGAGCAGTTTTCAAAGTTTGTTGCTGGAGTTGACTTGGTAGTCCAAACGACCTCCGTAGGCCTCGATGGCCGAGCTTCACCGGTACCCCTGCCGGAAGTTTGGCCTGGGCACGTAATTCTCTCCGAGCTTATCTATCATCGAGTGACTCCTTTGGCCAGCAGTGTTTCAGCTCTAGGCGGTGCGGTTCAGGACGGTCTACCCATGCTGTGCTACCAGGCTGCGGAGGCTCTGGCATGGTGGTTTGACCTAGAGGCTACCAAAATTCCCGCAGCGGAAATGTTGGCCCTGGCCCGACGGAAGATTTCCGGACCTTCTCCGGGCTAGCGAAGTTCCACCGGATTTTCGGGCCACTCAGAGAAGAGTTCGGGATTTCCTCTAAGAAAATCGTGGACTCTTCGAGCAGCGATCAGCGGAGTTAGGTCGGTGGTGTCAAGGCGGAGATTCACCTGGTCGTAGATAGCTGCCCTATCGGCCAAGAGTCGCTTGATTTTTTCCGTGACTTCCTCTGGGGTTTCTCCCTTGAGCAGGGGACGTTTGTCGGTTCGCTGCAGACGACTAATGAGATTTTCTTCTCGAGTGTAGAGTCGCAAAAGCAGCCCACTTTTCTTAAAGGCTTCGAAGCTTACCGGGTCGACGACCGTTCCGCCTCCCGTGGCCACCACCTTGTTGCTGGACTCCGACAGTTTCAGAGAAAGTTCTCTCTCGGCAATTCGAAAGACCTCCTCGCCTTCTTTAACAAAAATCTCATTCACCGTGCGGCCGAACTGTCTCTCCAGCTTGTGATCGGTGTACACAAATTTTCGTCCCATAACCTTGGCGAGATC
>JBJHCR010000089.1:0-20023 GCA_050486105.1 Vulcanimicrobiota bacterium
CTCTTCCTCAACGGCGCCCAGACGATTCCCCGCCGTCTCCCCTGCGTCACACGAACACACACACACACAGAAGCACGTCGTAATGCGAGAGTAACAAGGAAGGCTCGCGCTTGTTGTGGGTTGATGGGGCGTCAGTGTGTCAGACCAATAGTCGCCCTTACCATCCTCCATCCCCCCCCCGTCTTCCTGGGACGGGAGAAGGAGGAGGCTGAGCATCGGTCTAATTGGCCGAGTGAGGATGCTGGCCCTTCCGTGATGATTGGCCTGGTCAGAAAGCCTTATCCAGGGAGTGTGCAAAGAGATCTGGTTGCTGCGAAGAGCTTTTTCGCAGGCTCGCCAAAACCTAGTAGCCCTAGCGTGATGGCGCATGGAGCGCTTGGGCTTACCCCAAGGGGCCAAGGCTCCATCGGCCAGAGAAAGGGTAGGGTCGGGGATCACCAAATCTGGATCGAACTCCGGTGAGAACCCTAAACCGTTGCATTCCGGACAGGCTCCAAAGGGGGAGTTGAACGAGAATAGACGAGGTTCGACGTCGGGGAATGCGGTACCGTCCGCTAAGGAGAGCTTACTAGAGAGTTCCTCTTCTTGTACGGACTCTCCGTTGCGGTCGACGATAGCGTAGGTCAAGGCACCGTCACCGAGCTCCAAACAGGTTTCCACTGCTTCGTGGATGCGAGAACGACTCGACTCTTTGACCACGACCCGATCTACTAAGACTTCGATGGTGTGTTGAACATAGCGCTCGAGATGGACATCTGAATCGTCTAAGCGCTGCACCTCTCCGTCGATTCTGACCCTTGCGAATCCTCGAGCACCGAGCTCTCGCAGAAGTTTTCGGTACTCTCCTTTTCGGCCCTTAACCACAGGAGCAAGGAGGAATAGTCGAGTGCCCTCTTCTAAGTTGAGAATCTTGTCCACGATTTCGTCTACGGTCTGACTCACTATGGGCTGACCTGTGTTAGGGTCGTGAGGCTGCCCGATTCTTGCAAACAGGAGCCTCAGGTAGTCGTAGACCTCGGTGACCGTGCCAACCGTTGAGCGAGGATTTCTGGACCCCCCTTTTTGATCGATGGAGATAGCGGGAGAGAGTCCTTCAATGGAATCAACGTTGGGCTTTTCCATCAAGCCCAGAAACTGTCGGGCGTAGCTAGATAGAGATTCCACATACCGACGTTGACCCTCGGCGTATAGAGTGTCAAAAGCCAGAGAGGATTTTCCCGATCCTGACAGTCCGGTGAGCACCACCAACCTATCTCTGGGAATCTCGAGGTCAATATTCTTTAAGTTGTGCTCTCGAGCGCCTCTGATGGTTATGCACTGATTCATAGAGTGTTCTTGGACCATGTGGACAGTGGCTAAACCCTAAACTGGCAGAGGCCTTAAACTTGGCGGTGGAGAAAACCCCTGTTGCACCATGCAAGAACTCATCGATTTCAGTGAGGGTGACGAGGAGTATCTGCCGAGAGAGCTGATCCGACGCGTCGCAGGATTAGCCCTGGCGACCGGCTGTCTTGGGTTTGTCTTCTCTGCGCTCCTCTTTTGGGAGAGGGGCATGGGAACCACTATCGACGTTTTAGACCGGCGGACAGCTGAGGCTGGACAGATAGTGGTTTCAGAGCAATTGGTTCGCCGTTCAGATTCGAGAGGGCCTACCGTCTTGGGATTCAAAAGGGCTTCTCAAGCGCCCGAAGAGTTCCCGGATCGGGATGCTTGGAAATCACTTTCCGGCCTCACCAAGGCCCCTAGACCAGAGCAAGTGGTTGAAGAATCTCCGAAGCCCGCTCCCCGCAGTCGAGAACCAGAGCAAGCCACTAGGCCCATTGAAGTTGATGAGCCGTGGAGGGCCAAAGCGCAGTCGAAGCGCTCTTCTCAGGGTCAAAGACCAGGGGTGGAAAAGTCTTTGGGCCGGGAATCTGAGCTTTCGGCGCCCGAGGATCTCAGCAGATTGCTCTATCCCAAGGCTGAGGAGAGACCTCCGGTCATCCCCTACCCCGAGGCTCTTCGCAAGGCTCGAGGTGCGGTAGTGCTGCTTGCTCTGGCCGATGGTGAGTACGCTGGAGGCGTCGTCGTTTCGGACACTGGCAGGGTGGTGGTGGCGAGCGACCTAATAGGCAGAACTCAATCGGCCCGTTTCTGGCACGAAGGTCGTCTTCTCACCGGAACCCTGGTCCATTCCGACCCGGAATATGGATTGGCACTTTTTGAACTTCCGGGCCGGGGGTATGAGGCACTTCCCTTAGCTCCTGCACCTCCGAGATTGGGCGAACGCCTGTTCAGTTTCGCTCCCCATCAGCGAGACATCTTTCCAATTCTTGGCTCTGCTGGAGGGAAGTTCAAGTCCGCCGGATTTTTCTTTGATGGTCCCCAGTCTCTGGGGTCTCTAGGCATGCCTATCGTGAATTTAAGGGGCGAAATGGTCGGTTTTCACTTCGCCTCCTTGCCCGGAGTCCCCGGCAGTGGGTTTCACCTAGCAGCCGACTCGGCCGCCGTGGCCAGGATTTTGAGAGGCTATTCCGGAGAGAGTTCGGGGGCCACCTTGAGTTCCACGGTGGAGCAAGGTGTGGAGGAGCTAGCTGCCTTGAGTTCTCGCGGTGCCCGGTCGGACTTTGTTAGACGCGGTCGCGTGGTTCCTTCGGTAGGAGTATCCGATCTCTACTTGGGGATGTCCACCAATGAGGCTCGGGCCTGGCTGTCGGGAATCGAAACTCGATCCCTTGGACGCGACTTAGAGCTTTGGACCAGTCCGGCACCCCCTTTGCGCCTGGTTTTTGCCAAAGGGACATTGGTCTTGATAGAGTCCGAACATTCTGGGTACTCCACCCCCACCGGACTTTCGGTGGGCGCCTTGGCTGATGCTGCCAGCTTGAGAAGGCATTTCGAGGATTCTATTCAGATGCCGAGAGTCGTCTTGAGTGATGGACTAGAAATTTGGCTCGATGATCAGCAAAGGGTCCGTGGGTTCTTGGTGAGAGAGGCCGGGATACCGAATCCATGAAGGACTTCCTGTATCGCGCTATCGACGGCGAGGGTCGTCGAATTCAAGGTGAAGTTCAGGCTGTGGATGAGGCCAAGGCCGTGGCCCTGCTGCAAAAGAGTAAATTGACCGTACTTGAGCTGTTACCGATTCGTGAGCGGGCCTGGATCTCTTATCTGTTTCGGCCGGTGAAAGGTCAAGTTTTGGCCATGTTCATCCGGCATTTGGGGATCATGCTCAGAGCCGGAATACCCCTGGCTGGAGCCCTCCGTTCCTTGATCCCGGAAGGTGGTCCAGAGGTCTATCGCAAGACCCTCAGGCGGCTTTGTGAGGACGTGGAGTCCGGATTCTACTTATCTCAAGCCATGCGTCGAGCACCAGAGTACTTCAATGGCTTCATGATTGGTTCCGTTAGGATTGGTGAGGTGTCGGGGACTCTCGATCTGGCTCTCAATCAATGCGCTGATTACTACGAGCGGGAATGGAACTACTCTAAGCGTTTACGGTCCGCCCTGCTCTATCCCACCATATTGTTTGGAGCCTCAGGCCTCCTGGTTTTTTTTATCTTCACTTTCATGATTCCCCGTTTTGTAGGTCTTTTCGTGGACCTCCAGGTGGAGCTTCCTTGGGCCACCAAGCTCCTGGTGGAGAGCGCCTATTTTGTCGAGACTTTTGGCCTGATCACTTTCTTCACACTTCTCGGTCCTGGACTGTCTCTGAGCTATCTCTTGTATCGTTGGTCTAGGACCGGATCGGGACGGATGGCAATCGATCGGATGATGCTCAAGCTGCCCTGGTATGGCAAACAGGTTCGGTTTCGTATGCTCAGCCAGTATTTTCGGGCCATGACCACCCTCTCTCGTTCAGGGGTAACACTGGATGCTTCTCTCAAGTTGCTGGGAACCAGTCTGGACCGAGAGATTCTCCGCCGCACGGTGGCGCATCAACTCAGAGATGTTCGCCGAGGTCGCCCCTTTATCGAGTCGATCAACGTCTATCGCCTCTTTCCGCCGATGGCGGTGGAAATGCTCTATGTGGGAGAAGAGAGTGGCTCTTTGGAAATCATGATGAACCGCCTGACGGATTTTTATGATGAAGAGATGGTACGAGGGTTGGATTCCATTGGAAAGCTAGTCGAACCGGTGGTGCTGTGCGGATTGGGCTCGATCGTGGCCTTTCTACTCCTGGCCGCTTTTCAGCCCATTTATCAGTTGGCTTCCTCCTTTTGACAGTCCGTCTACGGAGGATCAGGTCCAACTTGAAGGGAACCAGCGCCCATGGGCAAGTTTTCTTATGTGGCCAGGGCTCAAGACGGCAGTCGCGTTCACGGGCAGATTGAGGCTGAAGATCTCAAGAGCGCCGAGAGTGAACTCGCAGACCAACATAAGGTGGTTTACCGGGTAGAGGAGGTGTCGGGCGAGCAGAAGCTGCTCAAGTTTCTCAGCACCTTAGCGCCGGTCAAGCTTGAAGAGTTGGTGGGTCTAAGTCAAGCGATCTCTTCCATGTCTGAAGGCGGAATCTCGCTTCAGCGCACCATAGACATCTTGTATGAGGACACCGACAACCCCACGCTTAAGCGCCTCTTGGGTGACGTTGCCGAAGATGTCTCGGCAGGGAAAAAGCTCTCCCAGGCGCTAGGTAGGCACACCGAGGTCTTCCCCCGCTATTACGTGGCCATGACCGCCGCTGGAGAAACCTCTGGCAACCTCCCAGAAATGATGAGGCGCCTGTCTGCGATCTTGACTTCGGTGGAGATGCTTCAGGCTCGAGCTCGAGCTGCCCTATCGTACCCAGTGCTCCTCTTTGGATCCACCGCAGTCACCTTTTTGATCTTTTTTACCTATGGAAGTCCTTATTTGGAACGCATCTACCAGAGCATCGACGTCGTGCCTCCCTTAGCCACCCAGATGTTGCTGGGTTTGGGAGTCACAATGGCGGAAAACAAGCCAGCTTTGTTTTTTCTCCTGATCCTGGTGGCCTACTTGTTTTGGAGTTTACCTCGCAACCCCATCGGGCGCCGGATCGCCGACCAATGCCGCCTTTGGTTGCCGCTCTTGGGTCGGGTTTATCAAGTGCTGTATACGGCTCGATTTCTTCGCACCATGGCGATTCTCTACCGCAGTGGACTACCGCTGCCCGAGTCGGTCAGACTCTCCGCCGCTACTGTGGGAAATGAGATCGTTATGGAAGAACTCTTCGACCTCAGCCTCCGCTTGGAGCAAGGCGAAGAGCTTTCTAAGGTGCTGCGCTCCAGCAGCCACGTGAGCAGGCTCGCCGTAGGCATGATCGCGGCCGGCGAAGAGTCGGGCAAGCTCGAAGTCATGCTGAGCAGGGTGGCTGATGTCTATGAGGTAAAGTCTGAGACCTTGCTTCAAGGAATTCGGTCGAGCATCGAACCGACCCTCATGCTGATTCTGGGTGTATCGGTAGCCGTTTTCCTAGGCGCCTTGGGTTGGCCGCTCTTGTCCTTGGTGGCTCAGGGTTAAAGAACAACAGGGAGTTGCTCTGAACTCCACCCCTTCATGCCTTCCAACATATTAGTGACTCGCCCGAAGCCCTCCCCGGTGAGTATCTTGGCTGCCTTCTCGGAGCGAACGCCTCCGGCACAGACACAAAGCACAGGGCGGTCCCGTTCCAATTCTTCCAGGCGGGTGGGTAGTTCACCGAGAGGAATGAGACGGCTGCCTTCTATGTGGCCTTTCTCGTACTCCCAAGGCTCTCTGACGTCAAGAATTTGCCAGATGTCATCTTGACTCAACAGGTCTTGCGCTTGTCGAGGGTCAACTTCGTCGAACACAATTCTGGGTTTCCTTCCACGGACTATTCTCTCGAAGGGTTCGTTTGCTTCCCCTGATCCCCTTTGGTCGAGATGTCCGCCTTTGAAAGTATCCCTGCGCTCAAGGCAACGAATTGAATGGCAATCATGACGAGCGCTTCCCAAAGAGGTATGGCCAGGCTTCCGAATCCCGAAGATTGCAGGGTTAGAGGAGTTAGGACAGGATTTTGCCCGACACTCACCGAGAGCAGAATGAGGAAGCCGGCAGACTCTGGACTTCGAAGATATCTGCGCGCTAGGAAGCCTAGTGGGAAGAAGAGCAAGACTGACGAAAGGAACACGAAGCTACTCCACGGTACCTTTGCTAGCAATGGCCTCAGGAGTTTTCGCCGCTCTCCGAACAGCTCTTCCTCTGATAAGGACTCATTCTGTCCCACACTCGAAAGTTGTTCAAAGCCTTGCCGGACCTCGATATCCTGGCTCAAGAACAAGGCAAGGTAAAGGAACGGGACGAGGGTTTGAAAGAGAAGGGTCGCCACCAATTGGACCAATCCGAGTGCCAGGAGAGCCCAGGCCTGATTTGGAAAATTGGAATCACCCTGTTTGCCACCCATCGGGGTTCTAGGTTTTGGCGGGAGGTGTACCCCGCTTGCGCCGTTTCTTAGGGGCCCACTGAACTTGCCATTCGGTGAAAAGGTCTGGGTGCTCCAGCAGCCATCGGCGGAATTCGACGGTAAGTTCCGGTTGAATGGTGTCTTCGAGGGACGGTCCTAGAAGCCGAGACCGCTGTCCTCCTTTTTCCCATTGGAGTTCGGGCGAAGTCATCCGGATACAAGCCGCGACTCCCGGAACTATCTTCACGAATTGGTTGCCTCGATGCTCCTTTTGAAAAGGGACCGTGGAACCGAAGGTGCCAAAGTAAGTCATTCGTGAGGAAGCGATATTGTCCAAGGATTGTCGCCGATCAGGAAGCTTGAACTTGTACAGCCTTCCAAAGAGATCGGTGAGCACATCTCTGAGACACTCGTCGTGAACCCCACCATGATAGGTTTCGTCGAATCCAGCGAAAGCCTTGATCTTTTCCATTTCAGAATTGACCAGGTACAGAGCCGTTTCGTAGGTCAAGTCCCCGTGACTTCGATAGAATAAGAACGGGTCCGAATGTAGTCGCTCTTCTTCGGGCACGATGAAATCCACGAGATCCTTCATCCCAGCATTGGCCCGGTAGGTTAAGGGTGCGAAGCCCTTATACCTGATATCCATGGCCAGACCAGGGAACAGGCACGCCAACTCTTGGACTCGGATTCTAAATGGGTAGGCTCGCACTTCTTCGGCTAGGAGGGTTGAGTCTAGAACAGCGTCTAGTTCAACCGACGAGTTGCCACCCTGTGAGTGAGAGACCGAATCGATGGGCAATCCGTCCTTGTAATTTTGGGTCCTGCTGGAACCCTTCTCGGTGAACCTGAGCTTAGCACGAGAGCTGAGAGCTATCGTCATAGGTAGGAACGTGAGGAGATAGGGATTACCCCGCAAGGTGTCGTTGCGTTTGAAGGCCTTGCTATTGATGGCTTGAACGCACCGTCTAAAGAGGTCGTTAGCCATAGAGCCGGTGCTCGGGCTTTCCAATGCGGGCAAATCGGGGAAAAGCTCGTCCTGATTAGGAAACTCTCGTTTCAGGATGAGAGAACTGTCGGTCTTCACATCGATCGACAGGGAGCCGGCCTGCTCTCGATCGTAGCCCCAGCAGATCGCTCTCAGGAGGTGGTCTACCAAATAGAAGACTCCCATTCGCCCTTTTTCGGTAATGAAGTACTCCGGGCGATGTCGAATGGGTCCGGGAAATACCGCGTCGGCAGAACTTGCGTCTAAATTATCGCTCATGATCCTTCAATCTTGATATGCGGCCTAAGGCGCTCCAAGGTTTTCCCCTTGATACCTCGGACATCGGTCAGATCCTCCAAAGAGCGGAAATACCCACCAGGTTTGCTCTCTCGAGCTTCGAGAATCCTTTGAGCCAATGCTGGGCCTATTCCTGGTACGCTCTGAAGCTCATCGAAACTTGCCGAGTTCAAATCTAGCCTTGAGCTTGGAGAGGCAGAGGTCGTTGGCTTAGGTGCTCGGTACGGAGTGGTGGTGCCCGTGTCGGAGCGCGGATTTTCAGGCTGAGTCGGAGTTTTCGTGGGAACCGTAAGGTTCTCGCCGTCCTCCAGGAGTCTCGCTAAAGGAACGTCTTCAGTGATCGCTTCTGGGAGAAATCCCCCACAGATGGTGATGGCGTGGACCACGCGTGCTCCATGGGGTAACCGCACGATTTGGGGCTGAGCCACTCCTCCGGTGACTCGGACCACCACTGCAGCCGGCTTGGGATGAGTAGCCAAACGATAATGTTGAGCGCCCAACGAGGCAGCTAAGCATAAGATGAGTGAAATGAGCACCCGGTCGACATCAGACATAAGAACAGGATACTGCCGCTAAATGTTGTGTCCCCCGAACAGCTTGTAAAACTTTTCGTGGTTCGTGGATCAAGCGCTATAAAGTGCTCGTCTTAACTCTTGCGCTGGTTTTCCAAAATGAACTGGGAGATCAGATCGCTTGAGATGGTCGATAGGTCCGGAGGGAAGGTTACAGCAATGGTGTTGCTGCCTTCTCCGGGGGAACATCGGACGACGAAGGCTTTCACTTGAAGAGGAAAGTTCCAAGACAAGATCCTGATCTGAATCTCCTCTCCCTTGTGGAACGAAGCGCTGCACTCCAGAGCGAGTCCACTCATGGAGATATCTAAGGTATGCCCGGTAACCGGTTCTCCCAATTCTGTGCCCCTGACGGCTCGGACTTCGGCAGGAAGTCGAAAGGAGATTCTCAGGTGTTTTCTGGCACCCACGTTGCGAATCTGACTGTCTTCCTTCAAGGTCTTGGTTGGAGGAGCAACCAGGATCTCTTCCTTGATTCCGGTCTCTATCCTGAGGACCGGGCAGTCGTAGGTGATGGTCTTGTCGTTCTCGATGAGGACCAGACTCAGGAGTTTTCCTTTTTCCGCCGGGACCGGTTCTTCGTCAGACTTGGTCCGCATGACCCAGATGCCTTCGAGGTCCAAGCGAGTGATTTCCACATCCCAGGCTTTAGGCTTTCCTTGCAAATTCTCAGGGACCGCCTTGAGGAGAAGTCCGACTTCCATTCGATTGGGAATATCGAGATTTCTTTCTGAGGAGCCGGGAAGACCCTTATTGCTGCTACTTCCAGCTCTTGAGGACTTTGCCGCTTCGACCTTCGGAGGTGGGTCGCCGGGGGAAGCCTTCTCAGGACGACCTTTGTTGAAAATCTTATTGAGAAACTTGTTCAGCAAGGTGAAAGCGTCCTCACCTAGCCTTGAGGATCAACGCTGAATAAGAGTTGTCCAGGAGAAACCGAATCTCCAAGCCCAACGCAAATCTCGTTCAGCATTCCCGGGATTGGAGCGGTGACTTCGTTCTCCATCTTCATGGCTTCAAGGATCAATATGAGATCCCCAGCTTCCACAAGTTGGCCCACCTCTCTCGTAATCTTCACGACTTGTCCGTTCATGGGAGCGGCCACACTTCCTTGCTGTTGCTCCCGGCTCTGCTTTCCAGCCAAGCCCCCAACACGATCGATTCTTCGAGGCCGTCCGCGATAAAAAAACTGTCCTCCTTGGGCCGAAAACGGTGTGGTTAGGAGGTTCTGTGTCTCCAATGTGCCGTCGGGGAGGAGCTTGTGCACGGCTTCTTGACTGATTTGGTAGATGACCTTGGATTGAGTCCCATTCTGTTTCAGGCTCACGGAAAGACGACGAGCCCCGTCGTTTGAGGCTGGTAACTCTTCTACGTGCAGGTCTCCCTGGTGATCTTCAAATCGCAGTTGGTATCGCACCCCAGCCGTTTCTGCGACGAAAAGAGGGAAACCTCCCATACGGGGGAGAGTTCCGCCTTAGGAGTCGAGTGGTTTTCCGGAGCTTCAGGGCTTGGTCCTGAATAACTTTCTGTTTTCGGTGGTCGAGGCCCCGTCCAAGTAAGTCGTTCCAGCATCTCGTAAAAGCAACGCCTGAGCCAGGCTCTTCGCGGTCGACCCCACAGGGGTATGGAGAACTCGGCGGCCCAAACCTAGACGTTATCTCGGACCAGAGCCTCCTATGTCTCTTCAAGCTGCGGGGGCCTATCATCGTTGAGGTCTTGCTTTGGGTAAGCATTGAGAATCTCGACCCCGTCGATGCTTAGAGCCACGGTGTCTTCCACCCGACATCCCGTGAAATTGGGGAGGTAAACACCAGGCTCGACGGTCACCACGTGACCGACTTCAAGGAGGTCTTCTTGATCCACCCTCAGGCTTGGTGCCTCGTGGATGTCGAGTCCAATGCCGTGACCTAGAGAATGAACGAAGTATTCTGACAGCTGGTCTTCTTTGAGAGAAGATCTGGCGAGAGCGTCAACCTCTCCACAAGTTTTTCCCGGACAGATCTTGGCGAGCACCAGGGCTTGGGCTTTGCGGGTGGCTGCAACCAGAGTCTTTTCTCGGTCTCCGAGTGTCCCGTACCAGATCGTTCTGGTCATGTCGGAACAGTAGCCTTGAAAGACTGTGCCGAAGTCGATAGTAATGAGTTCACCCTCCAGGATGACCTTGTCAGAGGCTCCAGCGTGGGGAAGTGACCCGTTCCTTCCTGAGGCAACGATGGTGGAGAACGAAGTGCCTTCTCCCCCCTGCTTAAGCAATTGGTATTCAAGTTGAGCCTTAAGCTCAAGTTCGGTTCGCCCAACAAAACGTTCGGACAAGGTAGCACTGAGAGCTCGATCGGCGATGAGCGCCGCTTGACGGAGCAACACAAGTTCTCCTGAGTCCTTATGCTTTCGAAGGTCGGCGATGCGACCTTCGGATTCCAAAAGGACGAACTCTTTCGCCTCCAAGGCGGCTTGCAGGCTTCGAAAGGTGGCCAAAGTGAGGTTGTCGGTCTCGACGCAAATTCGACTTCCTGCCTGCAGTTGAACGACTTCCAGCAAGACGGTGGTGGCCGCCTCACTCAAGCTTCGGTGCAGTTTGTGCTGATATTTGAAGATGGTGACCTCAGGGCTTTCCCTGGCTGCTTGTTCCCAATAGCGTCCGTCGGTGATAAGCACCTCAGAGTCTTGAGTGAGCAGCAGCCAACCCAAAGATCCAGAAAATCCGCTCAGGTATCTGACGTTTTTTTGATTGGTAACCAACAGGGCATCTTCGCCCCCTTTGTGCAGGCCTTCTCTGAGCAGCCTGAGACGCTTTTCTAAAGACATGATTTCGATTAAGCTCCAACTTGAATACGGTGGGCAGGGCCCAGCAGCAGGTAGTCGTCTTCCTGACGTCCGACTGTCAGGCGACCCCCAGGGGTCTGGAAATCATGAGGGGGTTCTCGATTTAAGATGTGCTGTAAAACCGCCGAGGCTGCGCAGGTCCCGGACCCACAGCTCAGAGTAGGACCGGCCCCCCGTTCAAAGATCTTGAGTGAGAAATGAGGGTCTTCGGAGTCTAGGCTTGAGAGTCCCAGGAAGCCGCAGTTGATTCCCCCGGTGCCCAGCACGCTGTCTGCCAGCGACTGCAGTTGTGCTCCGAGATCCACCCAATTCTCTGGTATGGTCTCCACCGGAACCACGTAATGGGGATTACCGAACGACAGGAGGTGTCCCGGATGTCCCAATAGGGCTTCAAAGGGAGGCACGTTTTGGAACAGGGTGTATCCTTCCAGGTGGTCAGGTCGGCCTAGGTTTACGGAGGAGTTGGACTCGTCGATGGCTGAAACATCAATAGTTCGCCCCCCGAGCTGAACTCGATGCTGTGGGCGTCCAGTTTTCTCTCTTAAGGCCTGAGCCAGGCAGCGCAGAGCGTTACCGCACATCGCAGCTAGGCTACCGTCTGAATTGATGATCTCTGCTTGGGTTATGGGCCCTTCCTCGTCGATGTCGGGATAGAACAGAAAAACTCCGTCGGCCCCTGGCCCTGATTGCCTGCAACAGAGGTTTCGAACGACATCAGCGGTGAACTGAGCTCGGGTCAACCCGGTGATCTCAAGATCAATCAGCAAGAAATCGTTGCCGGTGGCATCCCACTTCTCGAAAGGGACAGAGCTTGAGTTCGTGCTTCTGTGGGGAGGCAAGGGGACTCGTCGAGCTCAGCGCGAGGCGGTTTTTCTGTCGGGTGTGTCTTTGAATGCCAGTTTCATGAAGTCGTCTGACATGGGTCTGGATGGGGAAACCGTAGTCACGGCATGCTTGTAAACCATTTGAACTCGACCTTCTTGGTCTTCGAGGATAATAGTAAACTGATCGTATCCCTTAACGGTTCCTTTGAGTTGAACGCCCTTGGCCAGAAAGATGACCACTCCAACCCCTTCTTTCTTAATTTGTGCCAGAAACGCATCTTGCAGGTTTAAAGCCATGTTGTCTCCTATTTTTTTTCAACGACGTATCTCGATGCCCGAGATCGGTCGTCAGGTCCCATCGGTATCATTTCGTTTCAGTGAGAAAATCGTCCAAGATCTTCAAACTCTTGTCCGGGAGCTCTCGCCAGTCTTGAGGGCTCTCCAAGGTTAGGCCAAATCCCAATCCCGAGCGGAGTTCCTTTTTGATCCAGGTTGATTGTCTTTTCGATAAGGCTACGGTTTTCTGCACGATCACGGCCTGAGCCTGATCTGCGGTGATCCAGCCCTGGAGGTATGCCAGGACCGCATCGTATCCCAGCGGCTTCCTCCTTGCGACCCGATCCGCAAAGCCCTTCTTCTCGAGTTCAAACACCTCCTCTACCCAGGCCTCCCACATCTCCTCAGTGCGCCTGGAAATTCTGAAGTGCAGCTGAGAGCGCTCGGGAAGCAGGTAGAGGCGAAGGGTGCGACTAGGGGAACGGGGACAGCTCTTGGGGATCGGGACCGGGCCTCCGTGAGCAAGGGCCAATTCTAGGGCTCGACTGACTCGACGAGGATTGGCTCGATCGATCCGCTGCCAGGCATCGGGATCCAGGTCTTTCAATCGCCTCAAGGCCGACTCTAGGGAAAGCCTTCTGGATTGGGCTTTCACCTCCTCAGACACTTCGATTTCCGGAGGTTGATATCCGTTGAGGACGGAACTGGTGTACAGTCCGCTTCCTCCAACCAGAATCGGAAGCTTTCTTCGGGCCGTAATCTCGGCCAAGACCTCTCGGAAGAGATTTTGATACTTCACCAGATGGAATCCCTCTTCCAAGTTCGCCACATCCAACAGATGATAACGCAAGGAGGCGAGGGTTTCTGGCTCAGGTTTCGTTACTCCAACGGAAAGTTCTCGGTAGACTGCGAAGGCATCTCCATTGATCAACTCACCGTTCCGCTCTTGCGCGAGGTGTTCTGCCAGGCCGGATTTCCCGCTTCCCGTCGGTCCGAGTATCGCTATGAGAATTGGTTCAGTGTCGATGGAAGAGGCGCTCCAGCACGGCCTCGTCGAGGCGGATTCTGGTGGGTCGACCGTGGGGACAGTAAGGAGAGCGCTCAGCCTTGAGCAGATCCCTGGTAAGGTGTTGGGCTTCTTCGGGTGAAACCCTCTCCCTGGCACGAACACTGGATTTGCAGGCCATGAGGGCTCTCAGGCGTTCCCGGTATCGATTCAGGGTTCCATCTTTTATGGTGAGTTCGTCATTGGCAAGTTCACTCAACAGATCCAGGAATAGTTCGTGTTCAGTGCCGTTCTTGAGAATGGGAGGCACGGCTGTCAGGCGCACTCGACACTCCTCTTCGGGTTCGCATTCGAAGCCCAGGTCGCGGAAATGCTGCCGATGCTCCATAAGGTAGGCGAACTCCTGTGGTTTGAGCTCTAGAGTGGATGGCAGCAACAGTCTTTGAGACTCTGGACCTTCGATTTGGAAGCGATGAAGTCTCTCGTAGTTGATTCGCTCGTGGGCCGCGTGTTGGTCGATCACCCAGAGGCAGCGATCGACTTGCATTACCAGATAGGAGCCGTAGAGCCTTGTGAGATATCTGATCTCAGAGTCTGGGTTGTCGGGGTGGAGGTCGAGTTGTCCTTGAGTCTCCCTTGAATCCAAGGGGTCGTTGGGGGACCAGGATTCGGAGGTGGCCCCTGAACTCTCCGCTGGGCTTGAGTCCGGGGCAAAGAACTCCATCACTCGATCGGTGGAGGGATGGAGGGGGCGTTGGGTTCCGCTCCCCACGGGCCTCGCATTTCTGTTGGCGGAGTATTCGGCGCTTTGAAAGTTGGAGTTGGTGATCAGTGGTGGGGCGGGGTGAGAACTGTGCTCGGCAGAGGTGGGATTGCCAGCGAGCGCTGCTTGCCAGTGATGGTCTCTCACGCTTTCGGTTTTATTGTCTTCAAGGGCTAAGGCCACAGATTTATAAGTCGCTCGAAAAGGTGAGCGCTCATCGGCAAATCTCACTTCGGATTTGGTTGGGTGAATGTTGACGTCAATGGCGGCCGGATCCACCAAAATATTGATGAGGGCAAAAGGGTATCTGCCTCTTGGCAACAGGGGATCGAAGCCCTCAGAGATGGCTTTGCTCAGGCTGGCAGAAACGATCAGTCGACTGTTCACAGCCAAGATCTGGTGGGCTCGATTTCTGCGGTGGTGTTTAGGGTCGGCGATCACCCCCTCGATCTTGAGTTGCTCACGCTGGTGGCTGACCACTACGAGGTCGTTAGGCGCCAGTTTCCAGTATTGTCCAAGCCGTTCAGCCTGAGAGGCTTCGAGGGGAAAAAACAACTTCTCGGCGCCGTTGACCAAGAGACGAAACGAGACCTTCGGGTTGAGCACGGCAAAACGTGAGACGAGGTCAGAAATTCGTGCCGTCTCCCCTGCCGGGCTCTTGAGGAATTTTCGGCGCGCCGGGGTATTCCAAAAGAGGTCTCGCACCTCTATGCGGGTGCCTTCCGGTCCGGGAGCCCGATCTACGGTGGGCTTCCCGGGACCGTGCAGAGTCACCCTGGTGCCGGTTTTTTCTCCTCTGGCGGTGGTGGTCATTTCAAATCGGGAGACGGCCGCTATGCTCGGGAGCGCTTCTCCTCGGAAGCCGAAGGAACAGAGATTTTCCAAGTCCTCCCAAGCCCTGAGTTTAGAGGTGGCGTGCCGCTCTATAGAAAGGGTGGCGTCTTCGAAAGTCATGCCGAGTCCATCGTCGGTGATCCTCAGAAGGGTTTGTCCGCCGTCTTCAAGCTCGATTTCAATATGCTGAGCTTGAGCGTCAAGGGAGTTCTCGAGCAGCTCTTTGACCACCGAACTGGGACGATCCACCACTTCCCCGGCAGCTATCCGTTCGGCGACCTCGATGGGGATCAGTTGAACTCGGTTCATTCCAGCGTTCCTAGTCCGAGAGTTGGGCGATAGCAACTGAAGCCCAAGTCTGTCATGCCTTGAAGCAATAGAGGAAGAGCAGCCAAAGTTTGCAATCGGGCTCGCGGTCCGTCATGCAAGAGGATGATTTCGCCAGCTTGGAGGCTGCTGATGATTCGATGAGCGATCTCCTCGAAGTCGAGGTCTAGAAAATCCAGACTGTTACGACTCCATCCTATGGCGGTCAAGGACCGCCGTTTTGCGGCTTCTAGTACCCTGAGGTTGCGATAGCCATAGGGTGGTCGGAAGATCGGGCGATAGCTTTTTGGGAATGACTCCTTGAGTAGTCTCTCTGTGCGGTCAAATTCCCTTTGCAGTTGTGGCGGTCCGGCCCTGAGAAGGTTAGGATGACTCCACGTGTGGTTGCCCACCGTGTGGCCGCCACGCTCAAGGAGTTCTCGCAATCTCGCCTTTTCGGGCCAACTCTGGAGCCGCTTCCCAATCATGAAAAAGGTGGCCGAGGCGTTCCACTCTTCGAGTGTTTCGAGGATTTCGCAAGTGTCTTCAGCCGGACCATCATCGAAGGTCAACCAGACCTGAGGCTCTCCTTTTTGGTTGTTGGATGGGCAACGGTTGATGAGAGGGCCGAGACGCAAGTCGCTGACGGTGAGGTACTTCGAGGCCTGATTCCAGAGGCTCAGGCCCAAGAGTCCAACACCCAGGCCCCATTTGGAAGACCGGGTCGAAAGACCCACCCCAAGTCCTAACAGACCACAAAGCTTGGGCATCACCGTCTCGGGCGAGTCATACAGGGCGTGCACGAGGCTTCTGTGGAGGGGGCACTCGCGAATCTTGACTCGAGCCATAGGAGCTAGCGCTCCCTGCGGAAGGGGTTCCATCCCTTGCTCGCTTTCGGTTTAAGCTCTTCGAGTTGCTGTCTCAGGTGCCCGTGGTTCTGGATTTCTCGAGCAAGGATCTCAGACCACTCTGTCTTCTCCTTCTCGTAGCGGGCCTTAAGCTCATAGTATTTCTGCTGGTTGTCCTCAAGTTGGGCCCTCAATTGCCCGCGCTCTTGATATTGAGATGCGATGATCCGATCCTTTTCGGACATTTGAGCTCTCATATGGTCTACTTCAGGATTCAGGTTTTCGGACCCCGAATTGTCGAAAGGCTCAGCTTTGCGATCTTTAGAGCGCAGCCTTCGAACCGAAGAGTTGTATTGCTCTTCGGCCTTTTCCAACTCGGTTGTCAGATGTTGGATCTCTCTTTCGAGGGCATCGTTGCGAGAGCGACTCTTATTGAGTTGGTCTTGCAGAGCTACGATATCGTTCTCTAGGTTGGCCCGTGCTGTGCGACTTCTTCGTAGGGTGGCTTCGGTCTCTTGGAGTCCCGACTTCAAGCGTCCCACGAGTTCCTCGAGTTCGCGTTTCTCCTCAGCTAGGCGTTGGTTGAGCCGGGTCAACTGTTGCAGCTCTCCCTGGGGCGACTCCACCCGGTCTTGAGACGCCGGTTTTTGGGGGGAGGGTTGAGGCTCGGGGCGAGGCACCGTCTTCTGGGTGGGAGCTGGATTTGGTCTTTCGACTCGACCGCGCTGGAGACGAGAAATTTCACCAAGGGACAACCACGGCTGTCCCTCTCTAAGGATGGCGACGACACGGCCGTCGTCAATATCCCGGGAGAGCTGCTCAATCGAAGTCTCGAGGCGTTCAGCTGCTTGTTCGAGGGAGAGGAAACCTTCCACGGGCGAGCCTTTCGCTTTTGGATGACATCGACCTTTTCACGGCCCTAGCGGTCTCCCAAGTCTTCGAAGGGAAAACCAAAGATATTGCAAACCGTGTTGCATGGGAAAACCGTCTCAAACTAGTAGCGAATCGCGGTCGGAGCCTTCCGAAGTCGTGAGATCTTGGCCTGGGATTCGAATTTTGCTGAGCCTGATTCTGTTCGCAGTCCTGGCCGGCTGTCAACAGGGGGACCCAAACAGCAGTTCGGAGGCGAGCGGACCGGAGCCGGTCGGTGAGTACATCGGCCAGGATCTCCCCAATCAGGTTCAGGCCTTGAGCGGGATACCACTGTTCTTCATCAGTCCCGAGCTGAGCTTGAAAGCCGCCGAGCCAGGCGCCTTCTTTCTCCTCTTGGCGCCCCAGGACCCGCAACGTGCCGTGTTGGTGCTCTTGTCCGACGAGACTCCCGAAGCGGTGGCTGGTCGGTCGTCAGAAAATCACGAACTCGACGGAACGACCAAGCTGCTAGCCAATCCGGGTCTTGCAGAATTTGTCAAAGAAAATTACGAGATTGAGTTGGCCTCCGACGACTCGGGAAACTTGATTCTCCTAGAGGCGAGCAGGCTGGAAATCCGCGAAGATCAGGCTGAGGCGGACGAAGAGGAGGACCTTTGAGTAAGAACCGGGCCGAGCCCCTCGAACTTCCGTTTCAAGTGCTGCGCTTGGAAGATGAATTCCCAGGACTCCTTCCGTTCCGACGAGGAGAGAGAGGCAGGCAGCATTTCATCAAACTCCTCAAAGATGACGAGGAAGCTTATCTTTACGTTGGTTCCAACCAGGCTTTGCGCAGTGAGATTCAGCAGGCTCTCATGCGGCTGTTGAATGAGGGTTGGACACCTGAGGGAGAAGTCGTTCTGGAGTTTGATGGTCAGGGGCAAGGCGGACAGGATGCTCCGTACTACACGGACCCCATTCAAGTCGAGATAGGTCGGGCTCTACTCCCGCTACTCGACCCACAAAATGGTGCTCCACTTTTGGACCATTTGGAGACACTGCGTACGGAACTGGCCCAGTTGCTTGGACTTCTGTTGCCTCGTATAAAAGTCAACGACAACCTCGCCCTCGACGAGAGCCGATACAACATCAGGATCAAGGGGGCTCCGGTCTTTTCGTGCGAGCTGTTTTTGGATCGACTATTCGCTATCGGTTCTCCACAGCAACTCGATCCCTTGGAAGGCTGGACCACTCACGATCCGGTGCTGGGGACTCGGGCGAAATGGATCGAGATGGAACAGAAAGAGTCGGCTGAGAAGCTTGGATGTACGCTGCTCGGTCCATTGGCCCTAATGATGCATCATCTTCGCTCCGTGCTCGCACAGTCTGCTTCAGAACTCTTGGGCCTGCAGGATGTCTTCGATTTGGTTGATCGGCTCAGTGCTACTCATCCGGTGGTCGCTGAGCCTTTCTTGGACTGTCGGAAATCTTTGCGCTATCTTCAGACTGTTCTCAGGGAATTGCTCTCAGAGGGTTTGCCGATCAAGGATTTGGTTACGGTGGGAGAAGTCTGCGGAGAGATTTTGGATCGTGGAGATCCCGCTGAGGTCGCGGTGGAAGCCTGCCGAAAGTCTCTCACTTTTCTCTTGTGTTCCAGACTGCTCGATGACGAGGGTCGCTTGGTAGGCCTAGCCTTGGGTCCCGATTGGGAAGAGGCTCTCATGGACGGGCATCAGGATTCAGGTGCCGATGGCAGGGCTTGGCAAGCCAGGGGTGAGGCCTTGGCTGGGCAGGTCAAGCGCAAGCTTGAAGAGTTATCCCCTCAAAGAGTTGCGGCCTTGTTCACTGATCCTGAAACTCGAAGGCTGGCTCGGCATTTTCTGGGCCGGTCTCTGCCTCAACTTGCCGTGGTTGCCACCGACGAGTTGGTGCCGACCTTCAAGGTCCTAGTGGCAGGTTCAGTGACTCGTTCTGGCGACGAAACTCCGTCGCTAGATAGTATTTGAATTCACCAAGGTCTAAGAAATCAGGCGAGCGACAAGAGAGTAGAGTGGAAAAGTGGATCCGTCGAAGCTAGTTAGTCTGTTCGGGATTTTCGGATTTATCGGGATAGCTTTTCTTTTCTCTCAGGCACGGTCGCGCATCAACTGGCGCCTGGTAGTGGCTGGAGTAATACTGCAATTTGTCTTTGCCATTCTGGTCCTGAAGACCCGACCTGGACATCTCTTCTTCGACAAAGTGAATATGGTGGTGGAGAAACTGCTGGGGTACACCGACAAAGGCAGTGAATTCATTTTTGGTAGCTTGGTGCTCAACCCGGAGGCCTTTGGAGATTTTGTTTTTGCGGTCAAGGTTCTTCCCACCATCGTATTTTTCTCCTCGCTTATGGCTCTGCTCTATCACCTAGGAGTGATGCAGTGGATCGTGGACATCATCGCTCGGTCTATGGTGAAGGTTCTAGGAACTTCAGGAGCCGAGACGCTGTCTGCTTCGGCCAACATTTTTGTGGGCCAAACTGAAGCCCCATTGCTCATCAAACCCTACGTCAGCAAGATGACGAAGTCGGAATTGATGGTGGTCATGACCGGCGGATTCGCCACCGTGGCCGGCGGGGTGATGGCCGCCTACGTCAGTCTACTTCGGGGCAGTTTTCCCGACATCGCAGGGCATCTGATGGCAGCCAGTATCATGAGTGCACCGGCAGCCTTGGTCATGGCCAAGATCCTGGTACCTGAGACTGAAGAGCCAGCCACCAAGGGAGCTGTAAAGGTTAAGGTGGAAAAGCACGACGCAAACGCCATCGAGGCAGCGGCGAATGGGGCTTCGGTCGGCTTAACCCTGGCCTTCAACGTCGGTGCCATGCTGTTAGCTTTCATCGCCTTGATCGCCTTAGCCGATGGTATTTTGGGAGGCATTGGTGGCTACTTGGGGATGCCTCAGTTGAGTCTTTCCTGGATCTCGAGTATCGTCTTTTTCCCTCTGGCCTGGCTGATGGGAGTGCCCTTGGCTGACTGCTGGATCGTGGGAGATCTTTTGGGAAAGAAGCTTATTTTGAATGAGTTCGTAGCTTATTCCGAGTTGGCCACGATGCTGAACGCACCCCCCGGGGAAGCCCCTGAGTTGTCGGGGCGCAGCGTAGTCATTTTGACCTACGCCCTGTGTGGATTTGCCAACCTGTCTTCCATCGGCATTCAGATCGGTGGGATCGGAGGGATAGCCCCAGAACGCAAGGGGGATTTGGCCCGACTGGGACTGATAGCAGTCCTGGGAGGGACC
>JBJHCR010000090.1:0-2463 GCA_050486105.1 Vulcanimicrobiota bacterium
GCGCTTGCGTGGGTGGCCCCGGCGCCTCGACAACCGAAAATAGAAAGTTATTCCGGACCAGATCCTAAGTTGGTCCGGCGTGAGGCAGGTAGCTCAACTCTTCCCCCGTCCAAGTCCCTGTTTGGGAAAGCCTAAGGATTTATCTGGGACCATTCTTCGATCCAAAGTAAGGCGAGCGCTCTAGCCTGACGAATCTAACCATTCCGAAAGCTTGCTTTCTAGGTCGACGATCTTTTCGCGCAAACTGACCACTTGCTCTGAGTTCACAGTCTCCATTAATAGGTCTCGAGCCCGATAGAGATCGGTCTTGGTTTCCATGGGATCCGAGCCCAAAAAAAACCAAGGAAGTTCATGAAGTTCGTAATCTGCCCCTTGCACCAGCTTTTGGGCCAATTTGATTCGTACTCTTGAGTCTCCTGGCTCGAGCTCCAAGGCTTGCTCCAGGCAGTCGAAACCTTCAGGCCCCTCTTCTAAGATGCCCAGACCTCGCCAGGCTACTGCGCTTTTCGGATTGATGTCCCGCCAGCGACGGTAGGTCGGCAACAGAAAGCGGATTACGAGAGGGTAGGGGGAGGGGAATTCGGTCTCGAGGAGGTCTTCAGCCAAGCGACACCTTGTCTCGAAGTCTAGAGTTTCGGAACGCTCCAAGAACCGGTCAAGCTCTGTGAAGGCTTGCCGACGCAACCCCCGGTCACGCAGTCTCAGATATTCTAGTAACTCGTCTGGGAGCATCTCAAGGGATTCCCAGGTCGGGCGGAATCCCCTATTCTGACAGGAGCGAAGATCTCTTTTGGCCAGGCGTTTGATCTTGGTAGCCGGGAGTGTTCCTGACAGCCCCGTATTGGCGATAGGATCTCCATTGGCGGATATTTCGTCCAAGATGAGGTGTTGATACCGGACTCGTGCACTTGGGCCACATTTGCCCAGCAGGTCTCTGTGTCAAGATTCAGCCCAAGTAAAGAGGAACAGGTATTGCTTCCGCCTTTCATGAACTTTAGGTGAAAGGGAATCCCCAATGCTGAATAGTTTCGAAAAGGTTGCTGAGCATTTTCGGTTGCCGTACTCGCACCGTTCTCAAGATTGGGAGATTGAAGTGGCCGACCCGACACGGATTCCTGAGTTTATTGATGGATTCTCATCTCTAGTCGACCCCAGCACTAGGAGAGTTCTTGCAGAGCTCATAATCGCGTCTTTTGACGAAGCGGTCGATGCTAGTCAGTTCGACCTTTCTGAATGGCAACGATTTTGGTCTATCATTAGAGAAGATTTTGAAGACTACTCGTTTTCGATTGAATACTGGTGCAATAGGCCTGGTGGAGGTTCTTGGAGCATAACTTCTCATTTGAGAGCTTCACTCAGCCAGGATGGCCTCTCATACTTTTTAAGGGAATTGCAGGCCGGAGCTGATGAGCGAGCGTTGTTTCGAGAGTTGAATGACCTCCACTGGCCAGTTCAATAACCGGACTATGGAGCTTTTATTCAAGGGCCTCCCTTTCGTGTTGCTCAACCCAAATCGGGGAGCACTACGTTCCGGAGCGGCCTCATGCAGGAGTGATTCCTGCTCCTACCGACCAGCCCATTTGGCTGCAATTTTGACCACTAGAGTCTTGGGAAGCAGGCGCATGAGGAGTGGGACAGCCTGATTCAAAGACCCGGTGATGACCTCTGGTTGGCCGGAGAAGAGGCCCTGAAGGCCTGCTTCGGCGACATCTCGAGCGCTGATGACCCCTGGTTTTCCCTTGAAGAAGTCACCGTCAGGTTTGGCTCTTTGGCCAAATTCTGTAGCCGTGGGACCTGGGTTCAATAGGCTCACCAGAACTCCGTGTTGAGAGAGCTCATGATGGAGCGCCCAAGTAAGTGAAGCCACAAAGGCTTTGGTTGCAGCATAGTTGCCCATCCCAGGGATGGGCATGTATGCAGCCACGGACCCCACGTTGAGGATAGCTCCTTGGCCTCGCTCGCGCATGGGGTCAGCGAAGAGGCGGCAAAGGGAGGACAGGCAAGCCATGTTTAGACTGTTCATTTCTTCGAGTTGCTCGACCTCGACGTCGAGGTGGTGAGAGAGTTTACCGAAACCGGCGTTGTTCACCAGCACCTCAATTTCTAGGCCGAGCTTCTGGCATTGGCTGAAGAGCCTTTTCGCTGCGCCAGTCTCACTGAGATCCATCGGGAGGACGGTGGCGCCGTACGGCAGTTCTTCGGACAGGGACCTCAGGGCTTCTTCCCGTCGGGCTACCAGAACGAGATGGTATCCTCTCTGTCCTAGGAGCAGTGCGATTTCTTTTCCGATACCCGAGGAGGCTCCGGTTACTAGGGCGTTCATGAAGGTCGAGTTTTGTCCCCGAGGCTAGCGGACCCTTCTTTTCTGATAGAGCAGCTGATCTCAATGTACTAAGGGGTGACGACACCTGACGCTGTTCGTCTGAGAGGATTATGGGCTCTAAACAGAAAGGCCCTTAACAT
>JBJHCR010000090.1:2473-19879 GCA_050486105.1 Vulcanimicrobiota bacterium
ATCTGATCGTAGTGGGAGGTGGCTCCGGTGGAGTCGCGGCTGCGCGGCGCGCAGCCGAGTATGGTGCCAAGGTGGCCATCTGCGAAGATCAGCGTTGGGGTGGAACTTGCGTTCATCGCGGATGCGTTCCCAAGAAGTTGATGGTCTACTCGGCCTCTCTCGGTTACCAAAGAAGATTGCTCTCGGCCTACGGATGGTCTTCCGAGAGCCCTGAAGTCGTCGATTGGAAGACCCTCATCGCCAATCAGAACACCGAGCTTGACCGCTTGCATGGGTTCTATGAAAAACTTCTGGATGCTAGCGGGGTGCACAAGATTTCAGGGACCGCCCGCCTTTTGTCATCCGAGCAGGTGGAGGTGGAGGGGAATCGGTACCATGCTCGGACCATCCTCCTAGCCCTCGGTGGCAAGCCTTGGGTTCCCGATGACCTTCTCGGACTTGAGCATGCCATGGTTTCCGATCAGGTATTCTCCCTTTCGGAATTTCCCCGAGCCATACTCATAATCGGCAGCGGCTACATCGGGACCGAGTTCGCTGGAATTTTTCGTGGATTAGGGGCTGAGGTTCACCAAGCTTTTCGATCAGAATTGGTGCTTTCCGGATTTGACAGGGACCTAAGGGCCTTAGTGGACCAGCAGATGCAAGAACGCGGAGTGACCATTCACCGCAAGAACAGGTTGCTCAAGCTCGCCAAGTCGTCTAACCATCGGATCTCGGCAACCCTGTCTGAGAGTGGCTCTCTGGAAGTCGATCAGGTGCTCTTGGCCACCGGACGTCGACCGAGAACTCGAGGCATCGGGTTAGAGGAAGTGGGAGTGAGGCTTGGTGACCAAGATCAGATCCTGGTGGACGCCTCTCTGCAAACTTCAATTCCTGGTATCTACGCCGTAGGCGATTGTCTCAAGGGACATGAACTAACCCCGGTGGCTATCGCTCAAGGTCGAGCTCTAGCAGAACATCTGTTCAACTCTCGTCCTTTCCAAGTCGATCTTGAAGACCTTCCAACAGCAGTCTTCAGCTCGCCTCCCGCTGCTTCAGTTGGGGCCACCGAGCAACAGCTTCGGCAACGAGGCGTGGGTTTTCACGTTTACAAGGCCGTGTTTCGACCAATGAAGTACACCTTGCCTAAGGTCGAGGCAAAGGCCATGCTTAAGCTGCTGGTGGACAGCGTCTCGGACCGAGTCCTGGGATGCCATTTGGTTGGGGAGGATGCGCCGGAGGTGATCCAAGCTCTCGGCATTTGCCTCAAAGCGAAGGCGACCAAGGCACAATTCGACCAAACGGTCGCGGTGCATCCAACCTTCGCAGAAGAATTGGTTCTCATGAGGAACCCCAGTGAAACGGTTCCTGCGCGGCAATAGGTGAAGAAAAGAGTGAGGCTCAAGAAATGATCAATCCAGACAATCTCGCGTTTGCGGAAAACGTCTACCTGGCCTACGTCGAAGACCCGGCGTCGGTATCCGAGGAATGGCGCGAGTATTTCCAACAGCAAGAGATGGGACATAACGGGGTGACCCCCAGGTATGCGTCGGCGCCCTCTTTTCGACCCTCCTCTCTATTTGCGGGAGGAAGCGGAGAACCGTCCCGCCACGGCGGGCCGGTGGATATCTATAAGCAGGAGAAGGTAGACCAACTGATTAGAGCTTATCGAGTTCGAGGTCACCGCATTGCCAAACTCGACCCACTCGGTCGTCAATGCGAAAGCTTTAGTGAGCTTGAACTCGGCCATTACGGGCTCAGTGAAGGCGATCTCGACTATGAGTTTTCGGCCAGTTGTCTCGGCCGCAATTCTTACACTCTCCGTGAGATATTAGATCTTCTGCGTTCCACCTACTGTGGATCTATTGGAGTGCAGTACATGCACATCGACGATCCGGAGCCAAAGTTCTGGTTGCAAGAGAAGATGGAGTCAAGCCGAAATAAGCGAGACTTGACACGGGACTGTCAGACCAGAATCTTGACCCGTCTCACCGATGCCGAGATCTTTGAAGAGTTTCTGGCCAAGAAGTATGTGGGAGCCAAGCGGTTTGGGCTAGAAGGCGCAGAGTCGCTGATACCCCTCTTGGATTTGGCCTTAGAACAAGCTGCGGAGCACGGAGTGAAGAACATCGTCATGGGCATGGCCCACCGCGGACGTCTCAACGTCATGGCGAACATCATGGGCAAGAGTCCTGCGCTGGTTTTTCGAGAGTTTGAGGACAACGACCCTCAACGTTCTTTCGGACGAGGCGACGTAAAGTACCATCTAGGCTTGTCTTCGGAATGGACCACCCAAGAGGGGCGCAAGGTGGACCTCACGCTCTGCTTTAATCCTTCCCACCTAGAGTTTGTCGGGCCGGTAGTCTTAGGTCGGGTACGAAGTCGGCAAGATCGTCTCACCTCCAATTTCACTCAGATAATGGGGGTGATCATTCACGGAGACGGGGCTTTTGCCGGACAGGGCGTGGTCCAGGAGATGCTCAATATGAGCGAAGTTCCAGGTTTTCGAACCGGGGGAACACTGCACATCATACTCAACAATCAGATTGGCTTCACCACTTCCCCCAGCCAGGCCCGGTCCTCCCACTACTGCACCGACGTTGCCAAAATGCTGCAGATCCCCATTTTTCACGTCAACGGAGAGGATCCCGAGGCGGTGGCTCAGGCCACCTGGCTGGCGATGGAGTTTCGTCATCACTTCAAGAAGGATGTGGTGATCGACATGTACTGCTTCAGGCGGCGAGGGCACAATGAAGCTGACGACCCCACCGTCACTCAGCCTACCATGTATCGGCAAATTGAGAACAAGCCGTCGGTGCGGGAAAGCTACATGAAGAATCTGATTCGTCATGGGGGCTTCACCAACGAGGAAGCAGAGGAGATTGCTCGATCTCGCCGTCAAAGCTTAGAGGATGAATTGACCAGGGCTAGAGACCCTCAGTTCGATTATGTGGCGCACCAGGAACAAGAGAATCGAAGAGGCTTTTGGGCTAAGTACCGCGGTGGCAAAGATGCCGATGTGCCAAACGTGCCGACCTCGGTGGATGAAGACTTGCTTAAGGATTACCTGGTCAAGATTTCGGTTTGTCCCGAGGACTTCAATTGTCACCCTAAGCTCAAAAGATTGGTCCTAGACCGCCGTCGCGAGTCGGCCGATGGGGAAAGGCCACTAGATTGGGGAACAGCGGAGAACCTCGCCTATGCCTCACTCTTGGCGGAAGGCACTCCTGTTCGTCTTACGGGTCAGGATGTCGCCAGGGGAACCTTCAGTCATCGCCATGCGATCTTATACGATTATGAAACGGCCGACCCTTACATCCCTTTGAATTCCTTGTCTGAGAATCAGGCTCGGTTCCAGGTCTGGAACAGCCCATTGACGGAGACAGCCATGTTGGGGTACGAGTTCGGGTTTTGCTTGGATTCTCCTGACAATTTGGTTCTTTGGGAAGCCCAGTTTGGCGATTTCGCTAATGTGGGGCAAGTGATTTTCGATCAGTTTATCTCCAGCAGTGAAGACAAATGGGGGAAGCTCAATCACCTTGTAGTCCTGCTGCCTCACGGCTTCGAGGGTCAAGGTCCTGAGCATAGCAGTGCCCGGCTAGAACGATTCTTGCAGATGGCAGCTGAAGACAATATGTGCGTGGTCAATCTTACCACTCCAGCCCAGCTCTTCCACTGCCTAAGAAGACAAATTGTTCGGTCCATACGCAAGCCTCTGGTGGTGATGTCTCCTAAGAGTCTGCTCCGGCATCCCGAGTGCGTGTCCTTGATTTCAGAGTTGGCGCGGGGAGCCTTTCACCGGGTGCTGCCCGACAATATCGGACACGATCCGGCAGAAGTGACCAGAATTCTGCTCTGCAGTGGCAAAGTCTACTACGACCTGAATCGTTTTCGCTTAGACAACGACCGCACCGACGTAGCTATCGTCCGCGTTGAGCAACTCTACCCATTTCCTGGGGACAGTCTGAAAGCGGCTCTATCGTCCTATAAACGGGGAACCCCAGTGATTTGGGTTCAAGAAGAGCCAGAGAACATGGGTGCGCTCTTCGCCATGAGATTGAGATTTGGGGACAGCGTTTTCGATAGATTTCCATTCTTATCGGTTTCGCGACCTGAGTCGGCCTCTCCAGCCACCGGGTCTTCGGCTTCCCATCAGATAGAACAAAAGGGCTTGATCGAGCAGGCCTTCTATCGTGCGGTTCCAGGACGAATCTAAGAAGTCCGCCTGGGCTGAGACCCTTTCCCTCACGACTACCACTTTTTACCAAGGAGGATGGACACAATGGAAATCAAGGTACCCCCAGCCGGAGAATCGATCACTACCGTGATGGTCTCGGAATGGTTGGTTGAAGAAGGCGACTCGGTCGAGGCCGACCAAATCTTGCTGGTCTTGGAGACGGACAAGATCAATGTTGAGGTGCCTGCCCCGGCTGCAGGTGTGCTGAGCAGTATTCTCAAGGGGCCCGGGCAGGAGGCCACGGTTGGTGAAGTCATCGGTCATCTCAGCAAAGGGGCGGAAGGCTCGTCCCCGGCCAAGGTAGTCTCCGCTCCCAAGGCCCCGACGCCCGAAGCCGACTCAGAAGAGGAAACGATCGTCTCTCCCGCAGCTCGGAGGCTTCTCGAAGAGAACGGGCTGACTCCCGAACAGGTGCAAGGAACGGGCAAGGGTGGTCGGATTCTCAAGGAAGACGTGCTGTTAGCCCTCGAATCAAACCAAGCTCCTCAGAGCCCAGAGAAGGTTGCACCAGTGACCAATGGTTCTTCCCCCAAGGAATCCGCGCGACCTTCTCCTACCCCGGTCAGGCCGGCATCGCCGCCAAACCCTGCCCCTTCAGGCAGCGATGAAGTGGTCAAGATGAGTCCGTTGCGTCGCAAGATCGCCGAGCGTTTGGTTGAGGCTCAACAAACCGCGGCCATCTTGTCGACCTTCAACGAGGTGGATATGTCTGCGGTCATGCGAATGCGAAAACAGTACGGTCAGGCTTTCCAGGAGAAGCACGGCGTCAAGTTGGGTTTCATGTCGTTTTTTGTCAAGGCTTGCGTGGAAGCGTTGAAAGCTTTCCCTGCGGTGAATGCCGAGGTGATGGGGGACAACATAATCTACAAGAATAGATATGACATAGGAGTCGCAGTAGGGGGTGGCAAGGGCTTGGTCGTCCCGGTTCTCCGAAACGCAGATCGCCGATCGTTTGCCGAGATCGAGTTGGCAATTCGAGATTTGGCGCTCAAAGCCAAAGACATGAAATTGACCCTGGCAGACTTGGAAGGGGGAACGTTCACCATTTCCAACGGGGGCATCTACGGCTCGATGTTGAGCACTCCGATTCTCAACCCTCCCCAATCGGGTATTTTAGGTCTCCACAACATCACTGAACGACCGGTTGCGATCAATGGACAGGTAGAGATACGCCCAATGATGTACTTAGCACTGTCTTACGACCACAGGATCGTCGACGGCCGTGAGGCGGTCTCTTTCCTGGTCACCATCAAATCGGCCATCGAGGATCCTGGTCGGCTTTTGCTTGAAGTTTAGGGGCCTGTGGGAGTCGTTAGTCCGAGCATGGCGGAGGGACACTACTCCGGCAGGCTCCTAGGAGGAAAAGATGTCTGAAAAGTTTGACCTGATTGTAATCGGGGGTGGGCCCGGTGGCTATGTCTGTTCCATCCGCGCCGCCCAACTCGGTTTCAAAGTGGCTTGCATCGACGAAAACAGCTTCTTTGGAGGGACCTGCTTAAGAGTTGGGTGCATTCCCTCGAAAGCGATGCTGGAGTCCAGTGAACTCTACCACCGGGCCACCGCTGGGCTGAAAGAACACGGTATTCGCCTTGGTACGGTTGAGTTAGACCTCAAGTCGATGCTCAAACGCAAGGAGCGGGTGGTCTCAAGTTTAGGACGGGGAGTGAGCAGCCTGCTCAAGAAAAATGTTGTGACCGCTGTCCAAGGTCGAGGGCGCCTGCTTGGAGTTGGCAGGGTTGCGGTGACCACCGAGCAGGGACAGCGAAATCTTGAAGCCGAGCACATCGTGATCGCAACAGGCAGCGCACCAGCGAGTTTGCCAGGGATCGAGATCGATGGGGAGTGGGTTTGTAGCAGCACCGAGGCCTTAGAGTTCACCGAGGTCCCTGAGCGATTGGTGGTGATCGGAGCTGGAGCCATAGGTCTTGAGCTCGGTTCGGTTTGGAGCCGCTTAGGAGCTAAGGTCACGGTGCTTGAGTATCTCGACCGGATTCTTCCCGGTTGCGACCTCGAGATCGCCAAGGCTGCGCAGAAAGTCTTGGCCAAGCAGGGCCTGAAATTTGAACTGTCCTCTCGAGTGGAGGCCGTCAAACTGCTTAAGGGTGGCAAGGGCTGCAAGGTCAAGATCGCCGATAGGAAGGACGACCTGGAATGCGACCGAGTGCTCATGTCGGTGGGACGTCGACCCTTCACCAACAATCTTGGCTTGGATGACGTTGGAGTCGAGCGAGACCAACGAGGTTTTATTGTCGTGGATGAACGGTTTTCCACCAATGTGCCTGGAGTCTATGCCATCGGTGACGTGATCGGCGGCGCTATGCTGGCGCATAAAGCTGAAGAAGAAGGGGTCGCTCTAGCGGAGATCCTGAAGTCAGGTGTCGGGCATCTGGACTACAATACGGTCCCGGCCGTCGTTTACACCCATCCAGAGGTCGCTTCCGTGGGCAGGACTGAGGAAGACCTCAAGGGGAAGGGGGTTCCTTACCGGGTTGGTCGGTTCTTGTTTGCGGCGAACGGGCGAGCCCGGGCCGTGGGGGAGACCGACGGCTTGGTCAAGATTCTTGCCCACGAAAAGACGGATCGCATTCTCGGTGTTCATATTCTGGGCCCTCAAGCTGGGGATCTTCTGTCTGAGTCGGTGGTCGCCATGAGTTTCGGAGCCTCTTCTGAGGACCTAGGCCGCATCTGTCATGCTCATCCGACCTTGTCCGAAGCGACCAAAGAAGCGGCTCTGGACGTCGAAGGAAGAGCCCTTCATTCCTAGGAATATCGCCGGATGAATGCGGCTTAGAATTCCCCTGGTGTGGAGTTAACATATTTGCGCGAGGGTGGGGAAGGAATTTGAAATACCCTGTCCAAAGGCGCGCTTGTGAGATTTTTCACAATCTATTCTCGGTATTCTATGTTCGTTGCAGCAGAGGTCAATGGGCCTCAAGAGCAACGGGTGTATCGTAAGGATTAGGCCAACATGGCACCTGAAGAAAGATTACAAAAGATACTAGTCCGAGGGGTTCTAATGACCCCGGTCGTCGTGGTGTTGTTCTTGACGATCTACGCGGAGTTGAACTGGAACGGATACTGGCGCTTTCTCCCTGCTCCCCAGCCGATACCGTTCAATCATAAATTGCACGTAGATCGCGGGATTGACTGTCAATACTGTCATCGGGGCAGTGAAAACGGGGTCTATGCGGGAGTTCCTTCGGTGACGGATTGCTATCAGTGTCACCAGGGTCTCGTGAAAGAAGGGTCCAGCGGCCAGCGCGTGGATGAGCGAGAGCAGGTCAGGGTTCTGATTGAGGACTATGTGGAGCAGCGGAAGGATATCACTTGGTTCAAGTATTACGATATGCCTGAGCATGTCCGCTTTTCCCATAAGGCTCATGTCAATGCCGGACTTGACTGCGCCGAATGTCACGGGCCCATGCAGACTTATGAGAAAGTCGTTATGCAGCAGAAGCCTACCATGGGTTGGTGTGTGTCGTGTCATCGGGCTAAAGAAGCCCCTCAGGACTGCACCACCTGTCACTACTAGGCTCGAAAAGAACGAGGATTAAGAAATGAATGTCAATCGTCGAGATTTTTTGAAGCTCAGTTTGCTCTCTGCTTCGGCCATGACTTTTGCGGCTTGCGGTCGACCAGTTGAGCACGGGTTGGTCTCTCAGTATCAAATGCCTGAGTACAAGTTGCCTGGCCAATCGGTTTTCTGGGCTTCCACTTGTGCGGACTTGCGCTCGGATTGCGCTGTCTCGGTTAAGACTGTGGAGAATCGGGCTATCAATGTGCTCGGAACCCCTGGGCACTTTTTCAGTCGTGGAGCGGTGACGTCCACCGCAGTATCCTCCCTACAGACTCTCTATCACCCGGGCCGCATTTCTAAGGCGCTGGGTTTCCCCGAGGATGCGGTTCTGGCAGACTTCGTGGCGGATCTGCTTGGTAAAGCCAAGGGGTCGGCTCTGTTTGTCGTGGACCGACTGTACGGAAGCCTCGGGAATGCCATCGTGCACCTAGCCAGGGGGGCCGGGGCAAAGATTTGGGTGGCCGATTCTCACCATTCGATGGTGGAGCGAAGGGTCCTCAAGCAAGTCGTTGGGCGCGCTGAATTGCCGTTCTATCCCTTGGAGTCGAGGGATTTCCTCTTGACGGTGGGGAGCAATATGCTGGCCCAGAATTACGCTCCAACCCGAACAGGTTGGGCTTACGGGCGTTTTCGCAAGACACCCGGACGGCTGCGGGGCAGAATGGTTTCGTTCTCTTCGAGGATGAACGCAAGCGACGCGAACTCCGATCTCTGGGTGCCGGTGAAGCCTGGGTCGGAGCCCTATGTGTTAGCCGCACTGGGCTCTCTTTTGTCGGCCGAGGGTCGAGGGGATTGGCCGGCTTGGGCCACGGTAACCATGGCGGAGGCGGTCGAGAAGACCGGGGTCTTGGAAGACGTGTTCGTGAAGTTGGCGGCCCGTTTGGCGGAAGCTAGTGCTCCCCTGGTAGTAGGGGGGTTTGAGGGGGTGCACGGAGAGGCAACCGTCTTTCTGGCTCACTCCCTCACGAATTTGCTGACCGGCGATGTGCCCACTTTCGAACCGGACCTGTTGCTTGGGGAGAAAGTGGAGGGGGCCGATCTTTTTGTAGATGATCGCGAAGCAGCTACTATGTTGGCTTCGGCGGCTTTGGTGCTAGTGAATCAGGTGGACGTAGTCTACCGGTACCCCTGGCTCGCTCAAGCTTTTGATTCGGTGAAAGCCAAAGTCGTGCTGGCGACCACCTCCAATGATACCACTGCCAAGGCCTCTCACGTGGTTCCTTTGCGCAGTTGGTTGGAGGATTGGGCCGACCTTAGGGTTGCTTCCCCGGACGGCGATTGGTACGGGGTGACCCAGCCGGCTGTTAGTCTCCAGGTTTCTGGGGCGCAGTCTCAGCTCGGTTTCTTCTTGCAGATGGCCAAGGCGAGCGGGCTAGAGTTCGCTGCCGAAGTCGTGCGTCCTAAGCGATTCTTGCAGGGCGACCGAGACGGGGCGGTCTGGGAGGATATGTTGGCTCGAGGTGGCGTCTGGCCAAGCCTTGATGAGCAGATCTATCCTTCTCGGGCGAACTATCCTCCGCCGCCGATCGAAAGCGTCGGAGAGGCTCCCGAGGGCTACTCCGTTTACGAAGATGTGGCTCCTCTTGAAGTTTCGTCTTTTGGCGAGGCACCCAATGGCATGGTTTTTCTGCCTTTGCCCACCCATCTTGGGGATGGAGCTTTGTCGGATCGTCCGTGGATGCAAGAGTTGCCCGACGCCATGACGACCGTGGTGTGGGATTCTTGGATCGAGATCAACGAGGATGTGGCCAAGGGTGCCAAGATCGAACGGCACGATTTGGTCGAAGTGAAGACCAGCGCCGGGAGCATCGTGGGTTCTGCTATTCCTAGCCCATTCATTCACCCTGAAGTGATCGGCATTCCCAAGGGGCGCGGCCACGACACCAAGCCGCCCAAAGTGTTCACCGACATCGGATGGGAGTCGGATGGCTCCAATCCCATGAAGCTCCTTTCCGGGCAAGCCTCCTCTCTGGGGTACTTCCAGTCGGTGGAGCCGGGGGTTTCTATCACCAAGAAGGCTGGTTCTAAGCTGTTGGCTACCTTCGACCAGCGCGTCTACAACTTGCCGCGCCACATACTACCGGATTAGGCATAAGGAGAGAGATCGCAAATGGCTTCTCAAGAATCCTCATTAAAGCAGTGGGGAATGACTATAGACGTAGACAAGTGCACAGGCTGTAAGGCTTGTATTACGGCTTGCCGCGCCGAGAACAATATCGCCACGGTAGGGGCCGAAGGTGCGGCCATGGGTCGGTTGGTTGATTGGCTCAAGATTGAGCGAATTCATCACGGTTCCTACCCTCACGTGCACGTGGATTTCATACCTATGTTGTGCCAACAGTGTGGCGCAGCTCCGTGCGAGTCGGTGTGTCCGGTCTTCGCTTCCGTCCATACCCACGATGGTTTAAACGGGCAGATCTACAATCGGTGTATCGGGACCCGGGTTTGCGCCAACAACTGTCCGTATCACGTGCGGATGTTCAACTTCTACTACACCAAATGGCCAGAGCCATTGAACAGGCTTCTCAATCCCGACGTGACGGTGCGTCAGGAAGGTATCATGGAGAAGTGCACCTTCTGCGTACAACGAATCCGACGCGGGGAACTCGATGCCAAGGTGGAGGATAGAGAGGCTGCTGACGGAGAGATCCGTCCAGCTTGTGTGCAGGCTTGCGCTTCTGAAGCTCTCGTTTTCGGGCTTTTGTCGGACTCCGACAGCACCGTGTCCCGCCACTTTGATCGCAATCGGCATAGGTCAGTCTTGCTTCACAATGAGCACGACACCCGACCGAACGTGATTTATCTCCGTCCTGATAGGGACCCCGATGTTTTGGAGCCCACACCGAAAGTCTAATGGAACGGTAAAGCAATATGAGTGCTCACGAAAATCATAACTTTCGCGCGGCGGAGATCTCGATTCCCGAGATTTTTGACGCGTGTTTCGAACCGATAGGGAAGTCCGGCTGGAAGAGTAACATCGTCATCTTCTTGTCTCTGATGGCGATCTTGGCCGGTGCAGTGGCTTTTGCCGGCCAGATGTACTACGGGATCGGTCAGACCGGCCTGCACATCCCAGTCTACTGGGGTGGATATATCATCACCTTCGTTTTCTGGATCGGTGTGGCCCACGCCGGAGCCTTGATTTCGGCTCTGCTGCGCCTTTGTGGAGCCGAGTGGAAGTCCGCGGTGACACGGGTGGCCGAGGTGATAACCTTGTTCACCCTACCCGCCGCTGGTTCGTTTCCCCTCATTCACTTGGGTCGGACCGAAATCTTCTACTATATGCTGCCGGTGCCCAACAATCGGCTGCTCTGGCCGAACTTTAAGAGTATGCTTATGTGGGACGTCTTCGCCGTCTCCACCTACCTGACTGGTTCGTTGTTGTTCCTCTATGTCACCATGATTCCTGACCTGGGGATCGCCCGTCCCCGGATGAAGGGCTGGATCAAAACGGTCTACACCCTGATGGCCTGGGGATGGAGGGGGACTACCGAAGAGTGGATGCGTGTCAAAGAAGCCGCAGCGCTTTATTCGGTGATCATCCTACCGGTGGTTATCTCGGTGCATACTATCGTATCCTGGGACTTCGCGATGCAGTTGGTACCAGGCTGGCACTCCGAGGTGTTTGGTCCACTATTCTTCGTGGGAGCGCTCTATTCGGGAACGGCCGCAGTGTTCACTATGCTCGGCCTCTTGATATGGACCTATCCCTCATTCAAGAAGGTCATCACCCAGGTTCACTACGATATGCTTGGAAGAGTTTGGCTCGTTCTTGGACTGGCTTGGGCTTATCTGTTCTTCAACGACTTCGTGCCGGCTTACTACGTGCACGAGCCCGACAAGATGGATTACCTCTATTACAATGCCTTTGGACCCTACGCAGCGGCCACCTGGTTCTTGGTTATCGGCAACTTTGCCTTGCCGCTTTTCTGCCTGGCCTTCAAAGAGTTCCGACGCAGCATTATGCCGATGTTCGTCCTGAGTATCATCGTGAACATCGCTATGTACATCGAAAGGGTATTCATCGTCATCCCGGGCACCGAAATCTACAACGGTTTGAACTTCAACACTTTGCCCTACACCTACAGCGTGACCGAAATTCTCGTAATTCTGGGAACTTTCGGTTGGGTTATCGGTGGGTTGACGTTGTTCTGCCGAGTCTTTCCGATTCTTCCCTACTGGGAGCTCGCAGAGACGAAGGCTCGAGAGGTGGAAGTGGACATGGCTGGTGTCAAGGTCAACTACTTCCAGTCGGGTGAATAAGGATAATCATGAAAGTCTGTGCTGAATACGAAGACCAAATTACCGCCTTCAACGCCCATCGGACGTTGATCAACAACGGTGTCGACCCTGAAGACGTAGAGCTCCGGTCTCCCTATCCCTTGGCCGAGCACCCCATTCCACCTCATCGGTCAAGGCCGATGATCATGCGGAATATTGTCCGGGTTTGCTGGCTTATCGGATTGATAACCGGATTCTCGTTCATCACCTTCACTCAACTTGAGTGGGGTTTGACGGCCAAGACTTCCGGTCAACCCCTGGTGGCCATCTCCATCAATGCCATCATTATGTATGAGTGTGGAATGATCACCGCGATTTTGGTAACCACTCTGATGTTTTTCGTGGAGACCCGACGCTACCGGCAGTTGGTGCCGCCTTTAGAGGAAGACATGCCCGTGGCTAACGGCTATTTGGCCTTGGTGATCAGTGGAGAAGGGGCCAAAAAGGCCAAGGAGGCCTTGGAGAACAGTGGTGCTCGCTCCATTGTCACCTACGCGTTGCCTCTGGCCTTCATGAGCCTATTTCTCTCAGGTTGCGCCACCTACAATTTGAGATATCAGCCGACCATCAAGCCCGGTGAGGCTGCTGCTGATGCCCCTCCCCCCGAATCGGTTGCTATGCCTACGTTGGCCCAACAAGAAGTCAAGCCGCCTCAGCCCTATGGGTGGTTCACCTACGGGAATCAGGTGGCATTCGAGCGGGCTGACCAAGAGCGCAGACGACGAGTGAGCGAAGTCCGAGACGTTGAGGGTCTTAAAGGTGGTGCGGCAACCCGTAGAGAGCAAGAGATTTCGGCTGAGTATGATGACCTCTTCGAGGAGGTTCGACCAAAGATTCTGGCTCTGAAGGTCAATACTGTCCCGCAGGAGCTTGAGTCGGTGAGGAACCCGGTCCCCGCTGATCAGGTCTCGGTGGACCGTGGCAAAGAACTCTATCGAGTCAATTGTGCCCAGTGCCACGGTGACCAGGGAAGAGGGGACGGAAGAGTTGGCGAGCTTCTTGGAATAACGCCACTTCCTATTGGGACTGCGCAATATGCTCCTCGCTCCGACGGATTTCTGTACCACTTCATCGCCTCCGGCAAGAACACCATGCCGTCCTTCGGCTATAAATTGACCGGTCGAGAAATTTGGGACATTGTGAATTATCTCCGCCAGCTCCAAGGAAATGGAGGGGCTTCCGGGGCAAGCATCAGTGACACCTCAAGCGTCAGTGAAGCTGAGACCACCAATGAAGCTGAGACTACCAGTGAAGCTGAGAATGCTGATGAGTCCGACGGCGGTGGTGAAACCGAGAACGTTGATGAGGCAGAAGGTCTCTCGGAAGAGTAGCCTAGGAAACCCTGGCATCGCCGATCTCGTCTATTATTGTACCTGCGAAATCGTGTAAGGCCTGTTAGCAAATGTCTCCGAAAGCGTAGCGTAGCGTCTTCGGCCAATTAGGCAAGATGATCCAGTTCGCCTGTCCAAAAGATGATAGTTCGCTATACTTGGTCCCGGTTTCCGGTTGGGTTCTAAGCTTCGATACAGAGATACAAGAAAGCCCGCTTCAAGCGGGCTTTCTTGTATCTCTGTATGGAGCTTCTGTGAGGGTTGCGTGGAGGGTGGGTGACGGTGAGGACTTCGGAGCGTCTTCGGCTTTAGGAGGGCTGAGCGCGCGGGTGCCCTCTGGGCGTTAGAATCCCAAAGCCGGGCACCACAACCCCAGACAGGATGGATCTGTGCACGGTGGGGTGCAGAACCTTTAGGCGAGCGCTTTAGATCTTCCAAGCGGTCAGCCAATCCGAACTCAGCACCTTCCATCCCTTTTTTTGCAAGTCCCTCTGCAGTTCCGGCATATGTGCTGCTCCATAGAAGATTGCCAAGTTCCTCTGTCCCTTCTGGAGTTCTTTGTCGAGAACATCTAAAGCTGCTTTGTTTCGGGCTCCTAGAAGAGTGCTATCGTTCATCGAAGACATGAGGCCACCAGAGGCAGCGAGTGCAGAGGCCATGAGCTTCTTGAAGACTCTCTGTTCCTGCGGAGTCGCCGTTCCGGTGAACAGCGCCATCATGTTGAGGTTCTTCATTTCCTCTTCGCTAATGTCGAGTTGACTGCTGTCGAAGGCTCCTTGTTGAGCCATAGCCTTTTGCAGATAGGTGAGCATGGATTCTTGTCGATCCTGCATGCTCTGGTTGAAGCCTGAGGTGGTCAAATCAGCGTGAACAAAATTCTTCGCAGAATAGTTGATGCTCTTGAGTTGGCTTGTCAAGCCGAGTGAGCGAGCCATCATGTCCTGAAGACCCGACAATCCGGACCCGGTGTCCATTTGCCCAGGAAGCGGTTGTCCGGCCATCTCATCAGGAAGGATCAGTTCATAGAGAACAGCATCATAGTTCGTGAATCGCTTGTTGAGTTGCCCATAATAGCCGGAATCTCCAATATGAACAACCGACACCAGGTCCAGATTTTGTCCTGACGGGCCAGCGAGGGAAACGATGCTGGTCTGCAAGCCACCTGGCTGATAGCGCACAAAGTTTTTCAGGTCGTTGCTAGCGAGTCGCTCGGCTGCCGTCGGTAGACCAGTGAGGAGAAGTAGAAAAAGGACAAAGAATTTGTAGATTCGTCTAGTGGTCATACCCCACTTTATCACAAAGTGGGGTTCTTGAGTCTACGAAAACTTCGCTGCCATCGACCGGGAGCCAAGCCTGAAAAAAATAAGAGCGCCCTTAGGAGCGCCCTTGCCTTTCGAGATCGATGGGTCTGAACCCACCGGCTGTCCGGCTTATTTTGCTTTCTGTTGGAAAGCTTTCATAGCAACCTGGAGGCCACTACCGGTTCGATGTACCTGGTAGTCTGGCCAATTGATGACGTCGATATAGACCCTGACAGTACTGCCTGAGATCTGTCGAACTCTGACTTGGCCCACCAACCCAAAATCTACCGGCAAGGCAGCCTTTGGCTCCATGCCGGAAGCGATGTTCGCAGGCCAAACATCTACGGCTATCGAGCGGTAGCCTTCACTGCCCGCAGGCAAGTGATGAACTCGATAATCGAAACTACCGTGGACGTCTACCTTGACCCAATCAGGACCCTCCGAGACAGTGACATTTCGGACCACACCGGCGAAGGCTGTTCCTACTAAACAGGTCAATAGCACAACCGCTAGACCTGCCATTCGCCAACTAAGAAACACGTTTCTCACACTCATTTCCCTCCTGTTCACAAACCCATCCTTGCTGGAATCTCGAGTTCTTCACCCCGTCGAACTTCACCAGATCCAGCACCGCGGATTGAGTTTCCTCACCGGTGTTGAGTGGTGCCCGAACCGAGGACCCGTTTTCCAGTTAGCGCCAAGTTTTCTCTCGGGTCGAGAAAACCCTCCCATGGCGGTGTTCTCAACGCTGAGACCGGGGAGTTCAAGGAGGTCTTACTTGAGGAAACGAATCCCGACCTATGTCCCGGGAAACGTTAGCGCTCAAGACGCTACTCGAGGTGAGCCGTCTCATCTCTTCGAATTTTCCAATGCAGCAAGTGATCAAGAGGATCAGTGGAAAGTTGCGTCGCCTATTGTCCACAGACGACTGTTCCATCATGATCCTCGATGAGCAAACCCGTCATTTGGCCTTTTGTGAGTCCTCGGGATTGACAAAATGGGAGATGAAGAACATCCGCTTTGGGCTAGGTGAGGGAATCGCAGGTTGGGTCGCCAAGCACAAAAGGCCGGTGTTGATCTCGGACGTCAGGACCGATCCGAGATTCAAGGTGGTGGAGAACCAGAAGAGGGCCATGGTCAGCATGATCTGTGTGCCGCTGATGGTGAAGAATCGGGTTATCGGGGTCGTCAACCTCACAACCAGAGATGAAGCCCACATTTTTAGTCAAGAAGATCTCGAGTTGGTGGTCCTAATGTCTGCCCACATATCTCTAGCACTCGAGAACAATCGCTTGTACGAGATCTCGGTCTCTGATGGCCTAACCAATGTCTACAACCGGCGTTATCTCGAACAGAGACTGTTGGAGGAGGTGGCTTACTCAAAGAGATACGATAAGCCGCTTTCGGTGGTGCTGTTGGATATTGATTTTTTCAAGAAGCTCAACGACACTTTTGGACATCAAGCTGGAGACTATGTCCTCAAGGTAGTTTCTCGTCTACTTTCGGAAGCGCTCCGAGAGTACGATATTGTGGCTCGATACGGGGGTGAGGAGTTCGCCGTTGTACTTCCCACGACTCCAAAGTTGAAGGCGGCTTCCATTGCTGAACGACTGAGGACAAGCATCGCTGAGAGCAAGTTTGTCTATAAAGACAAGGCGATGAGCTGTACGATCTCATTGGGAGTCGCCTGCTTTCCTCAGGATGGGAAGAGCCCAGAGGCTTTGATCGCCGCGGCAGATAAGGCCCTCTATCGAGCAAAAGAGCAGGGGCGCAATCAGGTGGTTCTATCCTCTTAGGGTGTTCATTTCCAGATTCCACTGCGGAAGCCGTTCGATTCTGGATGCCTCGCTCGCTTTGATTGCCGGCGCTCTTTCGCTTCATTCTCGTTTCCAACCAGGAATGCGGAGAGACCTAATAAACCAAGTCTTTGCTCGGGATCGGACCCAGCACGGCGGAACTTACACCAAGGAGTCTGGAGCACCAGGTCGGTCAAGGTTTGAGCAAGCGAGCTTCGCGAAACAAGGTCTCCGAGTTGGGATGAGGCGTGAAGGGTATTGTGCGGCTGATGGAACGGAGCGGTTTTCGGGCAAGAGTTCTGCTCTGTTCCTTGCTGTTCGCGTTGTCTTTGGGGCAGCCATCTAGAGGGCAAACCGACCTCCCTGCGGGGGCCACCGAAGAGGCGCCGTCTGCCCGAGCCACTGCGACTCAGGAAACAGAGCGGGTCTTCATACAGGCCGAACGCGTGGAGCGGCGCGGAAACCTCACCGTTGCGACCGGCAATGTGAGTGTCGAGATCGAGGGGCTTAGGCTCGATTGTCAACGTCTGACCTACGATCCCCAGAAAGGCTTAGTGACCGCCGAGAGAGAGGTCATCTTCTCTTGGGGAGACAGTTTCGCGGCTTCAGAGACTTTGACCTTAGACGTGCACACCCAAGAGGCGGTTCTCCAGCAAGTGGCGGGCAAGAGTGACGGGTTGTCGGCCGGAGATAGGGCTTTCGAAGGCAGCATGTATTTTTGGGCTGACACCCTGTTCTATACTCCAGAGACGATTCGTCTGGAGCGAGCGGTTCTCAGCACCTGCGATCTCGAAGCGAACAGCCTACATTACCGAATAAACTCTCAGGAGGTCACGCTGTATCCCCAGGAACAGGTGGTGGCCAAGAACACCAGCATCACCTTCGGAGACACTCAACTCTATAC
>JBJHCR010000091.1:0-5805 GCA_050486105.1 Vulcanimicrobiota bacterium
GTCGTGATCACCCTTCCGGTGCTCAAATAGGTCCAACTATTATCCGCTCCTCAGGCCGCTCACTCCTTGCACTCGGACCCCCTGAGAACACGATTCTTCGGCCCTCCTACGCATCAAGTGGGTTAAAGGTTCGCTCCGGCGATGCGCTCCTTGATGTTTCGCTGGGTGAGTAAGCCCAGGGCAATCAGGTCCTGGATCGTTCCCAAGCGCTCTTCGATGGCAAGGCTCACCGTCAGCCCTTGATCCGGAAAGAACGCGACCAAGACCAAGAGACTATGGAGAACCTTGGGTTGGTCACTGCCATAGTTTTTGGGTGCCACTGGGAAGCGAATTCTCTTGCCTTCGAGGTCGACCACAGCGAGTTCTTGAAAGGCGGGGGCGGACAGGGCTTCGGCTCGACCGCTGTCGGCCAACTCCGGCCTGCTGGGTCCTTGAAGGTCGACGCCGTCAAAGGGAAACTCTTCTTCTTCCATCTCCTCTAGCGGCGGGGGGTCCTCGGTGATGATCAGTCTGGCCAGAAAAGCTTCGCTGCCGATACCTTCCAGGGGTTCGTGACCCACCGAAGCTTGCTTGAGAGCACGATAGGCCTCCTCAGCCTTGAATGAGGTGGTACCACCGTAGGCGGCAATTTCGACGAAGACATCAGGCCGGTCGAAGTACCGCCGTAGGGAAAACGGCTCAGGAACCTCGGTGGGTCTAATAACCATGCGCTCGTGCTCAGGTATACGCCTCGGTCTGAGTAAAGCAGACGGTTTTTCCCGATCCTCGAGGCTGACATCTACCTCGGCCCAGACATTGGCAATCACCGGACTGTTTCGCCGCTGCTCCAAAATCTCGCGGGCTTCCGGGGACAGATCTTCCGATAGGGGAGGGTCCAGGGACGGCCAGGGTGGCAAGGACCAACTCTTGAGGCGAGGAGATTCGGAGGGTGAGGTATTGGGTGAGGCTTGGATCTCATCAAAAGGCGGGGGAGCGATCACGAAGAACGTTTCCGACTCCTTGCTTTCGCGACGTAGCATGGCCTTGATTGCGGTGGCTTTGCGTACTTCCGAGGGCTGTAGTAAACGCTTGGCTAAGTCGTCTCCGTAACGGGGAACCGCCCCAGTTTGACTGTGAATAAGAAAAAATGTCGCAACAAATATGGCCAGTTTGATTCGCATGGTTCCTGCCCAAGGGGTTCTTCGCAGTGCCGGTCCTTCCCCCTAAACAAAGTGAAGGTCGGCCCTCTCGTTGGAGTAGGCCGACCTTCACGGCGCGCCTTGCCGTGTCTAGCCACCTGCCACGGCACCCGCCAGAACGAAGCCTGGCACACCAACGGGCTACTGCCCAAGCGCATGCGCATTATGCGTTCCCAAGTCTCCGAGAAAGTGAAAGTTTTGTTACACGGCCGCTCAAAGGGTGGAACAGGGGAGAGCTAGACATCGGAGAAGGAGGTCGCTCAATCACAGACTAGGGAGCCTTATGCAATTACAGTTTTTGGGAGCAGCCGGGACCGTTACCGGATCAAAGTTTTCCTTGCGGACCGATGCGGCCCACCTTCTTGTCGACGGCGGCATGTTTCAAGGACCCAAGGCTTTAAGGGAGCGGAATTGGAAACCCTTGCCTTTTTCTCCTTCAGACCTGTCCTGCGTGCTTTTGACCCACGCTCACATCGACCATTCGGGTTTCCTGCCCCGTTTGGGGCGGGACGGGTTGAGGGCCAAGATCCACTGCACTTGGGCTACCAGGGACTTCCTCAGAATTCTGTTGCCGGATGCGGCTCGACTGCAAGAAGAAGAAGCAAATTTTCGCAACCGGAAAGGCAAGTCTAAACATAAACCTGCTCTTCCGTTGTACTCCATTGTCGATGCCGAGCAAGTTCTGGACCGGCTTAAAGGTCATCCCTATCATAAACCTTTTCATCCTGTGCCTGAGATGACGGTCATCTTCCGCGAGGCGGGGCACATCCTTGGAGCTTCTTGGCTCGATGTTGAGGTGGAGGGAAAACGTCTGGTCTTCAGCGGAGATATCGGCCGAAAAAATGCACCGATCTTGCGTGATCCTGAACCACCAACCGGCCGCTGCGACGTTCTCCTTCTGGAGTCGACATACGGGGATCGAGATCACCCGTCGGTGGATAAAGGGGAAAGTTTGGCTGAGATCGTCCACCAAATCGTAGAAGCGAGAGCAACTCTGGTGATACCGGCGTTTGCCGTGGAGCGGACCCAGGAGGTGTTGTACCTTCTTGAAGAGTTGATTCGGGACAAAGAGATTCCCAAGCTGCCTGTCTATATCGATTCCCCTATGGCCGTCAAAGCTACCAGGCTATTTCGCGAGTACCGAGATTTCTACGATGAAGAGACCCTCAGGCTCATCGAGAAAGGGGAAAAGGTCCTTTCCTATCAAAATCTTCATTTGTGCGAGTCGGTAGCGGAATCGAAGGCTGCCAGCCACGCACCACCTCCCAAAATCATCATTTCAGCTTCGGGCATGGCCACCGGTGGGCGAGTCCTCCACCATCTCATTCGAACTCTTCCTCATCCTGAGAATCAAGTCTTGTTGGTTGGCTTTCAGTCTCCAGGGACCCGAGGGTGGCTTTTGGAGCAAGGGGTTGAGCGACTCAAGATATTTGGGGATTGGGTGCAGGTCAAGGCCAAGGTTCAGCGCCTCGAGGGCTTTTCCGGTCACGCTGACCGCGGGGAGATTCTGGAGTGGTGCAAAGGATTCTCAGAGCCCCCTAAGGTAACTTTCTTGGTGCACGGCGAAGAGTCGGCCTTAGCGGCTCAAGCGCAAGCCTTGACCGAAATGGGGTGGAACGTGGTCATTCCGGAACACGGGCAAGATGTGAACCTCGAGGACCACGGAATTTGAGAAAACCCCAAATCGCGAGGGGGGTTCGGGTTTGGCCTGGAAGCGGAATTCCCAGCCTTGCCGAGCAATTTTGGGCTTTGCCAACGCGGGTGCCTAGACTCGGTCGGGATCTAGCCGACCTCACTCTGCTCCGGGAGACGGAGCTCTTTCCTTCTCAAGATTTTGAATGTAGCTCTGATTCGCATTTGCCGGCCCTGCTTGGAGGAAGCTCTTTCGAGACTTTCGAGTTTTTCGACGCTCTAAGGCAAGCTCGGGAAGGACTGAGATGCTTGTTGGTCTGCGGGAGGCTCAGGTGCCACGAACCGGGCTCTCGACTTCCGACCCCGGTTGAGAGTTGGCATCGCCAATTGGGAGAGAGATTCGGTCGAGGTAGATTGGCCGCCGTGGGTCCCAGGGACTACACCAAAGACGAGGAAACCTGGTTTCGCAGCAACCAGCGCCTTGTGGGAGCCGCCGATGTCAGTTTTGGACGCGGCCTCCAGGCTCTAGTGGACGAGCTTCGGGGGCGGCCCGTGGTCTTGCACATGGACTTAGACCTTTTCGATCCCATTTATGCTCCAGCGGTTGCTGAACCTTCAGGCTATGGACTGAGTCAAGTCGAGGTTTTTGCCGCCCTAGGTGTTTTGTCTGAGTGTAACATTGTGGGAATCTCGGTAGGAGCATATACAGAGCGAGAGATGCCTACGGCTGCGAGAGCCTGGGCCTTAGAGCAAACCGCAAGATTAGGAGCGGAGACGGCGCGAGAGTGTCTTCTCTGCATTGGTAGGAGCAGCCATGGAACTCTGGTTTAGTGAGGATTTTACCGGCGGAAGCCGATTCGGGGCTCGGGTGGAGCAGGTGCTGGCTTCCTATCGCAGTGAGTACCAGCAGATCGATATATTGCAAACTGAAGCCTTCGGACGAATGCTGGTCATCGATGGCAAGGTTCAAGCTTGCGAACTCGACGAATTTGTCTATCACGAGATGTTGGCGCATCCAGCTCTCTTGGCGCACCCAGCCCCGAACAATGTTCTCGTGGCTGGAGGTGGGGATGGGGGAACGGTGCGTGAGTGTCTGCGGCATCCCCAAGTCGAGCGAGTGACTCTGGTGGAAATAGACCATAAGGTAACTGAGCTCTGCCAGCGTCATATCCCAAGTATCGCTTCCTCCCTGGATGGAAACCCCCGGCTCCATTTCCGTCCGGCCGATGCCACCGAAGTGATTCGTAACGCGCGCAATGTAGATGTTATTCTGGTGGATTCGAGCGACCCGGTGGGACCTTCTGAAGCTCTTTTCCAACCGGCCTTTTTCGCGGAGCTTCATCGGGCTCTGTCGCCAACGGGGGTAACCTGCTTGCAAGCGGGTTCTCCGTTTCTCGGCGGCGATCAGGTGGCTCAGTTGGTGGCCGACCTCGAACGTTTTTTTCCCGTGGTTCATCTGATGACGATTCCTGTCCCAACCTACCCTGGAGGGACTTGGTGCTTGGCTTTGGCCTGCAAGCAAGGTCCAAGTTTGAGAGCCGATGGAGGCGAAAAGCTCAAGCAGAGATTTTTTGGTCGCAACCTGCAAGGGCAGACCAAATACCTCACTGCCGGGATGCTGGGTCCATGCTTTGAGATCTCTCCGTTCTTAAGGTCTTCGCTGGAGAAGTTCAAGACTGAGGTCGTCGCTCGTTGAGCAGACCCTGGTTGCTCTTGGACCGAGACGACACGATTCTTGACGATCCCGGATACCTTTCCGATCCTAAGGGCCTAAAATTTCTCCCAGGAGCTCTGGAAGGGATGGTGAGATTCGCTCAGGCTGATTGGCCCTTGGTGGTGATCACCAATCAGTCCGGCCTGGGTCGAGGTCTTTTCACCTCAGCTCAATTGAAGGCCGTGCATGAGGCTTTCGAACAGCAACTTCAGCAAGCCGGTGTTTCGCTCACCGGTCTGTATTACTGCCCTCATCATCCTGAAGAGGGCTGCCGGTGCCGCAAGCCTCAGGTGCTGCTGGCCCTACGGGCTTCCCAGGAGCACGAACTGTGCTTGGACCAGGCAGTGGTGGTCGGTGATAAAGACAGCGACCTCGAATTGGGGCGACGCATAGGAGCTCGATATCTGGCCCAACTGCGCGCCAAAGGGCAGCCAAACTTATCGGCCGACGGAGTCTTCGACAGTCTCCACGATCTGGCCCAAGCTTTGCTCTAAGGGGGAGTCGGCTCTCCCTATCTGGTGCCTGCTGCTAAAGCGCTCGCCTTAAGGTTCTGTACTCAGCTGAGCATGGATCCATCCCGTCTGGGGTTGTCGTGCCTGGACTATGGATGTCGAACGCCCTGAGGGCACCAGCGCGCTCAGCTCTCCTTAACCTGATGGGGGTACGAAGCCCCACACCCGTCACCCAACTCTGTTGGGTACCCGGGGTGCCCGTCCTTGACATCCGGAACTTTAAGGCGAGCACTTTAGCTCCGGTGGATTCCCTGAACTTAGGAAGCTCGGTTGCGGGGCTTTTTACACGTTGTTTACATGGGGTAAGCCAGGCAGTCCTATAATTTGCTCAAGACACTTACCAAGTTCGTCCATTGCAGATCGGATGACTGGTCCCCAAAGGAAGACACGATGCTTGTTACTACCCCAAATTTTCGCACCTACCAGGCTGGGATTTCCCCGAAACTCAGTGCTCAAGCGCCCGAGCAGGAACCCCTGGAAAACCCGTCCTATGATGCTAGAGGGGCTTCTTCGGATCCCGGGCCGCTGATCCCTGACCCTTCGCGCTATCCCGCACCTTCTCAGGTGAATAGGCCTGATTCCATGCAAACCAATTGGGGTTTTGGAGCTCGAGAGAACCTCTATAACGCAGCCATAACTGAGGCGGTGGAACAGAACTGGAAAGATTCTGAATATCCCTTGGCACCCATCACCTTTAAGGCTCTAGTCGCCGCAGAGAGTGCCTTCAATCCCGACGCAGTCTCTCGGACAGGAGCGGTAGGACTGGTTC
>JBJHCR010000091.1:5815-19803 GCA_050486105.1 Vulcanimicrobiota bacterium
ATTATGGGGTGCGTACTTCACCTCCGCCGGACCAGCGTCGAGACCCCAGCATCGCCCTACCCGCTGGGGTTCGGATCCTGCTCGACAAGCACGCTTTGGTTAAACAGCCTCCTGTGAATAGAGACTACTCGAAGCCGGTAGCCGATTTCTACGAAGAGGTTGGGCGGCCCACACCGGAGCAGATGAAGGTCTTGGCCTTGGGCGGCTACAACGGGGGGGCGTCCACCGTCTTGAGGGCCATGAATTACGCTCTAGAGAATGGGGCCGATCCCCGCGATTGGGACAATTTGACCGCCGAAGAGATGCCACTCAAGGAGCGACCTCTCTATAAGGCGATCGTGGATAGCTTTGGACCGGGCTCGGCCGAGGCAAAATACCACGAGATGGGAAAATACCCGGGGAGAATCACAGATTTTGAATCCCGCACCTTTAAGCCTCTAGAGGGTCGAAGGATCATGGTTGATCCGGGGCACGGGGGCAACGACCCTGGAGCGATCGGAGCCACAGGGGTTCGGGAGTCCGATGTGAACTTGGCTGTTTCTCTCAAGCTTCGAGATAAACTCACAGACCTGGGAGCCGAGGTCCGAATGACAAGAGAGACCGACCGCAGCGTTGCTCCTCCGGGCTCCTCAAGAAGCGAAGAACTCCAAGCTCGGGTCGCTTTGGCCAATGCTTGGCCTGCTGAAGTATTCGTCTCGGTTCATGCCAACAGCAACGAGAATCGGGCTGCCCATGGAACGGAAACCTATCACGGGCGAAATGCTTCGCAGGCATCCAAGAATTTGGCGCGCGCGGTTCACCAGGAGATGGTTTCCGCCACCGGTTTTCGAGACCGAGGAGTGAAAGAAGCGGGCTTCTACGTGATCACGCACACCACCATGCCGGCCATATTGGTGGAAACCGGGTTTCTCTCTAACCCGGTGGAAGAGGGTCATTTGGCTAAGCCGGAGATGCAAGAAAAAATTGCTCAGGCCATCACTAACGGGGTCACCGAGGTTTTTGGCGCTAAGGTTCAGGAAGAACCCTACCTGCTCGTTTAGAGCTTCCTGAAGAAACGCTTCGGGATTCAAGCAGTCGAGTTTTGGGCGGCCTCTTTGATCAGGTCCAGAGCGCGCTGCACCGAGGCCAACGGGAGCAAGGGTGGGCCGGCAACCGGGGCGATGGTCCAGCCTCTGCTTCCTTTCTTGAGGCGCACCCAGAATTGCTGATCCAGGTCCGCTTCGCGGCAGAAGACTTCCTGCATGGCGATATGCTGCTCCGGGTCATACAAGAAGCTTTTGAACTCAATGGGGTGAGGTTTGCGTTCCGATTCCAAAGAGAATCGTTTGGGATCGAAATCGGGAACGAGGTGGTGTTTCACGTCGATCATCTCCGGCTCAGGGATTGTTTGATGTTGAGACTTTACGAAGCTCAGGCGGAAAAAATCGCTCTGACCTTGCTCCTGCCACTTGCGCTCGTACTTGGTTCGAAATTCCGCCCCTACGATCTCCAGAGAACTCTTAAGGCCGGTAGTTTTCTCGGTGCACTCTTCCAAGATTTGGTCGCGATAGGATTCGTCGTCGGTGACGATGGTAATGGATCCCTGCTCGGTGAGTCTGGAGTTCATGAGCCGCATGAATTCCGGTCTAAAGAGCCGATACTTAGCGTGTCGCTCCTTTGGCCAGGGGCAAGGGAAGAGAGCCGTGAACTCCTGCACGCTGCAGGCGGGGAAATTCCATAAAAGAGCCGCTTTGGCGTCTTCCAACAAAAGTCGAACGTTGGTGAGCCGGGCTTTTTCCAAGGACCGCAAGCACCGCCAAACCGAGCCCCAGCAGAGTTCGATGCCCACGAAGTTGACCTCTGGCTGAGCCTTGGCCGTTCGGGCCAGGTAATCTCCATTGCCGAAGCCGATCTCGACCACCAGGGGGGCAACTCGAGCGAATTCTTGCTCCCATTGCAGGGGCAGGGTGCGGGCGCGCCAGGGAAGGAATGGAGTGAGACTCCCGTATTTGGCCATGGCGGATGCTACCAGGAATTTCTGGGAGTCCCTTCTTGAGAGAGTTGCCGTATTTGGATCATCACCTGCGAGCCTTCCCGCCTTCCGGAGGAGTAGACGTGTAAGGCGCATTCAGGCGGGTATAACCTCCACGAGACGAAGATAAGTTCTGCCTTATCAGGCCGAACATCGAGGCTCGATGAGCGTGGAGGTGCGACGTGGAAATGATCGACATTCAAAAGACTCAGGACACTCGCCAGGTTGCCCTTGAGCAGGTTGGTGTTTGCGACCTCAAATACCCCATCACGGTGCTTGACAGGACCAATGGAACTCAGCAGACCGTCGCCAATGTCAGCCTCTCTGTCTCTCTTCCTCCTGAGGTCAAGGGGACTCACATGAGTCGCTTTATAGCGGTCATGAATGAGCATCGGGGAGAGATCACCATGAAGGCTATCCCGTCCATTTTGTCCGACCTCAAACTCAAACTCGAGGCCAGTGCAGCTCAGGTCACTATGACTTTTCCGTATTTCATCGAGAAGGCCGCCCCGGTGAGTGGGCAAAAGGGCTATATTGATTGTCTGGTCACCTTCACTGGGGAAAGCGGACAGCAAGGGCATCGCTTCTCGATTCACGTAAAAGTGGCGGTCGCCAGCCTTTGCCCCTGCAGCAAAGCGATCAGCGACTACGGAGCTCACAATCAGAGGGGCGAAGTTTCCATTGACGTGGACCTTGCCGAGCAAGACGGACGCCTAGCCAAAGTCTGGATCGAAGAATTGTACGAGATCGCCGAATCTGCTGCTTCAGCCCCACTCTACCCCCTGCTCAAGCGCACCGATGAGCGCTTTGTCACCATGCAAGCCTACGAGAATCCGGCCTTTGTTGAAGATATCGCTCGCAACGTGGCTGTTGCCCTCAGGAAGGATTCAAGACTCAAGGCCTATCACATCAAGGTGACCAACTTCGAGAGCATTCACGCTCATAACGCCTTTGCTGTGGCTCGTTCAAGTACAGACTTTGCGCCTTGAGGATCCCTCCATTACTCTGGCTGTCGTATTTTCGCTACCTCAAGAAGAACTCGTGGCTTTTGGCTCTGTGCCTCATAGCCATCTCTACCGGAGTCGCGGTCATTCTTGCGATCGATGTGGCCAGCATCAGTGCCCGCCGGTCTTTCGATTTGTCTACCGAGGCGCTGACAGGTCGGACGACCCATCAGTTAGTAGTGCCCGGGGGGCGTATACCCGAAGACTTGTATCGATTTCTCAGGGTGGAGCGAGATCTTCTTCAATGTGCCCCGGTGGTGGAAGGATACGTCTCCATCGACTATGGGGAGGGGGAGGGTACAGAGCAGCAGCCTCTGGTCTTGACTCTTTTGGGTGTAGAGCCGCTGGCCGACCGGTCGTTTCGAACCTGGACCGGAGGCAACTTTGAGGGCTTCGCCGATTCTGGCTCAGCGAGTTTGACGGGGCTGATCGGCTCCCCCGATCAGGTGGTTCTTTCAGCGAGCACGGCAGAACGTTTAGGTTGGTCTCCGGGGGAGTCGAGAACGGCAAGAGCCGGAGGCAGAGATCACCGCCTCACCCTGGCCGGAGTTTTTCGTCCCTCTTCGGACCGCAGTGGATCAGCCCTCGACAACATAGTGCTGGTGGACATCAGCACCGCTCAAGTTCTCTTGGACCGGGTCGGGACTTTGGACCGCATCGATCTTTTTCTGTCCGAGCCTGACCAACTAAGGAACTTGGAAGGCCTCCCCGTCAACGTGGTGATTCAAGATGCGGGACAGAGTAGAGAAACCGCGGCCCAACTCTCAGCGGCCTTTCACACCAACCTCAGGGCTCTGTCCTACCTCTGCCTCTTGGTCGCCGGATTCCTGATCTTGAATGTTGTTAGCTTTTCCATCGCCCATCGCAGAAGAAGCCTCGGTCGATTGAGAATCCTGGGGGTCACTTCCTCACAGTTGACTCGGCTCCTATTGGGCGAGGCTCTCATTCTCGGTCTGGTGGGAAGCTTGTTCGGTCTGCTTTTTGGCTTGGCTCTCGGTCGTGCTCTGGTTCCGTTGGTCACCCAGACTCTCAATGATTTGTATTACGTGCACTCTATCACCGGTTTCGAAATCGAACTGAGGCTGCTGCTCAAGGCTTTTTGCTGGGGTCTGACCACGACCTTGTTGGCCGCCCTCTGGCCGGCATTCGATGCGGCCAAATGTGAACCGTTGCTCTTGCTTCATAGGGTGGAAACAGCGGAGCGGAACTTCCAATTGGCGGTTCGCCTGGCCTGTTTTGGACTTGTTCTCCTGGCGACTTCCTTGGCCGTTCTGGGCCATCAAAGCTTGACAGCCGGTCTTTTCTCCTTGCTGTTGATGGTACTCGGCAGCACGCTGCTGGTCCCATTTGGACTTGTGCTATTCGTCAAGTTGGGTACACTGGCTGCCAGGTCTTTATCTACCCGCATGGCTTGGCGAGGTCTAAGCGCCTATCTCGAGAGGACAGGATTGGCGGCAGTAGCTCTGACGGTGGCAGTCGCAGCTACTGTATCCATAGGGATGATGGTGCACTCTTTTCGAGGCACTCTCACGGTTTGGCTCGAGACCACTCTGGTGGCCGACATCTACGTTGGGGTCAGGGATCTGGCCAGCTTCGGATCGAGCAGCGGGGTGGCCATGGAGCCCGACACAGTGGAAGCGATCCTGAGCATGCCCGGAGTCTTGGATTGGGTAGGGCAGAGGGTTCGAACTGTCCCTTCGAGCACCGGAGAAACGATGCTGGTGGGATTGCGTGCTCCGAAAGCCTACAGAGAAGCCTTGGTCTTTCTCGAGTTGAGTCCCCTTGCTTGGGAGCGTTTCGAACTAGGTGAAGGGGTGTTTCTCACTGAACCATACGCACGCAGAGCCTCACTTTGGGCGGGAGACGAACTGTCCATCTCCACCCCACTCGGCGAGCGAACTTTTGAGGTTTTGGGAGTGTACTATTCCTATGCTCCGGACCGAAATTTGGCCTTGGCTCATGGTCGGGCTGTCAGCCAACTGTTTGCGGAGAGCAACTGGAGCGGACTGGCCCTCTACCTGGACCCGGACCAGGACCCGTCCGAGGTGGTCGAAGAACTCAAAAGACGATACGGGGAAGCGCTCGAGGTTCGTTCGACCGGAGAACTCAAGAGGTTGGCGTTGGAGATTTTCGAGCGCACCTTCACAGTCACCGAAGTGCTTAGGCTTTTGGCCCTAGGAGTGGCTTTCGTAGGGATATTTCTGTCCTTGCTGGCGCTTGCTCTAGAAAGAACTTCAGAGGTTAGGGTCTTGCGAGTTCTGGGTTTTGAAACCAGACAACTCTTTTCCTTGAGCGTCTTGCAGTCTGGACTGCTGGGTCTGATTTCCGGGTTCCTGGCACTACCCTTGGGGGTGGCGCTGGCTCAGGTGATGATTCAAGTGATCAATCGCCGGGCCTTCGGTTGGACCATCACTCCGGTGTTCGACGGGTCAGGAAGCTTGGTTTCCCTGCTCTTGGCAGTGTTGGCAGCGGGCTTGGCAGGTCTATATCCTGCCCGCTTTTGGAGTCGATTGGACCAGGGGGAGTCTTTGAGGGAAAGGGAGTAGATACCCTCGAGCAATTAAGAATTTGAAATCTCTAGAGGGTCAGAAGACGTCGAGCTTAGCGGAGATCCTGATGTTGACCAGAAGGGAGCTTCGCTCGGCCTATAGAGAGACCAGCGTCGTTCTTTATTCCGTTCTTCTTCCACTCTTGCTCTACCCTTTCTTGCTCTGGCTCATGGTGACCGCCCTCACCTTTATTGAAGGTCAGCAAGAGAGGCGCGTGGTGGTCATTCACTATGATGAAGCGATCCTTGAGCAATTGGGCACCGAGTTTCTAGAGATGCTCTCCGAGGCCGATAGAGTGGAGGTATCGCCCTCGTCCAAAAGTGGTCAGGGTCTGTCTTCAAGGATCCCGGCTTACGATGCTCGACTGACCTTAAGACCGAATTCTGGACCGGAGCAGTCGGTGGAGATTCGATTCTTTGGGGATCGGGTCGAGTCCCAGGAGGCTGTGAGGAGGATTCGAGAGGTGCATGGTCACTATCTCGAGCAATTGAGCCAGACTTGGTTCACCGACCACGACCTAAATCCGTTAGCGGCCAAACCTTTCGATTTGAATAGCCGCTCGGTTTCCGCCTCCAGTGAAGTTGGGGGATATTTGCTCGGGGCCCTGTTGCCCATTGGGTTGCTGGTGATGATCGCTCTCGGCGGGGCATATCCTGCTATCGACACCACGGCGGGAGAGCGAGAAAGGGGGACTTGGGAGACCATGCGATCCTGCTCTCCCAGCATGACCACCATCGTCGTTTCCAAGTATCTCTTCGTCTTCATCGTATGCTCTTTGAGCGGGCTGCTCAACCTTTTTGCCATGCTGTTGTCGATTCGATCGATCGTGGCTCCATTGCTGCGTAACAGCGAGGGAATCACTTTTGAGATCGGTCCCCTAACGATGCTCATCTTGATCTGTGGAGTGCTCGGAGTGGCTCTATTCGTGGCCGCTGCCCTGCTGCTCTGCGCCGCCTTTGCCAGGACTTTTCGGGAAGGCCAGGCTCTGACAACCCCCATGTTCATGCTGATAGCTCTGCCGGTGCTCCCTCTGTCGGACCCCAGCCTCACGTTGGACCAAAGCCTCGCCTTGGTTCCCTTGGTGAATTTGGCCCTAGTTTGGCGTCAGGCTCTCCAGGGCACCTTTGAGCCCTTCTACCTCGTGCAGACAGCCTTGAGTTTGGGAGTGCTGGTCGTTTCTTGCCTCTGGCTCGGTTCCCGAATGTTGGACAACGAAGATCTCATGAATGGAGTAGACCGCGAGATGTCTTGGCAGGGCTTTGTCCGAGTATTGAAGGGGAAAAAGTGACGAATTCTGTCGAGCAGGACTCAGATTCACCGATTTTCGTTGATAAGCTGTCTAAGGTATTTGAGGACGAGGGTCGAGGCACTCTGGTGGCCGTTTCCGAGGTCAGCTTCCATTGTCGACCTGGGGAGATCTTCGGTTTGTTGGGAACCAATGGGGCGGGAAAGACGACGACCTTGCGAATGCTTTCGACTTTGCTCAAGCCGAGTGGAGGACAGGCTAGAGTCATGGGTTTCTCGGTTTTGGAGAATCCAGACCAAGTACGCCGCTCTTTAGGCTATCTTAGCACCACCACGGCTCTCTATCCCAGGCTGACCTGTCGCGAGACTCTCGATTTCTTTGCCAGGATAAATGGCTATCCTTCGAATGGAGTCGCCGAGCGAGTGGAGTCCTTGATTCATAGATTCGGTTTGCAGGAGTATGCCGACGCCAGAATCGAGAGGTTATCTACAGGAATGACTCAAAAAGTAGCCATCGCGCGTACTGTAGCCCACGACCCGGCCGTCGTGATCCTCGATGAGCCGACGAACGGTCTGGACATACTCAACGTTCTGGATTTTCATAGTCTCATGCGGGAACTCAAGGAGGCTGGAAAGACGGTGCTCTTCTCCACTCACACCATGTCCGAAGCGGAGCGTCTCTGCGATCGAATTGCCATCATTCATAAAGGCTTGATCTTGGCTTGTGGAACTTTGGAGGAACTCCGGACCTTGTCGGGTGAGCACTATCTTGAAGATATCTTCGTTTGGCTGTTGGATAAGCAGGGTCAGGATGAACCAGGGGAGCTCAAGATTCTTTGAATCGAGTTCTGCTCAAATACGAGTTGTTGACCCTACTTCGTGACAGCAGAACTCTGTTTTTGTCGATCGTGCTTCCCATTGTTCTTCTCCCGGCTCTCCTTTTCACTCTCAACCGCTATGGAGCAGATCGGGGAGCTACCTCTCAGACCGATTTTCGCTATGCGCGCGCCCCGGTCAGCGCTGCCTTTGATGAGATTCTCAAGGAGGCTCTGGGGACCGAGGATTTTCGACAAATCAACTCCAGTGACTCTGAGCATTTGTTGATTGAGGGACACCTCGAACTCCTCATCAGCCTGATGGAGCCCGACCCTACAGACCCTGATCTGGGCCAGGAGGTGATCGAGCAATTTCCGAGTTTTGAGCCTTTGGTGCTGTCCTTCGAGCCTGGACGTCCGGTGATCGAGTTGGCCTACCGTGCCGATCGCGATCGTTCTGTTCGAGCTTTCCTTGAAGCGAGGAACCGGTTGCAAGATTTTCGCAGGGTGTTGGTCCGAGAAGTGGTGCTCACCGATCCTCCTAGGGGCCTCTTCACCCTGGAAGACGTGGATGAGAGCAAGGAGCAAGAGAGAATCGCCCGATCCTATGGTCCCGCCCTTTCAGCCTTCTTGGTTTTGATGCTGTTGGGGGGGGGCTCGGTGGCTGCCCTGGACAGTTTGGCGGGGGAGAGGGAACGGGGCACCTTGTCGACTCTTTTTGCTTCTTCGTTGGCGAGAGACACCATCTTGGGAACGAAGTTTGTAGCGGTGGCCCTGATCTCGCTGGTCATCGCCTTGGCTCAGGTCCTCAACCTGGCGGTCTACGCAGCTTTCGATTGGCTTGCTCTGCCCTCGGCTTTCCTCGCGGGCACCGGAAAACTTGGCCTAGTGGTGCTCGCGCTGATCTTTGTCGTTGAAGCCATTTTTACCGCGGCCCTGTTGCTGCATATTTCTGCTCGAAGTCGGTCCTTCAAGGAAGCTCAACTGTTCTTCTTTCCCGCATTTCTAGTGGCTTTCGTGCTCAGTCTCACCGGCCTCATGCCCGGCTTACCGATACGTTCGGTTTTCAGCCTGATTCCTATCGTCGGCGCCGGGGTAGCAATCCCCGAAATCTTAGCCGGACGGATCGATCTCCTGGTGGTGTTCATGGTCTTGCTCGGTCACCTTTTGGCGACCTACGGCTTGATGAAAGGAACTTCGGGATTGATGGCCCGAGAGGATTTCCTGGGAGACCTTAGGGCCCTCAGAGGAGAAGAACTCCTTTTCGATCAATTCTCTCAGCGAGCGCTTCCTTTTTTTGCTTTACTCGGAGCGGGCTTGGTTGTCTTGCCCGGAAATTTTGCCGTCCTTTCGAGCCTGACCGGGCAGGTGCTCTTCAATCAGGTTATCCTGTTCGGGCTCGGGCCCTACCTGCTGATGCGTTTTTATCGCCGCAAGTTCACGAAAGTGGTTCCCTTGCGAGCAGTGTCCTGGAAGATACTCATTCTCTGTCTAGCTATGGTTCCGGTAGGGCAGATAGCCGCCACGGGCTTGTCTCACCTCCTAGGGCCCATCCTTCCTCCCCCGGTGCGAGCTTTGGAGGAAATGCTCGGTTTACTAGATGTCCACGGGACTCCCACCTGGCAACTTTTCCTGCTGATCGGAATTCTTCCGGGATTGTTCGAGGAATTTGCCTTCAGGGGAGTTCTCCTCCATTCCTTACACCGCCGGTTTTCTCCCTGGCTTGTCATCTCTGTGGTAGCGCTGATTTTCGGACTGTTCCATATCAATTTTTTCCGAGTGCTTCCCACGGCTTTTCTGGGATTCTTTATGGGCTTGCTCACCATGGCCACGGGCTCTCTTTGGCCGGCTATTTTGGTCCACATGGGAAACAACAGCTTGGCCGTGGCAGCCATGCAATTGGGATGGGACCTAGAGCATCTCGGTTGGGGTAGCTACGTCTCGGCGACTGTGGGTCTGATCTTGATTTCCGCTTTGGTCTTGCGATGGGGGGAGGGCTATCCTGGAACTCGCTGGGCGAAAGCGTCGAGCGTCTCGAAGAGACAGGTCGTTGAAGAGCCTGCGAGTTGACCTTTAGGGTCGGGTTTGGCCCCGTCCACGAACTTGGTATTTATAGGTGACCAACTGATCTACTCCAACGGGACCACGGGCATGCAGACGTCCGGTGGAGATGCCGATCTCTGCCCCCATTCCGAACTCTCCTCCATCGGCGAACTGGGTCGAAGCGTTGTGCACAACGATGGCGGAATCCACTTCTGCCAAGAATTTTTCGGCCGCTTCGGAATCTTCGGTCATGATGGCCTCAGTGTGACCGGAGCTACAACGATTGATATGCCGAATGGCATCGCTTAAGCCGTCTACGGTCTTCACCGAGAGGACCGGCGCCAGGTATTCGGTGCCCCAGTCTTCTTCCGTGGCAGGAACAACTTTTGCCGAGACGGAGCAGGCCTCCGCATCTCCTCGGAACTCGCATTCGGGCATGGCTTCGAGAAGAGCAGGGAGAACACTGTTGAGTATCTCCCGGTCGACCACCAAAGACTCGGTTGCCCCACAGATTCCTGTTCTCCTAAGCTTGGCATTCTTTACAACTTCGACGGCGCGCTGAGGGTCGGCCTTTGCGTGGAGATAGGTGTGACAGTTTCCGTCGAGATGTTCGAAGGTGGGCACTCGGCTTTCTCTGACCACTCTTTCCACCAGAGAGCGTCCCCCTCGGGGAACAATAACATCGATCAATCCGTGCAGCTTAAGCATGGCTCCCACAGCCTCTCGATCCTGAGTGGGAACCAGGATTACTGAATCTTCGGATAGGCCGCTGTCCGCCAGCGCTCGACGCATCAATTCCGCTATGAGACTTGAGGTACAGACGCTGTCGCTACCGCAACGGAGGAGGGCGGCGTTGCCGGACTTGAGGCAGAGCCCGGCAGCATCGGCAGTGACGTTGGGACGCGATTCGTAAATGATGCCGATCACTCCCAGAGGAATGGCGACCCTGGAGATCTGCAATCCATTGGGGCGAGTCCAGGTGGCCAAGACCCGACCCACAGGGTCCTCGAGATCGGCAATGGATTCAAGTCCGGCTGCCATGCCTTCGATCCGTTCCTGATTGAGTTGCAATCGATCTAGGAATGAGCCTTTGACTCCGGATTCTTTGGCCTTCGTTAAATCTTGGCTGTTGGCATCGAGCAGTTCCTTTGAGTGCTCGCGCAAGAGAATCGCCGCGCGGCGAAGTGCTACATCCTTCACTTCTCGAGGGGTGTTAGCCAGCTCTCGGTAAGCTTGCCTTGCGGCCTGAGCTAGGTTTTCAAGCAATTCTCGGTGAGTGTTAGGGCTGTGTACCATGAGTGTTTCCCCTTGAGGTGGACTGACCTCTCACACACTCAATATCCAGAGTGCCGATTTGGGAGGTGACCAGGATTACCATCTTCGTCGGCCAAAGTCCTCGCTAAGTGTCATTCTCTTCCCATAACGAACCCCTGGTCTCGGTGGTTGTTCCCAACTTTAATCGCCCGGATCTTCTGCCTAGAGCGGTGGACTCAGTGTTGATGCAGGAAGGGGTAAGCTGGGAGTTGATCTTGGTTGACGATGCCTCCAATCAGCCTCCGGAGGAATTCTACGCTCAACTGGGGCAAGGCGGGCACAAGGTGCTGCGCAACGAGGAGCGCAGAGGACCAGGGGCGGCCAGAAATCAGGGAGCTAGGATCGCTTCAGGGAAATGGTTGGCTTTCTTGGACTCAGACGATCACTGGTTGCCTAGAAAGCTTGCACTCCAGATGGAGAGTTTGGAACCTTCGGGTTGTCGAATTGGCCAAGTCGACGAGATTTGGTATCGCCACGGCCGGCGGGTGAATCCCCTGGAGCAGCATCGAATCGAAGGTGGCGATCTCTACGAGCGCTCCTTGGTTTCGGTCTGTGTTTCTCCCTCTTCGGTGGTCCTCGAACGTTCTCTATTTTTGGACCTGGGTGGATTTGACGAGGAGTTCTTTGTTTGTGAGGATTATGACCTCTGGCTCAAGATTGCCGTGCTGGAAAGTTTTCACCATCTCCCCGAGCCCTTGGTGGTCAAGTATGGCGGGCATCCCGATCAACTCTCTAAAGCGCTTCCGGCTATGGACCGGTTTCGGGTCTTATCTCTAATAAAAGGCTTCGCTTCCGGTCTCTTTGATGAGCGTCCCGAACCAGCTTATCTTGAACTTCAACGCAAGCTTGAGATTCTCCGAGCAGGGGCTTCCAAGCGAGACCGGGCGGAAGTCAATGAGATCTTGGAGCAACTAACAAGGTTGGTAACCGAGGACCTTTGGGAGGCTGCTCTGGAGTGCGCCCGCGAGCTGGTAGAGCAATGGCCAACGCGCCCCGATTGAAGACCGCCCTCCGAACCCTGCAGAGAGTTGACTCAGGCCCCACCGAGGAACTTCAACTCCAGTTCACAAACCCAGGCAGCTGCCAGGGGCTGACACAGGAAAGCTCCTGTAATCTGTGGGCTCGACTCCAGGAAGGAGTGGGGCCCCAAAGTAAGGACGAATATCATTGAAGCCTCACCGAGAAATTTTCATTGCGGGCGTATCCCTAACACCCTTCCTAGGTAAGGGCCATCCGGATTTTGTGTGGAAGGGTCACCCGGACTTCGGAATTCGCGACAATCCGGACCTCGAAGGGTTCTTGACTCAGGCCTTAGTCGACCTATTCGGTTGCGGCTTTGATCCCAAGGTGGTCACCCGAGGCTATGTGGGGAACTTTGCCGGCGAACTCTTCAACAACCAAGGCCACCTTGGGGCCTTGGTCAGCCGTGCTATTCCTGAGCTGGCTGGAGTTGGCGTCGGCAGAACCGAGGCTGCGTGCGCTTCCGGAGGAGTGGCCTTGATGTCCGGAGCCGAGGCCATCTCTGCTGGCCACGATGTTGTCTTGGTCGCGGGTGCGGAGTGTCAAACCACCGTTCGGGCCCGAGAAGGAGCAGACTTTCTGGCTCGAGCAGCTCACTATAAGGAAGAGCGTTCCATTGACGACTTCACTTTTCCGGCCATGTTCGCTCGGAGGGCGAAAGCTTACTCCAAGGAGTACGGTTTGGACCTTGCGGAGTTGGCTCATTTCACCATGAAAGCCATGACCAATGCTCGCCTCAACCCACTGGCCCATATGGTGGCTAATGATTGGACTTACGAGAAGGCTGCATCGGCCGGAGATCACAATCCGAATTTTCTCCACAATCCCGAGCTGAAGGACTACATGAAGGTTTCGGACTGCTCCCAGGTGACCGATGGAGGAGCCGCGCTCCTGTTGGCTTCCCGTGAGGGTCTCAGCAAGTTGGGCCTGAAGCCTGAGCAGGCGATCCGTTTGCGATCCTATCATTTGTCGACCAATCCGCTGGGTCGCACCTCCGACCCACTTAGAATGGAGACCGCCGCTCAAGCTTTCTGCCGCACTTTCGAGGACGGTGGAGTGACGGTTCAAGATGTGAGGGTGGCTGAGGTGCACGACTGTTTCACCATAGCCGAACTGCTGATGATGGAGGCCATGGGACTTCAGGCCCCGGGCGAAGGTATCGAGGCGGTGAAGTCTGGGACCACCCAACTTGGAGGGGCACTACCAGTGAACACTGGTGGGGGCTTAGTAGGATTTGGTCATCCCGTGGGAGCGACCGGAGTTAAGCAAGCAGTGGAGCTGTTTCGTCAGATGAAAGGTTTGTGCGGCGACTACCAACTCAACAATCATCCTTCGATCGGGATTATGGCCAATATGGGCGGCGACGATCGCACCTGTTTCTGCGCTCTTTTCGAGAACAATTAGAGGATGTTGGTCCGGGCTCAGGGGATCGCTGTTCCGCGGTGAATGCGCGGTGGTCGGCATCAGGGGAAAATCTGAAATTTTCGGAGGCGGTCCAAGGCGAAGGCCCGGGCAGGCTCCCCTCCTACAGGAGCCTGCCCAGGTTGTAGCAGAAAGAATTGGGGGAGGCTTCTGATATCGTATTGTCGAGCCAGGGGAGAACTCCAGTCGACTCGATCACTGCCTGGGCGGTCGATTTCAAGGCGCACGATGGTTAAGCTCGGGTCTATACTTTGAAGTTGGGCAAGTTTGGTCAGCCACCGGCCACTCCATGGACAGTGCTCAGAAGTGAGAACCACGAGCTGTGTTTGGCGGGGTCGGCCGCGGTCTCCCAGGCCATAGAGGTCACCCTCTCGACCCTTGTTCGCCGGCGCTAGGGTGTCCCCCAGGGCTGGACCCATCAAGTGTGATGTTACGATCAAAATGAGAAGGCAAAATCGCATCGAATCCGGTCTCTTTCTATCCTTGAAATCCCTGAGTCAAGTTCTTGACCGCTAGGGCGAGGAGCAGAATCAAGCTGGCCCACTGAGTCCTTGAAGGACTCCAG
>JBJHCR010000092.1:0-19654 GCA_050486105.1 Vulcanimicrobiota bacterium
GAAGTGGGACTAGAGGTAGAAGAAAAGTTGAGATCTTGGCTCATGGCACCCGGTTGATCACGGGCATGAAAAGTCCTTCCTACGAATCTAGAAAAAATCTATAGGGCGAAACAGCGCTTACAAATCTCCAGTCACCGGACATCATCTCGACCCAGGAATGCAACGACTTTTTGACATTCCTTATCGCGATGAGCGACTTGAGGCTGTAGCAGATACTGGGCTTGAACCCCATCTAACGCTGGCAGAGCATCGAAGAATCGCTGTGGAACGCCGAAAACGGAAGCTCCAAGAGTTATTTAGAATAATGAAGGAGTTGGAACAGGGCCAGACTCAAGCCCGCCGTTCGGCATTCCTTAACGAGACACAGGATTGCGCTGGGCACTTTGATCCCTTTTCTGCGGCGAGCGCCTTTGGCGATGACGCGCCCTTTATGTTTCCATCTGTTGATGGCGGAGAACTAATCTCCCGTTGGGATATGCAGGAGACTCCACCAGATATCCTCATAACCAATGTCAGTATGCTTTCGGCGATGTTGACACGAGAGGTTGAGTCTCGCATCTTCGGGCTTACGAGGGACTGGCTCGACAACGAACCGGATTCCTACTTCTATCTTGTGCTGGATGAGCTACATCTCCAGAGGGGAAGCGCAGGTACAGAATTGTGCTACCTTCTGCGCATGCTTTTTGAGCGACTTGGTCTCAGCAAACTCAAGAACAGAGGGAAGCTTCGTATACTTGCTTCGAGTGCCTCGTTGCCAGCGAGTCCAGAGACAGAGGCCCAACGAAGTGCCGAGTATCTATGGGACATGTTCGGCTCATACGGCCTCACACCGGAAGACTCGGGCGATTCAGTAAAAGAGTCTTGGCTTAGTGCAATAGTGCCTGGAGAGGAAATCCCGCCACTGCTTGAGCGAGAGTTTAATATGAGCAAACGCCCATATTTAGACCTTTTGAATTATAGCTTAAGTGGTGCGGGCTTGAATTCAGGGACAGCGATTGCGGCTACTCTTGATCGTGGGGAAACCAGAGCCCTCTGGAATGCCATAGCGTTAGACCTTGGAATCACAGAAACGTCGAATGTCGTTGCCGATTGCATAAGAGTGCTCGGTGATCGGCTTGCGTCGGTTTGCTGGGACGAACTCGATGGCAGGATGCGTGCAGAATCCGTCACAACAATCGCCACCAGGCTTTTTCAGGAATTTCGCAACGAAGGAGAAACAACCTCGGTCGATTTCAACGAGGCGCTTAGCGCCGTCCGCGCCATCCTTTTTGCACGGGGATGCGGTGATGGGCTATCCGCATCTTTAGGTCGAATATCCGCGCCCTCATTCCGAGTTCATACCTTTTTTCGCAGCATTGAGGGCTTGTACTCGTCCGCCATCGTACCCAGCCAGACACAGGACCCCGAAGGCGTAGATAGATACGTTGGCCCACTTAGTATCGAAAGGGAAGGCCTTGCATACTTGACTGACGAGCAGACACCTCTCCGTGCGCTCGAACTACTCTACTGCGAGTGCTGTGGCGAGCTTTTTTTCGGTGGTCACAAGTCAGAGACTACCGGTCGTGGACAGAGAAGTATCGAACTCATTCCCAGTCAATCTGAAATCGAGGGTCTACCTGACCTGGCTAGCGGTCAACGATTCGAAGAGCTCAGCTTTGACGATTTTGCGGTGTTTTGGCCAACGAGTTTCGCTCAGGCACAGATCCAAGATGGCGATTCGCCGGTCTGCAATTGGGTAGTGGCCGCGCTCGATCCAAGGACAGGTGTAGTCCGTGTCGGCCAGACCGCGACAAATGGCGAAGTGGGAGGCTTTTTATATCAAAGGGCGCGACAGCAAGACAGGCACGGCCGTGTACAGTCGTCCAGTGAATCCCACGTTCCGTACGCCTGTCCAAAATGTGGCACAGACTATTTTCAGCGGAGTCGTGGCCAAGGACGACACTCGCCCGTTCGCAACTTTCGAGCAGGCTTCGCTAAGACTACCCAGCTTCTCTCGACTGAACTTTTTGATGTACAGCGGATTTCTGACACAGAAAACCCGTCCAAGCTTGTGACTTTCTCCGATAGCCGGCAGGACGCTGCTAGGAGTGCGCTCGGCATAGAAAAGAACCATCATCAGGATCTTCGGCGAGAACTTCTTTTCGTCGAACTTCGCAGAGTCGAAAGGCAAAAGGTCGAACGCTTAGCAGAAAGCCGTGCTAGGGTTGCGGCGATCGAGGCAGAAAGAGACCGACTGTTCTCGGTAGGGCGTGCGGAATATGAAAGCTACAGCCGACAGACAGACCAAGAACTTGAAGAACTTAATCGGATCTGCGCTGAATGCTTGGCCAGTTCGATCTCTCTTTCCGAATTAGTCGAAGATCCATTTTCTCAAGCACTGAGACTCAATGAGAACCGACCAGTACGTCCCTTGATCTCACATATGGTCAGTCTAGGCGTCCATCCTTTTGACGACCTGGGTCTCGCGGATGCCCGTGGAAGTGTTGAAGGCGAGGACGATCCGGAGTTTTTCGCCTGGTACCAGCTTTTTGATCTCAACGAAGATGGAACCATCGTTTGGCGGCGATTCCCTGGCCGTGCACGTTTTGAAATGAGCGCGCGGGCGGACCTCGTTGTGCGGTTTTTGAGAACGATGACGGATGTTCTCTTCAGTAAAACCTACTTTTCCCCCGAAGAGTCAGGGCTTGGGTTTCTGACCGTTTCATACCCAAGCATTACCGACGACCTGGAGCGGCAGCAAACTGAGCAACGATTAGCGGCGCTTATGCGCGTGATTGGTGATTCATATAGGTACACACCATCGCCGTATCTGGGTCGGGGCGCGGAGCATCCCCAGTGGCTCCGATGGGGCGACGTAACAACAAGAAGATTTAGAGGGTTCGTTGAGACCCTATGGTCAGAAGACCAGTGCGAGACCGAAACAATGCGCTGGCTAGGGCGACTCCGAGAAGCTGGACATCCAGGCGGCGTACTAAACGTATCGGAATTACGAATCCAGCTTGTCGATGCCGAGGATGACTATTGGCGTTGCGATCGTTGTTCGCGAGTTCATCTTCACCGCGGATTTGGAATTTGTACTCGATGCCTAAGGAGTCTTCCCAATGATCCTGCAGGGCTAGTGGGTGAGCTGCGAAATGGCAATTTCCTTGCCGAGCGGGTAGAGCGCGCCACGCTCCACGATATTGACGAGTCTTCGGAAGTCGCCCCATCGTTCAGACTTCATTGTGAGGAACTCACCGGGCAAACCGACGACCCGGCGGCCCGGCAACGTGAGTTCCGAGGCATATTTGTTGACACAGATGATACGGATGACGATGACGATGACCAAGAGCTGCTCGACGGCGACCCACCTGATAGGTTCAGAGTCGCAAGGCGAACTATTGATCTTTTGACTGTCACCACCACTATGGAGGTCGGAATCGACATTGGTCCTTTAAGAGCGGTGATGCAAGGCAACATGCCACCTCAGCGTTTCAACTATCAGCAGCGTGTTGGTCGGGCCGGAAGACGCGGGCAAGCCTTTTCTCTTGCACTTACAATATGCAGGACCAAGAGCCACGATGTTTTCTACTTTCAAAGACCCCGAAACATTACAGGCGATGTACCGCCGACGCCTTTCCTGACAAAAGGTCTGGAAAAAATTGCACTACGTTTTCTTTGGAAGCGCTGGCTTATCGAGGCATTCTCACAGATTAGAAGCAACTTTCGCTCTGACGGATTGAGGCTTTTCCCTGGTGATTTGATGTCACCGCCCGATATTCACGGCGAATTTATTCCGTGTCGGTTACTTGGTGATAACGCTGATGAGTGGGAGGATATCCTCAGAGAGGCACTCGCGGCAACACGGCCTGTGGCCGAGGAGTTTTACAGGGCAATTCTCGACGAAGGCAGAGTCGAAGCACCTAGTTCGATACCTAGTCCAGATACCATGGTTGAACGGATAACCCAGTTGCTAGGAAGGGGCGCCGTATTTGGTCTCGGGCATCAACTTGCAGAATTGGGCATGTTGCCTATGTTTGGTATGCCGACCCGAACTCGCGATCTCTACCACACGCTCGACTTCAGGGCAAGTCCACCAGAAACCCGAACAATCGACCGCGACCTCGACATCGCAATTTACGAATTTGCTCCTGGCGCTGTTGTTATCAAGGACAAGCTAGCATACAAGTCTATCGGGTTGACACCGAGCTTTGGATTGCCTCCTTCCTTAAGCCAACGCGAAAGGAGAAACATCGTTCTATTCGACGCGAGTGCTTACGGCGCGGATTTTAACCTAGCGCAATGTTCGGTCTGCAGCGCTTGGCAGGAAGTGGACAGTGCCGCCGAGCTTGTCGAGTGTGATGGCTGCGGCGCCGATATTAGGGTCGAAGACATCCAACCGTGTGTGGTTCCGAATGGGTTTCGAACAGATTATCGACGCGCTAGCGTCGACGAGGAGTCCAGTGGCGCGAGACACAGGGCTGTTCAGGCTCAAGGTAGGCGGATTGATTTCGACGAGTACCGGATAATGACGGACACCGCAGTGGTTCATCATTTCCAAATGGCATTCACACAGGAGGCTCGAACGTATAGGCTAAACCGTGGTGCTTTGGATGAAAATGACGCGTGGACAGGTTTTACGTTACAGGAGGGCACTGAAACTCGGAGGTACACACGCGGTCAACTCGAGCTTCCCCGCCAACAGTTGCTCTTAGATGAGGTCCCTACGAATTGGACCGATACGGAAGAGCCACAGAACGTCTGGTTAGCCGCCCCCAAGACAACGGACTCACTTTTCCTTGCGCCCGCAAGGCTGAACTCTCTTCTGGCCTTAGGCTTTCTTCCCGTACAAACGGGGCTAACAACACCGGATTTTGAACTGGGACAGTGGCAGGGCGTGAGGGCTGCTGCGCTTTCGGCAGCCTTCCTGTTCGTTTCGGCTGCAGCTATTGATCTTGATATTGACCCCGAAGAATTTGAGATCTTAGAACCTCGGCTCTACGGCGGTACACACCGTTTTCCTATTCTGCAGATTACAGACCGCTTAGTGAACGGAGCAGGGTTCTGTCGGTATCTAGCTCAGGAGAATGAGGGTGTGCCCAAAGCTCTTGAGCTTATTCGCTCGCTATTGTTTTCTTTGGACGCGCTTCCTCTTGCCATTCTTCTCAAAAGTGAACACCTACAGAGATGCGATACAGCGTGCTATAACTGTATGATGAGGTATGGCAACCAGCAGTACCACGGGCTTTTGGACTGGCGCTTGGGGCTTTCCTTTGCGCGTGCGTTGATTGACCCGGGTTTCGACTGTGGTCTCGACGGCAGTTTTAATTCGGCGGGATTGACCGATTGGACCTACATGGCCAGCTCGCAGGCGATTGCAATGGCTAACCTATTTGGTGGTGACCATCAACTTTTCGCTGACGGAAACGTGCCAGGCTTTAGAATAATGATTGAGGGACGACTATCGCCTTGGATATTGGTGCGACATCCGCTATGGAGATGGGACGAGCGCGCGCTCTCGCAAGATTCTCTCCTTTCGACAGCAATTGCAGAGTGCTCCAATTCGAGGGGTCCGACCATTTGTGTCGATACATTCAATCTGGCAAGAAGGAAAGTTAAGGTTCGTGAGTGGCTCAAGGATGCATACAGAGCATAGAAAGGGCTGCAGGGTCATTGACCTCTTCTGCGGAGCAGGTGGGTTGACCAGAGGGTTTCTCGATGCTGGCCTTGAGGTTGTTGCCGGAATCGACGTGGATCCTTCTTGCCGATACGCGTATGAGCAAAACAATGATGTGCCCTTTTTCCTAAAAGATGTGTTCCAGTTGAAGCCCGAAGATTTGCGGGAGCTGTTCGGCAGCGCCTACGTTCGGGTTTTGGCAGGATGTGCACCTTGCCAACCGTTTTCGAATTACAGGCAAGGTCGACGAAGTATGTCGAAAAAAGACCAAAGATGGAACTTATTGTACGAGTTTTCAAGGCTTGTGGAAGGCACCTTGCCGGATATCATATGCATGGAAAACGTACCCCAGCTCGCGACGAAACCAGCCTTTCGTGATTTTGTTGAAAGGCTCAAAACTGCAGGCTATAGGGTGGACTGGTCAATACTCGATTGTTCTTTCTACGGCGTTCCCCAACAAAGAAAACGATTGACGCTACTAGGTTCAAGACTTGGGGAGATTTCGATCCCTTCCAGTCCCACTGAGTCCGTTGGTACTGTTAGAAAATTTATCGAGGATCTGCCGAAAATTGAAGCCGGTGAGTGTTGCAGTGAGGACCGATTGCACAGAAGTCTGAATCTTTCTGCAAAGAACTTACTTCGAATTAGACAGTCTGTTCCAGGCGGCAGCTGGAAAGAGTGGGATGAGTCGCTTGTACTCCCCTGTCACCAAAGAAATACTGGAAAGGGATACGGGGGAGTTTACGGCCGAATGGAGTGGGACAAGCCAGCGCCGACGATTACAACACAATGCCTTTTTTACGGGAGTGGCAGGTTTGGTCATCCTGAACAAGATCGAGCTATATCGTTGAGGGAGGCAGCTCTTCTGCAGACTTTCCCCCCCGACTATCATTTTTTTTGCGAAAAACGTCCGCTCGCTCAACGCGATACTGCTAGGTTGATTGGGAACGCAGTGCCCGTAAGACTCGCGAATACTTTGGGTGATACAATCTTGCGCCACAGCCTTGAACAGCGGGAGACACTTCGCTAAGAATGCCTGTCGGTTGGGCTTTGATGTTGTTTCACCGCGAAAGCAAGAACCTGAATGATTCGGTTGTTTGCACGAAGACCCCGTTGAATCGTGCGCTCAACCTCAGGTCCCCGGGTTCCCGTTTTCAGAGCAACGAGCAAATTAGTGGCTAGCTTTCGACATGAATCTCTAATAGGCAAACCAATGTCCATACCCTTATCCCCAAAGGGGTACAAGTAAGACTCAAAGCGCCCATTAGAGCTTAATCTTGGACCAGGCTTCTGGCTGCCTGTTATGGCGCACAGGCGCCCCAAAGGAAGTGGCAAAAAAACATCCGGGTGGCGTGATTCAAGTCCGTCTTGAGACCAGTGGTAAGGAATGTTGCGAAATTCTTCAAGATGTGCCGCGATAACGATCCAATTCCTGATGAACGACCAGGATCTGTATGTGCCTCTGTGTACAACAGAGTAGATATTGGAGAGCCTTGAATTCACTGAACAAACAATAGAGGTGCCGTGTGGGTCTGGCCCTGCTCTGAATCTTCCAGCTCTAACGGTCCAAAACCAACGTGGCTCAAAACCCGGTGGTGGCGGACCAAACCCAAATTCCTGATTCTCCAGAAGCAAGTTCTCGAGTGAATCTTTCGGCTCCCAATTCAGCCATTCAGGTGCCTCCAATCTCAAAGCCTGTGAGACTCTACTTACCACCTTGAAATTGTCAGGATACGCTCTGAGTGTTCCGGGGTGCCACTCGTTCGGCCCCTGAACAAACTCAGTGCGGAGTTGAATCTCATCAGCGAAGTTGAAGACCGCATCCCGCAACCCCTGATGTGTGAGACCGATGAGTGAACCGACAAGGCCCGTATGACTCTCAAAGAGGATAAATCTCGGACGCCTTGGCATTAGGGTAAAATTCTTATAGCCCTGGCGAATCAAAAGGTCAAATGAACCGGCCTCGATCCAACTCCTTAGAACTGCCCTTCGCACGCGCTCGTCCCCGCTGGGGAGGGCGGAGCTGAGCAAACGATTAACTTCGAACAAGGGAATACCGCTTCTTCTAACAGCTATGCTCGCTAGCGTCGTTGCTAGGGTGTCAAAAAACAATTCTCGATTCCTACCAGAAACTACAGGCGCGAGCTTCCATCGCCTCCCTTGCTTTAGGTCACGATGAATACTTGCCCCCAGTGGCACTTCAGACCCGGGTCCCCCCTCCAAGTGCATTTCTGCTGGCCCAGCAGCTTCAAATGAATAGCGACCTGCATTTACGAACCTATAGTCCCAACGTGTAAGCGAGAGGTAGAAAACCGTCTTTCCTTTGACCACCGAACCGTCGTTTCTCGTTACCACAATCTCGAACGCACCATCCAAATTGCTTTCCGAGAACGACCACAGATCCGTACCGACCGGTGTCAAAAGAACACATTTATCACCCTTTCTTATACAAACACTCGCCGCCTCCGGAAACCGGATCATTGGCAATCCATTTCTGGTACCCAAAAAGCCCTTTCCAATTCGGATTCCGTCTTTAAAAGTTATCGAAAGCGGTGCCATCGTCTCGGCCAAGTGATGGACATCCGCTAGCCCGTCGGGAGGCAACTTCATGATTGAAATCCTGCAGTTGTGCACCTCGAACCATCCACGATAAATCGAGGCTTTTCTCTCACCGCCGAATGCTGAGAAGAAAGGACCCAATCTATCTTCTCTTACGAGCGCAAAATCGGCTCCGTGGGCGTTGGAGCCCCCCACAAGCCGAAGAAGGTCAGCAAATTCGTCTCGAAAAATCAAGACTCCACGTTTAGCGTGTAAGTTTGCTCTTCCCGCCCGGATAGCGTTTGAGGTCAGACATTCAACGACGTTTCTCCCTCTTTCTGGTACCAGTTCGTGACTAAAAGTTGAGAACGGGAACTCCAAGGGAATAGCATCAAGGCCTGCCAATTTCTCACCGCTCGGCCGCTCCAATGCAAGATGAAGCACAAGAGACTTCCCCAAATAGCTTCCTATAAGCTCAACGACGTCGGAATGCTCTCTTGAAGTTTCCGGTTCGAAAGTCTTCGATGTTTGCCGTACAGCCCGCCAGAAAGCACTATCTCTAGTGAAAGCGGCTGAATCAATTTGCGAGCAGAACTCATTGAAGTCACGTTGAAACTCTCGACTAAATTGCCCGATCGCGCGTCGCAATCGTTCTACAGTTAGCCAAAGAGGGGGATCATCGCCAAGCAGTTCCCACTCATCGAGCAACTTGCCGAGAAGTCGCCGGTCCAGGCTATGTGGAAAGGCAAGAAACCAACTGTAACCGATGTTCGATCTAAAGCTGTCATATGGCGGTAATCGCAGTCTCGCCCGTGGATTCCAGCTAGGTTCCAGCCATTCTGCTAAACTCTCCCACAAGGATGGAAGGATTGTAAGGAATTTTTCCTGCTTACGACCAAACGCCTGCGTGATCCTATAGTGGAATCCTCGCTTATTGTCTGGGTATCCGTAAGCCACGTGACAGGTTAGCCACAGAAATGCAAAAAAATGTGGAACCCGTTGGCTTTCCGGTGTCCACCCCGAGGTTTCCAAACAGAATCTGTAGGCACTCTTGCCTCTAGGAACTCGTCCCTTGAGTATTTCCAAGAACCGATCACGGATGACTTGTGGGGGATTTATCCTATCGTTAGTGAGATCACGAAATTCTTCAACTGTAGCTGGGATGCGAAGAACTGGCCTTCGCTTCGCCAGTGGGAAGCAATGGTTGACCAACGCGTTATTCCAGTCGTCATAAGACCACTCACGCCAAGCAACAGGCTCACTATTCATAGGCAGCAAGCCAGTCTGTCCTGCACTGAGATTCGAACTGTGAAAACTGCTTACGATCCAGCCGGATGGCTTGGGCGGACTGGAATATCGCCCCATAGCAATCTATAGTCCGACCAGGACCACGAATCGGGATAGGTGGGTGCAACCAAGACCGCCATGAAGTGTCCTGGTGCGAGGCCATTCTCTGGCCAAAGTTTTCTGGCTCTTTAAACTCAAATTCTCGAAGCTGAATTGCCCCTACGCATTCTAGCAGTCCTCGGCTGAGCGGAAAGGTGTCCTCACCCTTTACAACTGTCGCGAAAATCCGAAGGTTCTGGGGCCAGATAAGGCGAGCCTCATCAAACAGATGCTCTTTCAGCCCGGTCAACAGATTCACAAATTCGAGAGTCCAAAGATCAGTCATTGACCGATTGATATCCTGGAAGACGACTATTTGCAGAGTGTTTGGGTCAGCCAGGGCAGTCTCCCAAATTGCGGAAAGACCACCGTTCCAGACTTCCTTTGCGGAGAGCCAGGCCGGTTGCGCTGGTAAAGCGTGGAAATCCGAGGACTTGCCTATCGCGTCAGCTAGAGCACGGGGCCAGAAGGCGTCCGGCACCAACAACCAGGAAAATGAACAAACTGCGCAGAGAAAGTAGTCTGACTCAAGACGGGGAACTTCGCCGACCCAAATTGACAGGGCAGCTGGGAGTCTCTGCTCAGCGAAATCAAAGGCCGAAAGCGAACCCTCCTCGCTCGTCCTTTCAAGCACACTCTCGGCTTCATTCGATTGCTGTACTGACTCGGATACGACCTCCATACGGGACTCGAGTAAACGAAGTTCTTCCCTCCTCTGTTCGAGCTGCGCCTGTACATTAGCGAGTCGTTCAGTCTCAATCGACAACAACTCTTTCAAATCAGCCTCGGCTTGTTCGTATGCCTCTTTCTCAGCCCGTTTCACTGTTGCATTCTCAAGTTCCTCAATTCTTGAAGCCACATTACGCCGAACAAGCGACTGTAGGGATTCATTGGAGTCTAGCAGCCTAAGAAAGCAATCTTCTTCCAAACAAATCGAGGATAATATCGGTTCTATCCGGCGCAGTCGGCTCTCGTGCAACATTCGTTCTCTTGGGTCACCTAACTGCTCGATCTTTCGAGCTAGTTCTGCGACAGGTAGTGAACCCACCTCGGAAGAGAGCCCAAGCCCAGACTCTTTAAGCTGCTTAACAAACCAGGAGGCAAGTGAACTCGAAAAAACCGGATCAACCCATCTTGCAAAGCGGTCGTCTTGTTGTGGCAAGAGATATTCTTCGCCATTAACCCGAAGAATTGAAAGAGGATGTATGTCTTCAATCAGAAGCTCACCAATTGTCCCGTCCTCCCGAAGCGGGACTAGACGCGTTTTACCGTCGATTCTCTCTGACTTCCAAGGTCCAACAAGCTCATCTCCTGCGGCACTCTCTCTACAAAATACCAGCTCACCCGAGCCCAAACCTGGGACCAGCCGACCCTCGGACTCCCAAAGGTTCTTTGGTGCCGGCACAATCCGATACCCAAAGCCAATGAGGTCCGCTGTCTCGTCGTCATCGCCCAATTGAACGTGATACCAGCTATCGGAGGGGTTCGTAAGACCGTACTCCGCTGTCTGGTCGCCAATTTGGAAAAGCACGGCCGACTCGATTCCAATACCGTCGGGGATGCGAGAGTCAGCGGGCAACGAAACCTGCGCAACAGGACCCAAGTCTTTTAGAAACTCCACAGATTCAGTTATGAAATCGCCGGTGACAAAATCTCGAGTGACTTCCGCGACCACTTCAAGAACACCCGGCCTATCTTTGTTCGGCAACCTCTTTATTACGCCCCAAAATCGTCGCTCGTTTTCGTCTCCATCAAATTCATCGTACAACTCTAGGTCGTCGCCGTCGATCGAGCTTACTTCTGTTGCCTTCTCATCACCGCCTGGCTCTACGATTGCGTCACTCGCTTCACCTTGCTCAATCGAGCTCTCCGCCAAAACAAGAGCGTCCTCTTTACCGGCCGGTAGGCAATCTAGATATTTCTCAAGCAACTTTTCCTTCTCGGGACCTGTCAACGTATCGGCGTCGAGAATCCTCTCCAGTTCCGTCTGAAAGCTGTCCGGGGACTCAACAAAGTGCTTCAGGACAATGTCGAGGTACTTGCAAGCGGCCACAAAAGCGCGGTCTCGTTCGATTACAGCACGATAGAACAGCTTCTTTGCCCTCGTATAATCACGCTCCGTGTCTGATTGCTTGGCTTTGCTGAATGGGAGATTCTTGCTTGCAAAGATTCGCTTCGCGCAGTCCCAATCCCCATCCAGGAGAAAACTCACCTTAATCCTGGGACGCCTCTTTGACCGCCACTTGTACTTTGTACCCAACAACTGTTTCTTAAGTTTTGTATCAAGAATGTTGTCGATCGTGAATCGAACTTCTTTGCTTAAACTCGGTGTTTGTATGGAACCCGCGCCTTGCCGTTGCGAAAACGAGGCTATGTGACCCTTAATACGACTTATCACCCTGATAGATACGATGAGTCACTCATTTTCCTTTCTCTGAGTCACAACGTCTGAGGTCTTGCCATCTCCATCCGATCGACCTAGTGAACGGATTTCCGGAGACTCAAACTTTGAGTTGCATCGCGAAACCGCCACCAGAATGTGGACAATGCCGCGCTATGGAAGGGCAGTTACCTGAGAGGGAACGAGATAGTTAAGAGGAGCCCTTCCACACCGCTTGGATAAATTTCGAATTTACCTGGGTGGGGGCTTGAGTGGTAGTGCCCGAAATTTATTCACATTGACCACACTACGACGGCTATGGCTGGAGTGGAAGGATGGAAAGGCCACTGGGAGGTCCTTCCCACTGGTCAGCTGGTCTTTTTTTATATATTTGTTTTTTAGGGAGAGGGCCGGGCCTGTCGGCCCGGTGGGTAGCGAAGATTGGGGGCACGGAAGGTAAGTTGCAGGCCCTCGAAGGCTGAGAGGGAGGGGAACCAGGCCGGTGGCCTGGCAAGACCGAGCAAGCTCGGTCTTCAATGAACACCTATTCTTCGGGCAGCTTCAGCTCATTCCACCAATCCTGGAATTTCTCATTGTCCTTCAGCTCGTAAAGCTGGCCGCTCACATGACGAAGAAAGGTGGCCCCACCTTGGCTCTTCACCCACTCCATCAGCTCAGGCTTCAACCGGACGGTGATACGGGGAGCCCCCTGGTGCTTCTCACCGATCTCTTTTGCATACTGACGGGGTCGGCCCACCTGGCCAGTCTCGGCGTCGTCGGTTCTTCGCCAGCGCTGATAGTGCTTGGAACACATACCGCGCGCGACAGCTTTGTTATTGCAACCCTCTTCGGAACATTCTTCAGCCACAGGCTGATTCTAATTCTATTTTTGTCTTTCGTCAAAAAAACGACAGCCGGGTATTGAACAACTGTTGAACTTGCGATACAATATCGACAGTCGATAATTTATTTTGGAGGAACAAATGAAGAACCTAAAGGCTGAAACCGTTCAAGAGAAGGCAGACCGTCTTCGGAAGAATCACCGCGTAATTGTCGTCGGGCACGAGAAGGTGCTGGTGATTGGCGAAAGTGACACCTACCTTGTGCAAAAGCAAGGCATTAACTGGACCTGCGACTGCAAGTGGGGTCAGTACCGGGGCCACCTCAAGGATTGCTCCCACGTTGTCGCTGCCAAGCAAGCCCGCAAAGACCCACTGGGTCAGGCTACAGTAGCGCGCCTGGCCGACTGGCTGATGGAGGCGAAGGTTGGATAAGAAATTCGAATTCTACACAGTAGCCGAAGTCGCGGCGCTCCTTCGCCTGAGCGATTGGAGTATCTACGAAGCGGTTCGTCAGGGGAGCCTCCCCAGCGTACGCGTCGGACGGACAGTCCGTATCGAGGTCCAGGCTTTCAACGATTGGGTGGCTGCAGGCGGGATGAGCTACGAAGATTTGGAGCGGCAGGCAAGCTGACCGCTTGGGACAGTCGGCGGTGGGTATCACCCACCGCCTTGACCGGCCCCGCTCGGGGCCTTTTTCTTAGGAGGAACTATGGCTGGACAACTCATCAATCGCGGTGAGCGAAAATGGCTGGTGCGGATCTATCTCGGCCGCGACGTTGTGACCGGGAAACGGAAGTACCACAACAAGACTGTTTACGGGACCAAGAGGGACGCCCAGAAGTACCTGAACGGCGTCCTGCGTGAAATCGATCTAGGGCGCTTTGTCGAACCCCAGAAGATGCCGCTCAACTCTTTTCTGGACAAGTGGCTGAAGGATGCGGTGAAACCCAGGGTCAGAGACGTGACCTACCATAACTATTCGGAACTGATGAGCAACTATTTCAGGGAAGGGCTGGGAACAAAGCTCATCTCCAAGGTGACGACCCTTGAGATCCAGGCTCTCTACTCCGCTTTGCTGGAAAGAGGCCTGGCCGTGGTCACCGTACAGAAGGTTCACACCGTACTCGGTTCGGCCTACAAGCAGGCCGTGAAGTGGGGTTTTATTGGAATCAATCCGATGGATGGAGTTGAGGTGCCAAGGGACAGGGGCAAGACGCGAGAAGAGAAGATCAAGATTATCCCTCTCGATCGGGTGCCGGAGTTTTTGGAAGCGGCCTACTGCACGCCGCGGGGTGTCGTTTTTGCTCTGGCTCTCGGTACCGGGATGCGGCCGGGTGAGTATCTGGCCCTCAAATGGGAGGACTTGAACTTCGAGAAGAAGCTGGTTCGGGTTCAACGAACTATCTACCGACATCGTAAGGGGGGTGGTTGGTCATTCCAGGCACCCAAGACCAAAGGGAGTGTTCGGTCTATCTCCTTGCCTGACGAGCTGCTCGAAGACCTTGAGCGACATAGAGCGGAACAAATCCGGCTCTTTGGTGAACCCAAGGAGTTGATCTTCACCAGCAGAAACGGAGAGCCGCTCTTCAGCGCAAACCTCCGGCGGCGGCACTTCAAGCCGTTGATTCAAGAGCTGGGGATGGATGAGGGTTTGAACCTTTACTCGGTTCGACACACCCATGCCACCCTATTACTGTCGGCCGGGGTCCATCCTAAGCTCGTAGCCGATAGGCTGGGCCATCGATCCGTGAAAATGACCCTGGATGTCTATTCCCACGTTGTCCCCTCGATGCAGAGCGAGGTGGCCGGGCAGGTTAGCAACCTGCTCTATGGACGTGGCTGACTTCCAGCCAAGGAGCCAGGCCCTCGGCCTGGCCGCCGTCCATCTGGCCGGCCTCTCCTCTTCCCCTCAAAACCCATATCTTAAAAAAGGCTTGCTGACCCTGTTCCAGTCTCCACACAATGGCCTGGAACAGGGCTTTCTTCACCCTCGTCGTCGTGGGGTGGTCAAAGAGGGCAAGTCCGCTCGGGCACCAAGCTTTCGGGTTAGCACCCAGGTCTCTTCGGCGGAGTTGTCCCCTTTGTCCACGCCTCCGGTAAGTCTCTGTCCATACGAATCTTCCTGGCCACGAACTGAAGGCGGCCTGGTTACTGCATTCTCTTCACGTTCCTCGCTAGGGTGGCACAGCTGGGCGGCATTCTTGAGATTCCGACGAATAGATATATCGAGGCAGTGAGGCGCAGGGAAACACAGAATGATAGAACAAAGTTCAAATTGAGAAGATGAAAGCCGACACACTAAAACGCCTTTTCCGCCTTATCCAGGACGCGGAACATCCTGGCCTGCGCTCACTCGCCCATTCCATCGTTGAAGACGAGAAAAAGGTCGGGCACACGAAGCTTGCAAAACAGCTGGAGAAGATTCTCGAAAAGACATCATCCCAGCGAAAAAGCGGCGGCTCAGCAAGGGCACTTTCCTCGCTCCCGTTGAGCAAGAAGCAGCAGAACTTCACCTCACTCCTACCTCCGGAGCTCCTGCGGCACCACATGGTTCTGCCTGGTCATGTCGAGGCGCGGTTTCAAAGGATCGAAAAAGAGTACGCAGCTCGCGACCGACTGGCGCGACACGGCCTAAACTACAGGAAGAGAATTCTCCTCTACGGGCCACCAGGCTGCGGCAAGTCGCTCGGCGCTGAAAGACTGGCTAGAAATACCGGTTTGCCTCTAATGAAGGTCCGATTCGACGCCGTTATGTCCTCATATTTTGGGGAGACGGCATCAAATTTACGAAGCATTTTCGACGCAGTTCGGACCGTACCAACTCTTCTCTTTCTCGATGAATGCGATTTCGTAGCACGCGCCAGAACAGTGACGAACGATGTCGGAGAGATGCCACGGGTCGTCAACACGCTTCTCATTCTGCTGGAGGAATATCAGGCACCCGGCCTTCTTGTGGCCGCGACTAATCTGGACAGTGCCCTTGACCCGGCCTTATTCAGGCGATTCGACGAAGTGCTCGAGGTACCACCACCGGGCCCTGAGGAGATCCGAAAGCTGTTGCTTATGAGCCTTTCCACAATTGAGATCGAGCGGAGTATTGACTGGACCGATTTGGTCGAGCGCCTCAAAGGCGCCTCCGCGGCCAAGGTTGTGAAAACAGCACAAGATGCGGCCAAGTCAGCGATTCTTTCTGAGCGCCTTCCAGTGGGGCAACAAGATCTGATTCAAGCTATCGAAGACCTGAGAACAGGACGATAATTCGTGGCGCTAGGGGGCGACTTTCCACATCTGCCTATTCCTCTTATCGTCGAGGGGGCCGCCAGACTGCCTGGTGGAGGTGAAGCTGTCGCGAGAACCGAGAAGAATAAGAAGAATCGGGCGGCACACGTTCAGCACGTTTCAGCTGGTCTCAGTCGAAGCGTCAACTTCTGGGCAGGTCGCTACGCGAATCGCCCCAAGGAAGCGCCTCCGTTGCCGGGCGGCGTGCCATTACTTCTCGAGATTGAGCCCAGCCAGGACATAGATTGGCTCATCACGTCGCTCGGCCTGGAAATCGTGGCCGAGGAAGAGGATGGGTACGTCATCGTAGCCTCTGAGGACATAAACTTCGAGAAACTGAAAGAAGTGCTCGACAAATTCGAGACTAAAGGTCATGGGACTGGTTCGCTAGCGAAGGTGTATCAGATTGAGGACGATGAGGAGCGCCTTAAGCGAATTCTCTCTCCTAACCTCTGGAACAGTTGGCCAGGTTTGGACGATTCCATTATCTATACCGTCGATGTGAGCATCGAGTGTGCTGGACAGGTACGGCTTCCCCCCATGCCTGAACGGACTGATAAAGACACAGACCAGAGGTATCAAGCAAAGCTCGACCGTTGGCAGCGAAAAATCGATAAAGCAAATATGGAGTTGGACGAGCTTTCTGAGAAACGCGAAGAGAGCTTACTCAAGTTCGTCCGGGCTTACAACGGCGAGATTCATCATTTACGGGAAAACGCCGCCCGCACTCTTGTCAAGCTTCCCGACTGCTTGGAAGCAAGACTTGAAATCTCCGGTCAAGGCCTGCGGGACTTAGTACAGAACTTTCCTTATCTCTTCGAAGTTACGGAGCCACCAGAGATTGAGCCCACTCCCGAAACCCACGCTAGGGGCGAAGAAGCGCGACCCTATCTCAGATTTTTTCAACCAGACGATGATGCACCGACCGTCGCCGTCATCGATAGCGGGATACAGGAAGAGCATCGATTTCTTGCGGCGGCCATCGATCGGGAACTTTCGATATCTCTAGTGCCCCACGAACAAGATTCCGTCGCGGATTTTGTGAGGCCAGCAGGGCACGGGACCCGCGTCGCCGGGGCTGTTCTCTTCGGAGAAGATATTCCAGAGCAAGGAGAACACCAATTGCCGTTCTGGCTCCAGAATGTGCGTGTTCTGGATAAGGACTGCAGCCTCTCAAGGGAGCTTCACCCACCCTCTTATTTGGAGCACGTTGTCCAAAACCGTGCCGATACTCGCATCTTCAACCACTCCATCAATTCGCGATTCCCGTGCCGACTAAAGCACATTTCGGCCTGGGCCGCTACGATGGATCAGTTGTCCTACGAGCACGATGTACTCTTCGTTCAATCAGCGGGTAATATCGCGTATGCTGATGACAGAACAGGGAATCTCGGCGTGCTGAACCATCTGCAGGCCGGGCGCTCGCACCCAAGCTATCTCGTAGCAAAATCTTGCCGCATAGCCAGCCCCGCTGAGGGCCTTCAAGCTTTAGTAGTAGGCTCTATAAGCTATCCAGACACCCCGACTACCGGGCTGTCTCAGGCCGAAGGTCCATCGGGGTTTTCCAGATCCGGATACGGCCCCTGGAATACCCTTCGCCCCGACGTTGTAGAATACGGCGGCGACTGGTGCAAAGACGAAAACAACCCACCTCATTTGAGATTTGAAGGAGCGGCGGCACCTCCCCTGTTGCGATCGACTTTGCACGAACCCGGCCCAGCTCACGCGAGGGACATCGCGGGGACCTCTTATGCCGCACCCAAAGTTGCCCGTCTGGCTGCAGAGCTTCAGCGACTGCTCCCTTCCGAACCCTGTCTGCTTTACAGAGCGCTCATCGCGAACTCAGCCAGGTGGCCCAAATGGGCAGAAGAGAACCCAACCGAGGATACCATCCGAATGATTGGCTACGGGCGACCGGACACCGAACGTGCGTTATCCAACACTCCATATCGAGTCACGCTCATAAGTTCCGGACTCTCGACACTGTCTGCTGGTCAGGCTCACATCTACCAGATTGTTATCCCTGAGGAGATTCAGAACGCGGCGGCTGAGCAGAGAATTCGAATAGATGTCACTCTATCGTACGCGGCCCGGCCAAGAAGAACTCGGCGCTACCTGAAGCGGTATCTCTCAACCTGGTTAGATTGGGATGTCAGCAAGGTCAACGAGTCGCGGGATTCTTTCTTGGGTCGGATGATTAAAGAAGTCGAGAGTGACGGCACCGACGGCGAGAACATATTTCCGTGGGTAATTCGGGAGAGAGGCGACTACGGCGCAATCCAGGGCCACCGGCGCAATCAGTCCACACTACAGAAGGACTGGGCGGTTCTTCCGGCTCACCAGCTACCCGAGGACTTCTGTCTGGCAGTCATTGGTCATCGGGGGTGGTCCAAATGCGAACTGGACGCGGCCAAATATGCGCTGGCTATATCCTTCGAGGCGATTGATGGTGATCTTGAGATCTATCAGCCTATCCGAGTGGCTCTGGATAGGATGCAGATTCAGTCTCGGGTCATTGTCTGAAGAGGTTACCTCAAACAGCCGTTCCTTGTTAAGTACGAGAAACGAGCAGCCAGACTGGTTTAATAAGCACCCGATTCTGTTCCAGAAACCTCTCGCACACTATAGGCACACTATCGCTCCCAGAAATTTTAAGAAACCCCATAACCACGGGCCTCCCCGCCCTATGACACGCTGATTCGCCAGAAAACGGGCAAGTTGCGAGTGGAGATAGGTACAGTTTGTTGAGTGTGGTTCAGATGGGATATCCAGCGCATTTTGCTGTCTAAAAGCGGTGTGGGATCCAAAACCGGCTGCAGAGTGCAACGACCAAACGAGGGCAGGGAGAGCCGGTTGGTTTTGTACAGACAAGACTGGTCCAGTTGGCACACTGGCGATTCTAATTGAGTCAATGGTTTGTCCTTCTCGAACCAGAAGTGTCGAGGTCGATCCTGTGTGATCGGCATGACGGTTTATGAGTGAACCGTCGGTCTATAAAGACGCTCCTGAGATTGAAAAGCTATCGGGGATCACTTTAGTGGGTGAACTGCCAGACCCATTCTTCAGGATACCAAATTGCCTCTCCATCGCTCAGAGCGGGCTCCAAAAACACCTTGGCAGCCGTCCAAACATCCTCAAGGCTCTTCCAAGGAAGTCGATTACTCGAAGCGAGTCTGCCATACGGGGACCCCCAAAAGTCCGGCGGGCTGGCAAAGGCGCCTGGTATGGAATGTGTCTTCCTTCTTTCAAACGTGAGTCGAATGGCGTCTCGAACCTTTGTTAGCTCCAGCTCGCGCAGAGTGGCCAGCAAAGCAATGTCCGGCAGATCCTTTACCCGAGAGTTCGGGGTAGTTCGCGGCAAGGTGTAGGCATGAAATTTCTCAGCTACATGAAGTTCCACCGGATAGACTCGGAACACAGAAGGCTCGACACCAGCAAACTCGAGGAAAGATGGCGATGGGAGCATTCCATCTTTCATGCACGCGCGAGCGCCTGTCGGTACTTGGTTTGAGCGTCTAGGCCGCTTTCCAATGATCGACTGGTTGAAGAATCTCCTTCATGAATTGCTCCCAC
>JBJHCR010000093.1:0-14709 GCA_050486105.1 Vulcanimicrobiota bacterium
GTTCTCCCGCCCTGCCGTCGGCATCGTGGCCCTTCGGGGTCTATCACAGAAGGGCAGAGAACCGGCCCTAGTCAGAAGAGAAGCTCTCTCGGGAGTGGACCTCGCAAGGTCTGGTGCTATGGGGATTTGGCGCGCTGTTCTTCAAGAAAGGACGGTGATGCGAGTATGATACTTGAGATGAATATCTTGGGTTTCAAGCTTGTGCTAACCCCTAAAACGGTCGAAGCACTCCTTGCATTTATCACGGATCTGTTTTCCCGACGGCCCCGTGATAATGGGAGTGCTTCTTCCGATACCAAGCTAACCTAGGTTAGCGGCCGACTCCCACCTTGCGGGGGGTCAGTTTTTATTCTAGCAAGTTGATAACCATTTGCCAACAATTTCGCCCAAATCGTTCCCTTGATTAATAATTTAACTATGTTTTCGGGACGCGCAAACCCCTGTCGTTACTAGCTCCAGCAAAGAAAAGTCGTTAAGTCGACGAAGGTGCCTTCGTCGACCTCGGAGTCAAACAAGACGGCCTGATCCACCCCAGCAAACTCCGCGGACAGGTGTTCTCAGTGCGGGAGGTCATCGGCGTCGAACAAGCTCGGGGATGCATTCAGGCTTTCGTAAAGCCGCAGAATGAGCCGGATCGGTAGGCCGGGGCTGGGCCGGATTGTCATACCTTGGTGAGTGAGATATGGTTTTGATATATCTCAGGGAGATCTCATGGATAAAGCAAAGGTGTTTTGGTCAGGCCGTTCTCAGGCCGTTCCCAGGCCGTGAGGCTTCCCAAGGAGTTTCGATTCGACTCTGAAGAAGTTCGGATCCACAGGTTCGGCATCTCGGTTGTCCTCGAGCCGATCGCCAAGGACTGGGATTGGCTCGATGAGTTCTCCGGCTCCCTCGACGGTGACATTCATGTCACCCGGGAAAGACTGGAACAGATTAAAGATCGGTGGCCTGTTACGATATGGGAAAGTGTTCATCTCGGTGTAACATTTAAGGTTTTTTTTAAGTGTTATGATGTAGCTGTCAGAAGATTGCCTTCTGAGTAACGGCCTGGCCTCCTCAAGGAGATTTCGATGAAATTAGGCAATGTCAACCTCAAGCATTTCTCGCTCAATTGCTCTCCTCTCCGTCGAGATACAGGCTCGTCCGATGAACTACCTCGGGACACCTACACCCTTCCTTGTCCACGCTCGAGCGCACCCCCATGCTGGGTGACCTGAAGAAGAGCCCGGTGAAAAGATTCCTGTTGGGCGCGGCCGCGGGGGCCGGTATTGCCGCCGCAGGGTGTCTGGCCTTGGCTGGCACCATCTCTCCCATTGGGGCCATCTTGGTCCTCTCCACGGCTGCAGTCGGGGGGGGCTTGGCCGCGACGGCAAGGAGGCAAATTTTGACCACTGGAACGAGCGGATGAGCAACCCGAATCTGGAACTCTTCCCTTTCAGCTAACCTCGCAAAGCAAGGCTAAAAGGAAGAAAGCCCCTCGGATGGGTTTGAAAATGTTCGATCTCACAGTGGTTGGGAAATTTGCTGCTCAACGACCTCCCTCTCGGTTCTACAAGACCCGGTGGCCCCGCAATCTTGCTCGGTGAAGAAGAATTGCAACTCGAAACGGCGCCTCCTCGCCCAGCATAACTTGCCCACTCAACGCACAGAAGTATAGGGACAAGGTAAGAGTTTTTCCTTGTTTGGAACCCCTAGTAAGGGATTCATGTTTTACACTCTCGTATCGCTTCCACCGAAACTGAGGCGGCAAGGAGTTGAGCCGTTGATGTGCAACTTTTTCTCATGAAAAAATTCCTCGTGGGCCTTTTGCTTCTCGTTTTCGGCTTTGTTCTCTGGCTTCAGTTTCCCAGAGTTCACAATCCCGACAGGGTCGAGGCCATGCGGGCCTCGGCTGCCAAACGATTTCAAGCGATTCAATCCGAAGCTGACAACCCTGAGAGGAACGGCTTTCTCAACCCGACCTTCATGCCCTACTGGGGTCGTAAGGGGCAGGAGTACCAGCCTGGCTCCCCTGTTGAAGAGCAGGTCAAGGCCTGGCAAACCTACAGTACTGAAGGCAGCGGAGAACTCGTAGACCACAGTGAGCTTCAGCAGGACCCCGAATATCAAGCAGCACTTGCGGACTTTCGGAAACTCGTTCCCGACCTCACGGTAAGTATGAGAAAGCCAATCTTTGCACCCCCCGATGAAGCGATGGAACTCACGACCATCGTGATGAACTATATGTCGGTGCGAGCAAGTGCCCAGGCTATGATCGGATTTGCCGAAGCCGAGCTTGAACAGGGTCAAGCGTGGTCGGCAGCAGATTTGACAGTGACCGTGGTCCAGTTCGGAAGAACTCTCCAAAACCATACCAGCCTCATTGGTGACATGATCGGAGTAGCTATCCAGGCCATCGGTGTCGACGGCTATGTTGGGCTGATCCGATTTGACAGCCAAGCAGTGGAAAGAGCTGACTGCTCGCCTAACCGAAAGCATATCGGTCAGGGACCAGATGGCGCTGACCATGGAATCGGAAATGAATGGCTTTCTTGCTACCAGTGAGCGGATCGCAAAGGGAGAGCCCCTCGAAGGCTTAGACGAGTTGGACTTCGCCCTGTTTCAATTTCCCGGGTTTTTCTCCCGCGAAGTACGCATCTACAGCAATATCGCGGTTGAGATGAATGACATGTTCCTCTCGGAAGGTCGTTATGTAGTCCCTGAACATATACAAAATCCTTCGTTGTCCAACTACCTGACCGGGAAGTCAGGAGTCATAGCGATCATGATGCTTCCCAATTACGTCCGAGCCGAGGCCCAAATAGGGTTGATACGGGCCAAGGTCACCGGGATCGCCCTAGCGACCGGAGTGATCGCCTATCGGGCGGACCAAGGTAAGCTTCCAACTGATTTTGAGCAAGTTCGGGCCATTGGCATTCCTGTGCCTGAACAGGCTGTCATCGATGAGCTCGGAGTGAAATACGAAGATGGTGTGATCTCCGTTCCCTTCGATGGGAGCCACATCGAAGGAGTCACCACGAACTATTTCCTATACGGAGAGCGTCCGTGGTACCAGATCCAAGACAATGTCATCACCCTTCGGCCTTAGGATCTGGCCAAGAATAACTTTCTAGTTTCGAGTGCGGAGGCGCCGGGTACCCGCGTCCCCGTGGGTGTGGCAAGGCGCTTTTGACGCGGTTTGTTTGACACAAATAAGGAGAAAGCAACGAAGCCAGCCGGGATGGATCCGCGCTCCAAATCGGGAAGTTATTCCTGGCCAGATCCTTAAGACACAAATGACAGCCGAGGGCGGGAAACGCCCCTAGAGGTCTGGCGATTCGCCCTCAGTATCTTTAGGAGGTCTCCTTTTGCTCATTCCCACCAGGCTCGATGCGGCCGTACCGGTGTTCAGAATCAGAGTGTTGCCGGTACCACGTGACCCTCATCGTGGGCAAGTGGAGGCGGGCACGGCTCGGGGTTGGATTTTGTCGGGCTTTTCAGTTCTTAGCTGAGGCACAGCAGTCAGCCCCCTTCGGCGATCAAGCCAGGCTTGCCGGGTGAGTTGCCACTATTCGTAGTCCGTGACCCCGCCGACGAACTCTTTGAGGAAGACGGCGGTCTTGACAAAACCTTGGCAAATCTTAAAAAGTCCGCGCCACTATCTGCCTCTCGGCGGAGCTGATCTCCACCTTATGGTGGATGTCCCACTCATCGGCCTCTTCGAATGAGCCGACGACGTTGACTACCCGCTCCATGGGGGCTTGATTCGAGAACGCAAATCGTGCACCCCTTATAGCTTAAGCCAGCAATTTGCGACTGAGGCGTCGCACGGCGAAGATGGTGAGAGTGAGGCCGAAAGTCACGAGGTAGAGCACGCTCCAGACGGCGGCCACCTCCTCGGTGCCGGGCTGGATGATGGCTCGAATGAGTTGAACGGCGTGGTAGAGGGGGGTGAGCTGGGCCACCATCACCAGCTCTGCCGGAAAGCGCTCTTGAACCGGAAAGAAAATCCCCGAGAAGAGAAACGACGGGGTCAAGAACATGGTGTAAAAGTAGCTGTAGAGGTCGATGGAGGCGATCACTGAGGTGAAGGCCATCCCTAAGGAAGCGAAGGCAAACCCGATCAGCAGTAGGGCCAGCGGTATGAAGGCCAGGCTGACCGGAGGGGCTAGGCCGAAGAGGAAGGTGACCAGAGTGAAGACGGCGCCGTAGAGGAGCGCTCGAGTCATGGCCCACAAAATTTCCCCGATGACCACGTCTCCCACCGAAACTCTGGTGGCGATCATGGCATCGTAGATCTTAGCGAAGTGCATTTTGACGTAGACGTTATAGGTGCTCTCGAAAACCGCTCCGTTCATAGCCGAAGCGGCGATCAGTCCCGGAGCGATGAAGGCGGCGTAGTTGGAGCCGATCTCCCCGTCCCCGCTGACATAGGCGCCCAGGCCGAAGCCCATGCCCAGGAGATAGAAGATGGGCTCGAAGAAGTTCGGCAGCAGACCGTACATCCAGCGTTTGCGATAGACCTGGAAGTTCCGCTCCCAAACTCTCCAGGCGCTGATGGGGCGAAGTGAGGATTCTCTCATTCCCGCAGTGATCTCCCAGTGAGATGAAGAAAGACATCCTCGAGATTCCCAGGTCGAACATAGGCCCCGGGCAAGTCTACTCCTTTTTCGGCCAGAGCCCCAAGAACGGCGCGTCCGTCCTGGGCGAAGAGGCTGATGCGGTCGGCAGCAACCAGCAAGGTCGCCTCGAGTTCCGCTGCCGCCTTCTCCAGGATGGAAAGCTCTAGGTCGAAGAGGCGAGCCTCCACCACCTCGGGACTGACGTGCTGGCTCACTAGCTCTCGGGGGGTCCCTTGGGCGATGATCCGCCCGTGGTCGAGAACGAGCAGGCGCTCACAGAGGCGCTCGGCCTCGTCCATATAGTGGGTGCTCATCACCAGTGTCACTCCTTTGCGGCGCAGCTCCGAGAGCTTGTCCCAGATGGACAAGCGCACTTGGGGATCTAGACCGGTGGTCGGCTCGTCGAGGAGCAGCAGGCGCGGCTCGTTCATCAGGCCTCGAGCCAAGGTCAAGCGACGCAGCATCCCCCCGGAAAGCGACTTAAGGGGCGCTCGGGCCCGAGAGGACAATTCGGCGAATTCCAGCAACTCTGTGGCCCGGCTCCTGGCGGTTTCCGAGTCGATGTCGTGGAAGCGACCGTAGATGTAGAGATTGTCGAAGACATCGAGCTCCTCGTCAAGATTGTCCATTTGGGGCACCACCCCGATTTCGGCCTTGATCGCTCGGTCTTGCTTGCCGGCTTCCTTGCCCAGGATCACTAAACGCCCCTCGGTCACCGGGGTGAGCCGGTAGATCATCTTCATGGTGGTGGACTTCCCGGCGCCGTTGGGCCCCAGCAATCCAAAGAACTCACCCGGATGCACTTCGAAGTCGATCCCCGCTACCGCTTCAAAATCTCCGTAGCGCTTCACCAATCCCTTGGCTTCGATCACAGAACTCACGGCCAGAGGTTCTCGTAGATAGGGTCAAGAGCCTGTCGGCTACCTGGCTGTCTGTCGGGTTTGCGGGCGGGCTTCGCCGACTCTTGGAAAATGAGTCGAACAATGGGTTGGTTTCCCTGGCGATAACCACCTCTTCCCCAGCTTGGACATCCTGAATCAAGCGCGAAAGATGCGTCTTGGCTTCGTGGATATCCACTTGCTTCATGGGCCTAGTGCTCTGTCAAGTTTAAATTTGCGGGTTAGGTCGACGAGGCCGGGTACCCGCGCAGTGGGTGTTTGGCAAAATCCATTCGAGGGCCGGGGACCCGGAACGGGTGCCTAGTTGTACGTAACCGAGAATGGATGTAGCAAAAATTGATGGTGTCCGGACTGCGTAACGCCTGCGGCTTGAGGAGCGCCTTCGGCTTGCGTAGGCCCAATCCCAATTCTTAAGCTTGACAGAGCACTAGGATAGCTTGATTAGGGGACTTAACTAACAGAGTTTTTCTTGCCTCATCCCGGATCTTGTCCGGTTTGGGAGGCCGGTGGATAATGTGTGGACAAATGATCCTGGACCACTTCCCGCACGGTGCCGTGTTCGGCTTCCACGGGCGTCCCAGGTGGAAAGTAGTCCAAGCCTCCAGCGGTGAGGTAATCGAGGCTGGCCACCTTGACCACTCGATCCTCAGGGATCTTGTAATTCATCGAGGCAACCTTTGGTCCCCATAATGGCAACGGCTCTAGGTCTTCCACGACCTTGTCCTTCGGCAAATTGGAGACCATAATGAGTTGTCGTTCGGGCACATCGCAGGCCACTGTGAACTGTTCCCCAGTGACCGCGAAGCTGGATTGGTCGTTTCGACGAATGCTCTCCGCGTGTAACCTCAGCACATCTTGCGCAGTCATATCTAAGGTGACCACCCGGTTGTCGAAAGGAAAGGCGTTGTACACATCCCCCACCTTCACATCTCCGGCCTCTAAGCCTGCCCTAGGGTTCTTCTGATTGATTAAGACGGCTTCGGCAGGGGTTTTGCTTCGGACCGCTTCCCCAAGGAGCCACTCCATACCCTCACCCAGGCTGTCCGGGTCGTAGTCGATTGCTTCGGGCAAGGTCGAAACCGTTTCTCCCATCACAGCTTCAACCTTGGTTTGCAAATCCTTCGCAAGTCTGCCAACTTCTCCGTTGCAGGCGCGGCTATCATCACCAGAAATCAGGTTGTAGTTAACTCCGACCACTTGGCTCGTGTGGGGATCCACTTCCAACTCCAGATTTCCCATCTGTTTCCTGAAGGCACCAGGATGGGCAATCAAGGTCTGCCCGATTCGCTCGGGCTCATCTGTGGCGTTGTGAGTGTGCCCTCCTAAGATGAAGTTGAGTTCGGGAACATCCAGAGCCAACTGTCGATCCCCTGGTAACCCGAGATGCGACACCACCCCAATCAGTTCCACACCCTGGGCTTTGAGCTTGTCCACCTCGGCGCGAACAGCTGGGGTAGGGTCTTCGATACTCAAACCTTCCAGTTTGCTCTTGGGCAGTATGGCTACGGTTTCCGGTGTAGTAACGCCTATCAATCCTAGCTTGACCCCGTTGAGTTCATAAATTCTACTCGCGGCAGTGTTCTCCAGCAAATCACCGGTGGCGCTATCCTTGAGATTGGATACCAGCACGTCCGAAGGAAGATTGGCGATCCATTCGCGTGCTTCTGCTGCGCCTCGGTCGAAGTCGTGATTGCCGATAGTAACCAAGTCATAACCAGCAGTTTTCAGCATTCTTAGGGAGGCCTCCGGGCCAAGGACGCCGTTTTCGGCGGAGCCTTCGAAGATATCTCCGCAGGATATCAGAAGCGTTCCTTCAGGGTTGGCCTGGCGTGTCCGGTCGACTTCACTCTGAAGCTGCGCTTGCCTCGTGATATAACCGTGTTCGTCAGAGGTAAATAGAAAATTGAGTTTGCGAGATGTTGAGTTGAGCATAAGGGTCTCCTTGGGCAATCTCTTTGTCGGACGGCCTCTCATGGGATTCTAGGAAAAGACTCTTAAAGAGCGCTGAATCGCCTAGAAAGCCTACAGAAATACGACCTTCTTGTTTGCTTGAATCAATCTTGTACTCTGACTGTTCCACGATTTAACATAGAACTTTCCGTCACCTGTCTGCAAGTATCGTTCTGGAACCTCGAGTCCATGATAGAGTGTTTTTTCAACCGAAAGCAGTCTTGGGTGGTTTGGGCTTGGCCGTTTTGTCATCCTGGTCGGTGCAGTGGGAGCTAGAGACTGGGGCTCTAGTGAGAATTCCAGATTTTGCATCCCCCCAGGCACGCAAGTTTTGCGCCATACGCCGTAGGGACAATCCCATGCTTCAGGCGGATTTGGCCGTTTGGGATTTTCTCACCGGCGCCTGTGTTACTTGAGCTTTGGTTGGGGCGGTTGGTTGGGGGGGGTAGACATGGTCCAACTTCTTGGACTATCCTGGATTTGTGATCATCGTGAATGTCTCCGAGGCCAAAGCCCAGTTAACCAGGTTGCTTCAACAGGCGGAAGCTGGCGAGAAGGTCCTTATTTCGCGACGCAACGTACCAGTTGTTGAATTACGTGTGATAGCCGACAAGGCAGAACGCCCAAAACCGCAGTTTGGGTTGTGTGCAGGCGAGTTCAGTGTCCCAGACGACTTCGATGAGCCTTTACCAGACGATGTACTCAGGGCGTTTCAAGGCGAATGAGGCTGTTGCTCGATACATCGGCTTTTCTCTGGTACATAGCCGGAGATCCTCGCATTTCTACCCCGGTCCGAGAGGCGATGGTAACGGATGGCACTGATATCTATCTCAGCAGCGTCTCTGTTTGGGAAATGTCGGTCAAACACAGTTTAGGAAGGCTCGCTCTTCCGGCACCCGTAGCGGTGTACGTTCGCGAGCAGAGGCAGCGCCAAGGATTCCTTGCTTTGCCTCTCGGTGAAGATGATGTCGAGCATTTAGGCAAGCTGCCAGATCACCATCGTGATCCCTTCGACCGGATGCTAATCTGTCAAGCCCTGCAGCATGGCTTGCGGTTAGTCACGAGCGACGCCACTATCCACCTTTACCCAGTCCCGGTTCTTTGGTGAGCGCAAGATGTAAGTCAGGATCGATGTATCGCCCCGGTCACCGCCGACAGGTTGAGTGTGAAGACGCCCTAGATCACCCGGTACCAGACGGCTACCGCCAAAAAGGCAAAGAGCAAGCCTGAAAGGCATGCTGCTCCAACCACGATTCGGTACTGTTTGGGGTCGGTATACTGACGCCGAAAAAAGACTGGGAGAGCGGTGACTTCGAACAGGGCTATAGCCATAAAGGCGATAGAGTAGATCTGGTGGGATTCCATGGGATCTGATTTCTTCTTTGCCTGGGTTTTTTCCCCGCTGAGATTCTGAATCAAGAATCCTTGGATAGTTCACAATTTCGTAATAACTCACGGCCGCATTCCATAAGGAGTTAAGTTGCTCCCTGGTTCAATGAGGTCAAACCTCAAGACCTAAGGAGAATTTAGAATATGATACAGAACACCGTCGCGACCCGAGTCAACATTGCCATCAACGCCTTCGTTTCTGCCAATCCCTCAGCAACGAGACTTTGCGGGGCTCTCAAGAGCATGCAGATGAGTTTCAACTTGAACACCTTCGGTTTGGCTGGTCCAACCCAAATGGCTCCTAATCAGGCCCAGTTCGGTTCTCAGATGATGCTGAGACTCGAAGCGGTTCTCAAGCAACCTCAGCCCACTCAACAATTGGCAGCCTTCCTGGGTGTTCAAGGTGATGCCCAGGTCCAGCAAGAGATCTCCGGCGGAGGTGGGGAGGGCCCCTCCAATCAGTGCTGTGACCCAAGTTCGGATCCCAACTGCAGTCCCAGCAACGCCTGTACGGACAGCAATAACAACAGCAGCGCCTGTGGAGGGGCCGCGTCGGGTAGCAGTTCTTGCAGTGCGGGTGCTTCGAGCGGCTCCAGCGCTTCCAGCGGAAGCTGCGGCTCGGCCTCGGCCGATTCTGGGAGTTCCTCTGGCAGTTCGGCAGGCAGTTGTGGCGGTTCGGCTGGGAGCAGCGGTAGCGGGAGTGGCTCGTCCGGAGGATGTAGCGGAGCTTCTGGTGGGTCCTCGGGTGGGGGCTCTGGTGACGGAGGAGCCAGCGGGGCGTCTGGCGGAGCCTGTGGGGGATAGTCCTCAGAATCCATCCCAGGATTAGAATCGCCGGTTCTTGAACCAGGGTCATCTCGTTGAGGTGAGCCCTGGTATCTCCTTATGCGAGAGATATATTGCCCCGAGAGCCGGCTCTGAAAAAGGTCGTTTTCACTGGGTCTAGGAGTCGTAATGACCATGTATTTCGTTGCTCTCGGGATTCTGTTCGTCCTCATCGCATTTCGGCAAATCTGCTTCTCCGGACCACTCCGTACTCCCGTCTCTCCACCGCCCCAAGGTGTCCTGGACATGCACTGCCATACAGCGGGAATCGGGGCCGGGGGGAGCGGGGCTTGGATCAGTGAAGAACTCAGGAAGAGTTGGAAGTTTCCACTTTATCTGCGGATATTTGAGACTTCGGTTGCCGAAGTTCAAGTCGAAGGAGATAGAGTCGTCCTCGACCGCATCGCTCAGAGACTTAGGGAATCCAAGTATGTCCAAGACGCGGTGATCTTGGCTATGGATGCCCCCTACGATGAGAATGGGGTACTCGACCCCGCGGCCGGCGAGGTGTACGTTCCCAATCGGTTTGTGGCCGAGGCGGTTCGAGGATATCCCGAGCTCCACTTCGGTGCCAGTGTCCATCCCAACAGGGCCGATGCCCTAGAGGAACTGCGCTGGTCGAAAGCTCAGGGAGCCTGCTTGGTCAAATGGCTGCCGAACATTCAAAACATCGATCCCTCAAACCCTCGCTATCGATCGTACTACCAAACGTTGGTGGAGTTAGACCTACCCCTCTTAACCCACGTGGGCGGTGAAGACTCGTTCTCTCGGGCAGACGACCGTTTGGGTGATCCCAGACTCCTTCGATTTCCTCTCGAGTGCGGAGTTCGGATCATTGCCGCCCATGTGGCAAGTTCCGGGTCTTCCGAAGGCCAGGACAACGTCGAACGCTTGCTCGAGATGATGCCGGATTATCCGAATTTGCTAGCTGACATCTCTACTTTGACGCAGATGAACAGGCGTCGCCATCTCCAAAAAGTGCTCAACGACCCCCGCTTGGTTGGTCGGTTGATGTACGGCACCGATCACCCTCTCACCAACACCCCCATGGTCACTCCCCTGCAATTTCCTCTGAACCTAACCTGGTCGCAACTTTGGAGGCTCTCCCGGATCAAGAATCCCTGGGATAGGGATGTCGAGTTGAAGGCTGCACTCGGTTGTCCCCCTGAAGTTTTTACTTTGGGTCGAAAATACTTAGGGTTGTGAAGAGTCTCCGCTCACTATCCTCAACTATTATTCCACGTTGACATTGATGTCGATGAGTCTCCACTCCCCGTCTTCTTCCAAGTATTGGAGGTCAAACTTGACTTGCGACGGTTGAGTTGGGAAGGTGCCGGAGAGTTCCAGATAGCCATTGGAGTTCACCGCAGGAGGCCGGTTGAAGGTCGGTTCGACGTCAATGATTGGAGCAATGTCGATGCCTTGGTCGAAGAATGGCTGGAAGGCTTCTTGGAGCTGCTCAGGGGAGTATTGTCCTTGGAACGGCGCGGCCAGGTCCTGGTGGAAGCTTTCAAATTCTTGAGTGACCACGGCATGGTTGAACGCAAGGAGTGTTCCCAGGGCCAAAACTCTGGCATCTTCCAGAGTAACGTTTCCTGGGGACGGAGGAGTCTTGGTCTCGGTTGTCACTTCTGGCGTTGACGTAGTCTGTTGGGTGGTTGGAGTTCCTGCGGCTTGGAATTCTACCCCGTGGATCCTCCAGGCTTCGTTCTGGTGGACAAGAACCGCGATGACAGGAAGCTCTTCGCCACTTTTCAGGGTAACGGTACCCTCCACCCGTCCGTCGTTATTCTCCATATTCCGGGAACTCCAACTGGTGGACTCAAAGCGATCCAAGCCGTGCCCTGCGGCCCAGTTGGCGAATTCTTGTTCGGAAGTCTGGGAGCGAAAATCGTCGGAAGTGCGGTTGTAAGCTTCTTGGATACGGCCGGCTCCGATGTCTGCGAAAAATTGGTCTGCGGCCTCCACCACTGGACCGGTCATTTTTAAGGCAACGAAGAGCACAATAGCTGCGAAAACAGTGAGACTTGCGAGGGTAACGAGGCATCCCTTTTTCATCGAGAGAACTCCCATCAAGGCGGATGAGAGCCGGACTTGGATCTCGGACCTAAAGGGGCTGTTTTGGCCCCCGTAAGCTTTGAACCGATGCGGCTCAAAAATACATGGAGTGAATTCGAGGCGATGTAAAGGGGGCCTTCTGAAGATTTAGGGATTTCGCGTCCAAGTAGAGGGTCTGTCCCCCTTCAGGCGAGAACATACCTGGGAAAAGAGGCGCGTTTTGGGGGTCGAGATTGTGCAGGATGACAAAGGTGCCGAGCCTTGGAGCCAAACCGGAGACCCGGCAAGCCACAGGCTTCACGAGCCCCGAGCATGGCGAAGTACACTTGGGACCGGCGGATGGTCCTGCGGGGACGCCCTCGGGATGACTTTGCGTGATTGGCCGAAGGCGGAACGCCACGCTTTCGGGAATGCTTTGCCACATGGCTCGGCGGGGACGTTAGCGATTCCTGACGATCTGTCATGTACGGGGACCCGCCGAAGGTGGGTGATGGACCAGCCAGGCGACGGGAGGGTTACCGGTTTGGCTCAAAGAGTTCGTAGATTCATCGATGTTCAGCAAGCGCTTTTCTAGAGTTATCCCAGTCCTGCTTCTGGCGTGTCTGACCGTCTGTTTCCCTCGGATGGTCCACGCTCAAGACTCCCTGGAAGGCAAGCTGGTATTAAGCGGGGCAGAGCAAGCCTGGATAGAGCAGCATCCGGTGATCAGAGTGTCAGGGGATCCGGACTGGTTGCCCCTAGAGGCTTTCACCGCCGGCGGTGACTATCAAGGCATTGTACCGGAGTATCTTGAGTTGTTAGGGACACGGGCGGGCCTTGAGTTTACCGTGGTTCCCAGCGAAAAGTGGGCTGACACTCTAGAGATGGCCCAACGCGGGGAGATCGATCTGATCTCCGCCATGGAGAGCGAAGAACGTCGGCAATACCTTTCTTTCACCCAGATCTATTTTGAGATGCCGGTGGTGATCGTCACTCGAAAGAGTTTTCAGGACATTGAGAGCCCTGCCGAGCTCAAAGGCCTGAAGGTGGCGGTTCCCAAGGGTTACGGCTTTGTCTCGGAGCTCAAGGAACTCTATCCCACCCTGGACTACGTAGAGGTCGACACTATTACTGCTGGCTTGAGAGGAGTCTCTCTAGAGAAGTATGACGCCTTCATCGAGTCCTTCGCTACCTGCAACTATAAGATCATTGAGCTAGGATTGAATAATCTCAAGATCAATGGGGACACCTCCCTGCTGATGAGGCTGGGTTTTGGAGTCCGTCAGGACTGGCCAGAGTTGGTTTCTATTCTGAATAAAGCCATGGATTCGGTTCCGGCCTCGGAGCTCAACGCCATCAAGCAGAAATGGTTGACTCCGCCTAGGACCGAACGCGTCGGCCTCTTGGTGCCACTGACTGAGGAAGAGCAGGCCTGGCTCCTGGAGAATCCCGTGCTCAGGGTGGGCGTGGACCCCATGTGGAAACCCATCGAGTTCCTCGACGAATCCGGTCGGCATCGAGGGATCACCGGCGATTTTCTGGACCTCATCGGCGAGCGACTTGGAGTCAGATTCGAGCCCTCCCATGGAGGGAATTGGAAAGAGATCGTTGACGGGGTCAGAGATAAGAGGCTCGATATGTTGGCTGCCCTGTCCTACACCGAGGAGCGGGGCGAGTTCTTGCACTACACCAAGTCCTACTTTACGCTTCCGACGATGATTTTTTCCCGAGATGATCATCCCTACATCACCGATATGAGCGAGCTGGCAAGCCACGGGAAAACGGCCATCGTGAAGGGTTACGCTATTGGAGATCTGATTCGAAGAGATTTTCCTGACATCGAGATCGTCGAAGTAGAGAACCTCGACGAGGCCCTCAGCGCTTTGGCTGCCGGCCGGGTAGACCATTACATCGACTCGTTGATTACCACAAGCTACAACATTCAAGCCTTGGGCTATGCCAATATCGGAGTGTCTGGCGAGACTCCCTACCGCTTTCCCATGGCTATTGCCGTCAGAAAAGATTGGCCCATCCTTCGAGACATCCTAGACAAGGCTTTAGCGTCGATATCGGACGAAGAACGCAACGAGATCTTCAGCCGATGGCGATCCATGAAGATCGAGCAAGGGTTCGATTATTCGCTCCTCTGGAAGCTTGGGGCTCCGCTTTGCTTATTGCTGATCGCCTTTGCTTATTGGAACCGACGCCTGGACCAGGCGGTGAAAGAGCGAACTTTTGAGTTGTCCAAGATCACCGAGCGCCTAGAATTAGCGACTCAGGCTGCACAAATCGGGATCTGGGACTGGGACCTCTTGAGCGACCGCCTGGAGTGGGATGACAAAATGTATGAACTCTTTGGGGTGACTCGGGAGGAATTTCCCCAGGCCTGGGTTGCCTGGAATAAAGGGATTCACCCCGAGGATAAGGTTCGAGCGGAGCGCGAGGCTTTAGTGGCCCAGCAAGGAGGCGAGGGTTTCGTTTCTGAGTTTCGCATCGTTTGGCCCGATGGTTCGACTCATCATTTAGAGTCTCACGCTGATGTCTATCGAGACCGTGAGGGCAAGCCTATTCGGATGATCGGCATGAACTGGGACATCAGCGCCCGGAAAAAGGCCGAGCGAGAACTCATGGAGCATCTCGATGGTCTTGAAGGAGTGGTTGAGACCCGAACATTAGAGCTTCAGGAAGCCTTGGAAAAGGCCGAATCTGCGACTCAAGCCAAAAGTGATTTCCTGGCCAACATGAGTCACGAGATCCGAACTCCTATGAACGCCATTATCGGCCTAAATCACCTGTTGCTCAAGACCGATTTAGGCACCAAAGAGCGACTGTACGCCCAGAAGATTGGGACGGCGGCCAGCAACCTTTTGAGGATCATCAACGACATCCTGGATTTTTCGAAGATCGAGGCCGGAAAACTCGACCTGGAGTCCGATGAGTTCGAGCTGAACCAGGTCTTCGTGAATCTAGCCGACCTAGTGGGCTTGCGTGCCCACAAGAAGGGCTTGGAG
>JBJHCR010000093.1:14719-19563 GCA_050486105.1 Vulcanimicrobiota bacterium
GTTCCAACCCGCTTGATAGGGGACCCTCTGCGACTTGGCCAGGTCTTGCTCAACCTGTGCAGCAATGCGGTGAAGTTCAGCGACGACGGAGACGTCATAGTGGAGACCTCGGTGGTGGCGCACCAGGAGGGAAAGGTCAAGCTGAAGTTCTCGGTGAGCGATCAGGGAGTCGGTCTCAGTAAGGAGCAGTTGGATCGCCTTTTCCAGGCTTTCACCCAGGCCGATGCGTCCACCACCCGGAGATATGGAGGGACAGGCCTTGGTCTCACCATCTCAAAGGAGCTGGCCGAGATGATGGGGGGAGAGATCGGAGTGGTCAGTCAGCCTGGTGAAGGGAGCACCTTCTGGTTCACGATTGAGTGCGGGGTGGTGGATACAACCCAGAGCGGAAGCTATCCGTTGCCGAAGGACCTTCGTGGCCTAAAGGTTTTGGTCGTAGACGACAACGCTGTTTCTCGAAGAGTGCTGAAATTGGCCCTGGAGAGTTTCAGTTTTGCGGTGTGGGAAGCCTCTGGGGGAAGCGAGGCCCTAAAAGCTCTCAAGAGCGCTCATGGCTCTGGAGAGAAGCCCTTCGAGCTGGTGCTGCTGGACTGGAGGATGCCGGAGATGGATGGCATCACAGTGGCCCAGCAGATCCACAGGGACCCACTCCTAAAGACGCTCCCCAGGATCGTCATGGTCACCGCCTATGGGCGTGAGCAGATGCTGCAAAGGGCCCACGAGGCCAAGCTCGAGGGCTTCTTGATCAAGCCGTTCAGTTCTTCAGAGTTATTCGACGCAATTATGGGGGCCTTTGGTCATCAAACCAGGATCCATAGGGAAGCCGACCCGTTCAGTTTAGAGTCTGTTGAGGGCTTGGACCGAATCCGTGGGGCACACCTGCTTCTGGTGGAGGATAAGGAGGTCAATCAGGAGGTTGCTTGCGGAATTCTCGAGGGTGAGGGATTCACCGTCTCAGTGGCCAACAATGGCCGAGAAGCCTTGGACAAAGTGCTCAAGTATGGAGACAACTACGATTTGGTGATCATGGATTTGCAGATGCCGGAGATGGACGGCTACACTGCTGCTCGAGAGATCCGCAAAAATGAGCGATTTGAGCGCCTGCCCATCCTAGCCATGACCGCAGATGCCATGAGTGGAGTGCAGGAGCGAGTTTTTGCCGCCGGCATGAACGGCCACGCCTCCAAACCCATTGACCCTCCAAAGCTTTTTGCAGACCTAGTGAAGTGGATCGATCCTGAGCGGGTTTCTTCTGCAGCCGGGCCACTTCCCATCACAAGTCGGGCCGAGTTGCCCGATATTCCAGGTCTCGATACCAAGAGAGGCTTAGCCAGGCTTCAAGGTCGTTCGGACCTGTACTTGCGAGTGCTCGAAAAGTTCACTTCTCGCCAAGCCGATGCCGGTCTGCAACTAAGCGAAGCGCTGTCCTCGGGAGACTTCGAAGAGGCCAGAAGGTTGCTGCATTCCTTGAAGGGGGTAGTGGGAAGTGTTAGCGCCCCCAGGCTTCTTGGGGCCGTCAAGGATCTCGACCGGGCATTGGAAACCGAAGATTCCCCTTCCTGGCAGTCGCTCTTGGAGATCTTCCTCAGGGAACTCGATCACATACTTCAAGGGCTGCAGGAACACTTTGCCGTAGTCCATGAAGTGCACGACACCCGAGGGCAACCCACGGAGTTGAATCGAGTAGAGATCACCGCTCTGCTGGGAGAACTTGAAAACCTTTTGAAGGACGACGACACTGGAGCTTCGGGAGTGCTCAAGAAACTTCAGGATCACCTTCCTGAGTCGGTCTGCACTGAGGAGTTGCAGAGATTGGCTCAAGCTATTGAGGAGTATGATTTCGAGACCGGGCTCGAGTGCTTGAGAGCCTTTTCTTCAGAGTTGAGCGAACCGGAGAGCGCCACCCTGTGAACTTTCAAGAAAAGCAGACCATCCTGGTGGTCGATGATGTGCCTACCAATATCGACATTTTGGTAGGCTTATTGAACGAGCGCTATAAGGTGAAGGCCGCTCGCAGTGGAGAGAAGGCCCTAGAGATCGTCCGTTCGGCGAATCCTCCAGATCTGATCTTGCTGGATGTGGTCATGCCAAGTATGACTGGATATCAGGTCTGTGAACGGCTGAAGAACGATCCGGACACGGCCACAATCCCAGTGATTTTCATCACCTCCTTGAATGACGATGAAGATGAGGAAAAGGGGCTGAGACTCGGGGCTGTCGACTACATTACCAAACCTTTTCGGGCGGCTATCGTGCTGGCCCGAATCGAGAATCACTTAAAGCTGAAGAGTTATCAGGATCTCCTTAGGCGCCAATCGACGCTGGATGGATTGACGGGGCTGCCCAATCGGAGGGCTTTCGATGAGCTTCTGGGTCAGGAGTGGCGCCGTGGAGCCCGTCTTGGGTCTCCGCTGTCTCTGATATTGCTGGATATCGATTACTTTAAGCCCTACAATGACCACTACGGACATCTTGCGGGAGATGAATGTCTGAGGCTGGTGGGCTCAGGCTTGGCCTCTGTGGGGCGTTCCATCGACCTGATTGGTCGTTATGGTGGGGAGGAATTCGTTTGCATTCTCCCTCACACCGATGAGGTGGGCGCCACCCGCTTTGCCGAGCGATTGCACGAAACCATTGCCGGCCTTCAGCTTCCCCACGAACACTCGGCTACCGCTGATAGGATCACGGTCAGTATTGGAGTGGCCACCACCACCCCCAACACCGATCTCGACCCCGAAACCTTGGTGCAAAGCGCCGACGAAATGCTGTACTCCGCCAAGGAGGCAGGGCGCAACTGCACCCGCAGCACCCGATTGACCTCCTAGACCTAGAGAACCCAAAGGTCCGCCAGGCGGGATACTCTGGAGGCTAGAGCAGCACGGTCGGGGACCGTTCGAGCTGACCGTGGTGAATGGCGCAGACTTTAAGCTGGAACCGGCGGCAAAACCTCGCTGCGCACCCAGCGGTCGAAGAACTCGTTCAAGTCGCGCCCGGCGACTTCTGAGGACACTGCCACTAGGTCTTCGGTGGAGGCGGTGCCGTCCCGGTGGCGCTCATGATAGGCTTTGAGGATTTCAAAAAAGGCGTCATCTCCCACTTCCCGGCGCAGGGCGTGAACAGCCAAGGTGCCGCCTTTATACACTTTGGCGTCAAACAGGCCGGTGGCCGGAGGCTCGGCAATGGGAGCAGACGAGCCGTGCCTCTTGACGATGGCCTCGGCCTGTCTTAAGGAACGCTGCATGGCGTCATACCCTTGAGTGTGCTCGGTCCACAGAACTTCGGCATAGGAGGCCAAGCCTTCATTGAGCCAGATGTCTTTCCAGTCGGAAGGAGACACCGAGTTGCCAAACCAGTGATGGGCCAATTCGTGAGCCACCACGTTTTCGAAGCGTCGGTCCCCAGTGACCATGCCTCGGTCGTAGAGGGATAAGGTCTGAGTTTCCAAAGCCGCGGCTCCGCCTAAATTGGTGTCCATGACGATGTTGCCGTAGACCTCGAAGGGATAGGGACCAAACTTGTCCCCAAAGAGCTTCATCATCTCTGGCACCCGAGCGAAATCGTGCTCTGCGGCGGTCTTGATGTCTTCGGGAAAGTAATTGCGGATGGGCACCCCGTCGGGACCTTCCTGCTCGCTCAGTTCGTAGCGGCCCACATGGACGGTAGCCAGATAGCTCGCCATCTGATCCATGGCTCTGAAGTGGTAAGTGCGAGTTTCTTCGCTCTCTTCGACGCTCTGCAGTACCCCGTTGGCCGCTGCCACCAAAGGTTTCGGCACAGTGATGCGAAAGTCGTAGGTGGCTTTGTCGGTAGGATGGTCGTTGACCGGGATCCAGGCCCGGGTCCCATCTGGCTCGGAAACCACGAAGCTTCCGCCTTCAAAAGTATTCCAACCCAGGGGGACGGGGGCATATTTCGAGGGAAAAGGTTCGGGTTTCCCTTCGTACTCCACTTCGACCGCGAAGGTTTGGTCTTTGGAGATCCTGTCTTTGGGCTCGATGATCAGCTCTCCATCTTCTCTACGATGGTTGGCCTCAGTCCCGTTCACCTTCACCGAGCCGATGTCAAAACCCACAAAGTCGAGGTTGAATTGGTCGAGATCTTGGGTGGCCTGGGCCGTCATCACGGAACTCGCTTTGAGATAACCATCCTCTTGGACTTGCAGAGAAGCATCATAGTGTTGGGCGTCATAGCCGCCGTTGCCAATGCCGGGTATGCGGCTGTCCCCAGCGCTTGGGTCGCCCACCGAACGCTCCGATGTTCGCTGTGGATGCAGATGAAGGTGGCCTGGGCGATGGCTGCTATGGGCAAGGTGGTGAAGACACACGACTTGATTATTGTGCAGGAACAGGGCCCTGCAGATGTGTTCATTGTGTTAAGCTTCGGCGATCTCTAGTGCAACGTCCGCACCGCGTAGTGCCTGGAGTTTGAAATTGCTCCGGAAAACCGGCGCTCCCACAGCCCATCAAGGCAGCTCTGCCGCCGGGCACCCCTGGGAGCGATGGGTTCCCCGCCACCCGGGAGTTTGCCACCCCTTAGGATCTTGCCCCTAGTTCTCCTCGGTCTTGCAACCAACCAAGGGAGCTAGCAGCAAAGATACCAGAATCCCCACAAAGGCCATGACTCCAAAAGAGCTAATGACCGGAGTTGCGCTCAAGGCGAGCAGACCGAAAGACAGGATGGTGGTGAGGGCCGACAGCAGAACTGCGTGCATGGTGGTGTCCCGATGGTCCGGCTTCTCGGCAAAAAAAATCGTATAGTCGATACCTATCCCCAGGACCAAGATCAAGGCCAAGGTGTTGAAGAGATTGAGACCTATCCCCAACATGGCCGACACCGAGAGAGCG
>JBJHCR010000094.1:0-19539 GCA_050486105.1 Vulcanimicrobiota bacterium
GTCTGTCCCATCATCCAGTGGACTAGGACATCAGTATCCAGGCCGAGGATCACAGAGACACCATCTCGTCGAGGAGTTCGTCGCGCGACCAATCAACCAAGAGTTTGCCTGATTGATAAGGCTCAAGCTCCAGGAGTGAAGGTTGGCGCGAACTTCGCTCTTCCAAATATCGGGACATAGCTTCTCGAATGAGCTCTGACACAGGTCTTCCAGCTTTGGAAGCAAGAGACTTGAACTGTTGGTAATCGCTCTCACCAACGTAAAGTGATATGGGTTTCATATATTAATTATATATAGGTTCTCGGTTGCTGTCTATACGAAGATTCTCTAACCTAAGCCCACAGGTTACCGTGCGCTTCGGGACAGATTCAAGGGCTGGGATTGGTCTTTCCATTGCTATTGGTCCTGGGCGGGCGCCTAGGAGGCTGCTCGAATGAGTTGAGAGGGAACTCGACTCGCGCCCTATAAGGGCTTCTTTCTCTTCGGCTCTGGCGACAAACGAACGGAGTGCTTCAGGACAAAGGTCAAAGTGTCAGGGCTGCAGGACCATAACCGGAACATGGCTGGTTTTGACCACCTTGTCGGTGACGCTTCCCAGCAGAAAATGACGGATGCCGGCCTGAGCGTGGGTGCACATGACGATCAGTTCTATGCTATTTTTCTGAGCGTAGTCGACAATGGCCTCAGCTGGAGTTCCTCCACCAATCACGGCTGAGAAGTTCATTCCAGGCTGCTTGCTGCTTTCAGCAAGGGCGGCCAAGTATTTTTGCACTGGGGCGAGTTGGGAATCCCAGAGTTCTTCGCTGTCAGTGCCCGCCGGAAGATAGTTGTTGGCCACCAGATCGGCCACTTGATACAAAGTGATGGTAGCTCCTGGCGCCGCTGCTTTCATAGCCAAATCGATGGCTGCTTCTGAACTCTTAGAGCCGTCGAGAGGAACGAGAATCGAATGAAATCCTGACATGCTCGGTTTTTCTTTTTCCAAGCGACGGCTCCTGGTTACTTCTTTTGACTCTCTCCAGTCATGGGAACGAAACGCACCGGAATCACGTCTTCGGATTCGATGCCGTCTTCAGTTCGAAGATAGATTCTTAAGACTTGCTGGAAGCCCCCTTCGGGCACCACCAATCGACCGCCAACAGCGAGTTGTTCCAGCAGGGGTTGAGGGACGGTCTCGGGAGCAGCGGTCAACATGATGGCCTGGAATGGGGCTTCTTCGGGCCAGCCGGCGTAACCATCTCCGGTGCGCAGATGGATGGAGTCGTAGCCGGTTTCGGACAAGACCCTTTTGGCTCGCTCGGCCAGAGCCTCGACGATTTCAATGCTAAAAACTTCCACACCACACTCGGCCAGGACGGCTGCCTGGTAGCCCGAGCCAGTGCCTATCTCAAGAACCTTGTCTCCAGGTTTCACCTGCACCAACTCGGTCATCAGAGCCACGATATAAGGCTGAGAGATAGTTTGCCCCTCTTTCAACGGAAGGGGTCGATCTTCGTAAGCCGAGCGACGGTACTCGGGATCCACAAAGAGGTGGCGGTCCACCGTTCTCATGGCTTGCAAGACGGTGGGGTCGCTGACCCCTCGGGCGATCACCGTATCGACGACCATACTCTCTCGAGCTGCCTGATGATCCGGGTCGGCACAAGCGATTTGAGTGGCCAGAATTAGGAGGGACAGCCCAAGTAAGAAAATGAGATTGGCAAAAGAACTAGTCATTGATAGGTACAACAGTTTTGAAATCGGAGCGGTTCCTGAACTCCTGTCTCAGTCCGAGAACAGTGGGGCTTCCAGGTGATCCCAGTTTTTTCGAACTCCCTCCATCTTGGTAGGAAGGTTAGTGTTGAAGCCATCCGCCCCGGCTTGCCGGCAAACCTCGACGTCGACTTCTTCGTCTAGGGTCCAGGGCAGTACCCAAATCCCCCGGTTGTGCGCGGCTTGGACTGTGCGTCGAGTGACCAGCGAGATGCCACCATAAGTCAGTGGGACCTGAAAAGCCGAATATTTTGGAGAAATCAAACCTTCCAGGCGCAAACAACTGGCAAAGACCAAGGCTCGAATCTCCCTTGGGGTGGCTGAGTTTGCCACGTTTGGGCAGGCTCGTCTCAGTTCAGCCATCATGGCTTCGTCAAAGCTTGACAAGAGAATGCGCTCTTCGGCCTGGTATTTTTCGACGACATTGGCGAGTTCCCAAGCAATTTCCAAGGGAGCTTGCTTGACCTCGATCTGCAAGCGCCAATCCGGGAAAGCTTCCAACACTTCCTCTAGGCGCGGAATCCTGATCCCTTGCCCTCGCAGAGGTGTAGCGTCCCCGTCCAGGGTGAAATTGTAGGCGGCATCGAGTTGAGAGATCTCCTCCCAAGTAAGATCGATGACCGCTCCTCGGCCGTCGGTGGTGCGGTCTACGGTGGTGTCGTGGATCAGGACCAAGACTTTGTCCTTGGTCATCAGCAAGTCGAGATCCAGGACGTCACTTCCCACCTCGTAGGCCCGCTCAAAGGCATACATGGTGTTGCTGGGCCACTCTTTCTCGCCTCCCTGATGGGCCAAGATAAGGGGACGAGGAGCGCCTTCAAACCAGGGCATTTGAGGTGCGGGCTGGGCTGTGAGCCAAAACAAGAGCAAAGTTAGGCCAAGGATCCCGAGCACGAGCGAACAGCCCAATCCAGCGGACTTACCTATTCGACTCATTCGAATCTGAGACTTCCAGGGTTTGGTCCGAGGCACCGATGAGATGAACTCTGTGCCTAGTGGCGGCAAAGTCGATACCCTCGCGTTCGAATCGAAGCTTCAGACGTCGGTTCAATTCTCGTCTGGTGCGCCATTGGGCTAGGGGGGCAGTCTTGATCTGCAAGCGGAGGACCACCCCGTTGAGGTTCAACTCGTGGACTCCAAGAGGGGTCGGTTCCTCCAAGATATCATCGGGGAATTCCCTCATTAGGGTTTGGGCTTCTTCGTGCAGGGCCTTGATTGCGAGATCGGTGTCGGTGAGATAAGAGACCGTAACTTGATAATCTACCTGAGACCATTCGTTGGAATGATTCTTCACTCGACGTAGATCCGAGTTGGGAATGGTCATGAGGCTGCCATCGACCTTTCGGATCTGAGTGGCGCGTAGGCTGAAGTTCACCACTTCCCCAAGCTCTTGGTCGGTTTCAATCCAGTCTCCTACCCCATATTGGTCTTCGGCGATAACATTTATACCATAAAAGAAGTCCAGCAGGATGTCTCGACCCAAGAAACCTGCGGCCACACCGAACAATCCCGCTCCGGCAAAGAATGCCCCCAAATCTGCTCCCAGCAGATAAAGATAAGAGATCACCCCAACCAGCAGCCAGAAAAGCCGAACAGCAAAGGCTGAAGCTTGCTTTATGGTGAGGCGTCTTTGCCGTGAGCGAAGAGAATTTTCGCTGTCCAAGTCATCAAGAATTCGATAGTACCAAAGTAGGACCAGGTTGGTGAGTTGAATAGCCACAGTGACGAGCGCGCTGCAGCCGATGAAGAGGGTGAGGGGACGAAGGGCTCCCTGTCTGAGGAAATTCGCCACGTCATCAAAGGATGGGTTCATGGCTGCCAGGAGCCAGAGATAGCCCAGCCAAAGAAACGTTTTGAAACTCCAAGCCGGATGTCTGAAAAATTTGCGGGCCAGATAATCTACGGACAGGTGGATCAAGCCGAAGAGGAAAAACAAGACCACGAAGAGATAGTTGTAGAGGTCAAGGTAGCCTCGCTGGAGTTGAAAGGAACGCAGCATGAGGTCCTCTTGGAGCACTTCTCGCCAGGTGTGAGCAACCTCGATCTCCAGCAGATGCTTGTCTTCGGGAGAGAGCCTGCCGTAATACTCCGGACAATCCTCCGGGAGGACCGTAAGGAAAGGCTTGCCTCCAATTGTCAGGGTGGTGATCCCGGAGTCGTCGCGGACCTCAACTCTGGGGGTCTGATTGGGCTTCAAATTGGCCAAGATATCACGGTAACGCCTTTTGGCGTCTTGCTCGCGTCTTAAACTATTGATCTTGTCGTTTCCAGCGAGCTCAAACAAGAACGGACGGGCGAAGGGGCTGGAATGCACCCTCTGGTTGGGTTCCGGAACAACAAATCTTGAGATCGTCTGGCGTTCTGTTTCCGGAAGCTCCGAAGGGGCATCGAGAGCTAAGTCTTCTGGGACCAAAACAACGATCGACAAGATAAAGCCCAGGCAAAAAAACAGCCAGAGGAAGCCGCGAAACGTGGGTCTCTTGAATGATGGTCGAGGCATAGGGTGTGGTCAGAGAAGGACGGATTCGTCAGGCTAAGCTCTCACCGGACCACCTGTATAACTCCGGGGTGGAGTTACTCAGGCAGGTCCAATGAGAGCCTTGTCGTCTAGATCCGCTCAGTGACTATGTCCCAGGTCTCGTCGGGGTTGAAGGTCGTTGCGGCCTTGAAAAAGGCTTCGGTCTGATCGCCCAGATCTTTCTGGTAGATGACTCCATTCTGGTTGGTCAAGAAAGTCATAACTCCGGTTTCTCTGTGGCGGCTAGGGGAAGCGACCACAGCCCATCCTGCCAGCAGATGCCCGTTTACGGTGTAGTCGAAGCTTCCTCCAGGGGCATTCTCACCTTGGGCCTTGAGGAACTTGAAGCGATACCCAAACCAGGGTTGATCTTGGCTTTTGCTGACAGCATACTCCCAGGCGTTGACAAAGAATTTCTCCAGAGGGCTTGAGTTTTCTCCTGCTGAGGTCTCCCAGTAGAGGCCGTCTCTCTTTCCATCGCTGCTCTTGAGTCGCTCAGTGTATTTGCGTATTCCGTCGCCCGAAGGGTTACTGAGTCGAAAGTCCTCTTGGGCGTCCCCTAGCCGATAGCAAGTTTCGATGATCGCCAACTCATTAGCTCCGATTCGTCGATTCATGATCTCTTGACTGCCCAGAGCCAAATCAAAGACAAAGCCCTGCTCAGACTTGGTGATAGGTATGGGGAAAGGCCAACCTTCAAAACCGAGCCTCAGAAGATGACCCTCTTCGCTTTCAGCCAAGGCCCAGCGCTCTTCCATAAGCGAGGCCAGAAGGTTTCGTCGCTCCGAGATCGTGGATTCTTGCTCATCGGCCATGAGTTTTTCGCTCTCGGGTCCCAGCAAGACCTTCAGAGTGTCGTTGGTCTCGGCCTGCACCGCCTGCTGTAGGCCGAGGACCGCCTTTTCGGGAGTGTCGAAGACCTGCTGGGCCCAAAGGCTGCTACTGAGCGCTGCTACCAGGAAAAGAGATATGCTCAATTTGATAGTCTTCATCGTCGAAATCCTCCACCCATACGACCTCCTCCACGGCTGAATGAACCTCGAGAACTGGCCCGCATGGTGCTTGCGGAACTGGAGTAGTTGGACCATCCTGAACTCATAGAACCCTGATGATTAAAGGAGCGATTCTCGAAGGACCTATCCCCGGCCTGACTGCGTTCAAAGCTAGTGTTTCGTGTTTGATTCCAATTCTGTCGATTTGGGTACGCCGGTTGGGTTGAGGGCAGAGGCGGTCTCGAATAGGGCTGCGAAATGTTGGGCCTGCTGTTCGCTTGGATGGCCGTGTTCCGGTTGACGTTGCGATTCCAACTTTGATTGTTGACGTTCCGGTTCCAGTTTTGGTTGCTCAAGTTGCGGTTGACATTGACATTGCGGGTGTCCACATTGATGGGTCGATTGACGATGGTGGTGTGATTTGGACGCCAGACGTTGGCCGGGTTGTAGATTCCCGTACCTCTCCAGCCGTAGGGCCGGTAATAGGCTGCCGGGGGATAGAATCCACCTGGGTGATAATACCAGTGGTAGTCACCCCAATTGAAGACGTTCTCCCAAAGCAGCACATTGGCAGCGATACCCGCGCTGTAGGTCAGGACGTCCCCGAAATCTACCCCATCTGACTGCTGCTCGGTGACCACATCTGGTTGGTACACCGGTACATAGATAACCTGGGGGTTAGCCGGCTCGATGCGGATGGTGGCGCCCTCTTCTATAACCTGGATCTTGTCGTCGGTTTTCAGATTGCCGGCACTCTTGGCCTGGAATCGAAAACGTTGAATGGCATCAACCAAATCTGTGATTTGGTTAGCCGAGGCCCAGCCGATGGACTGAGTCCAGTCCTTATTGTCGTCCATCATACCTAGAACTTCGGGAAAAGTCATGAGAGCTTGAACGCTGCCTTCCAAGCCAGAAGAGGCGTCGGAGCTCGTTCCGGCTTTCACTAAGGCGTTGGCCTGAGCTATCTGGTCGGGAAAGGCGGCTCCTGCCATGATGTTCGAAAGCAGGGGGTCGGGATAAAGAGCGATAGGCCCGACCAGAGTGTCGAGCTCTGCGCTTGAGTAGCTGTTCTGAGCCACTGCGCCGGAACTCAGTAAGAGTCCCAAGAGAAGTATCTTGATCCAATGCAAGGTAGCCTCCTAAGAAAAATTGTCCACTTTAAGATTTGGGATCTGCAGCACTTTCAGGGCAAAACCTCTTTTTGAGGCAAGCCCTTGGAGAAAGAGTTCCCATCCGGAGCCAGGGAATCCGGCCCGAACGGGAACTCTTCTAGGGTCTGAGCTGCTTAGCGATCCATCAGTCGATTAAGGACGTTTTGCTTCTGTTGGTTAACGGTCCTCCAATCATTCTGCAGGATGCCCCCGGTGTCGACAGAGTTGGGGTTCCAGCACCAGTAGGTGAAGGAGGCTCCGTTGGCTTCCATATAGTCCACTAACTCGTTGAGCCAAATCTGGTCCGCCGTGGCTTCGAATTTGGTTCCAAATTCTCCAACCAATACCGGGGCGATGTTCTCTTTCAAGAGGTAACCCCAGGTTTCGTCCCAGATGCCTTGCAGGTTATGGGGGAAATTGGGCGCGTTGAACCAGGATTGGTGGTAAACCGAAGTGGCATAATCGTGGGTGGAGTAGACGAGTTTGTTGGGTACCGATAGGACCACCGGGTGGTCGGCCGCTCCCCGAAGGTTTCCTCCCCACCAGTAGTTGTGACCTCCGTAAGACTCCACTCCTTCCACGATGATCAGCCAGTCGGGGTTGACCGCCAGAATGCGATTTCCGGCTCGCTGGGCGGCCAGGCGCCAGTCGGTGCTGATTTGTCCGCTCCCCCAGGTAGCTCGGCCGTGGGGTTCGTTGTGTAGGTCTGCTCCGATCACGATAGGGTTGTTGCGATAACGTTCAGCCAACATCTCCCAGTCGGCGATCCACTGCTCCTCGGAAACTGCAGAGGTGTACCATAGGTCCGATTGAGAGTGAGCGTTGGGGCGATGTCGGTCCAAGACGATGCGCATGTTGCGCTCGCCGGCTTTCTGCACCAGGATATCGAGAATCTCCAGGGCCGATTTGCCAACGAGGTGAGGATTCTGGTGGAAGTCGATGCCGTTAGGGACACTTCCGGACCGAAATGCCTGGTTGGAGAAGGGAACTCGGAGAGTGTTGTAGCCTAGCTCGGCAATCTGGTCGAGCATAGAGTCCATAGACCGGGTCCACAGGCCGTGGGGAGCGAAGGTCTCGGTTTCCATTCCGAACCAGTTGATACCGTTCATCAGGAAGGTGTTGCCTTCATTGTCCACCAGTCTGGAACCGTCGGTGCTCAAGAATCCTTCGGCAGGCGGTGTCGGATTAGGGTTAGGATTCGGGTCAGGGGTCGGGTCGGGGTCAGGGGTCGGACCAGGGTCGGGATCGGGGCCAGGGGTAGGGTCAGGAGTTGGATTAGGATCGGGTCCTGGATCTGGGACCGGCTGCTGGGGAGTTTCTCCCGAGACCTTAAAATTGGTGGCTTGGGCGGAACTTCCCCCGGGTGAACCATTGAAGCCAAAGGTCACTGTGTTTCCTGGAGCGATATTGCGGTTCCAGTTTGCTGGTCCTACAGTGTAGACCTGTCCTTGGCGACCGGTGACGTGCCCGTTCCAATGCTCATTTATCAGAGCCGGAAGGGTGAATTCTAGAGTCCAGTCATTCAGGGGCTGGCTATCGAGATTGGTGATCTTGATCTCGCCACCAAACCCATGACCCCAGTCCGAGGTAACCCGGTATTGAACCTCGACTTGAGTGCTCGGGCCGGGTTCGGGATCAGGAGCGGGGTTGGGATCAGGCTGAGGATCGGGATCGGGATCTGGGTCTGGGACGGGATCCGGTGTCGGATCGGGTATGGGCGTACCTGAAGAATCAGGCCACTCTAGGGTTAACTGGGTCACGGTCACGGATTGCCCGCCCGGGGCAGCTTGGAATCCCAAAGAGATCTTCTGCCCTGGCTGGATAACGCGATTGTAGGACATGGCTTGAACTCGGTAGAGTCCATTGTTTGGAGTGCCAACAACTCTGGCGTTCCAAATGTTGCTGATATGAGCTGGGAGGTGGAAGGTCAGTTCCCAGTCCTCCAGGGGCTGGCTTGCGGTGTTGGTGATTTCAATCTCGGCAGTGAATCCGCTTCCCCAGTCACTCACTTTTCGGAACGTGGCTAAGCCGTCAGTCCTCATGAGCGGGGCAGCTTGGCCCTCCAAGGCTACGCTTTGAGTGACTTGACCGGGTTGTTGAGCTGGAGATGAGCTTAGAGCTATGGGTTCACCGGGGGCGGTTCCGCCACAACCGGTGAAGACCAGCAGGAGGAGCAGCATCAGTCCTCCTGACGATACATTCCAAGGTTTCTTCATGGGTGATAATCCTTTCGAGTTGTCTCTTTTTCTAGGCCATATATGAGGCCGACCAATTCCTTGAGGTCAAGATTAACATAAAGCTTTATGTTGAGACAATCTGTGAAGTGCATCACATTAGTGTTTCTCAGAGCGTGCTGTCGGGGCACCCATACTCACGTATGGGGGAGAATTCGCCCGTATGAGCTGGAATCAGGCTTGCGGGGCTGCAAGAATAGGAGAGGAAGGAGAATTCGATGAGAACTATATTTGCACGTGGTTGGGTTTTGCTGACCTCATTAGCTTTGGTTTTGACACTGAGCGTAGGAGGTTCGGCCCAGACAGGCGAGCCTGACTCCATTCAGGAAGACGGGCAGAAGCCCACCTTGGAGACTTACGAACCTGACAGCTTAAAGCTTCCTCAAGGCCTAGAGCGTATCGAGGTCTACGGGCAGCCGGAAGAAGGTAAGCCCGTACTGGAGACCTATGACAGCAAACCGGCTCCGCCGGCAAGTGACTTAGGACCTCAACCCCCACCAGCCCCGAGCAATTGGGAGGTGGATGAGGTGCCTGAGGAAAGTGAAGAAGTCGAAGATGATGACGAATCTCTCGACGGGACTTCGCCATAAGGAACCTCCTTTAAGGCATCACCTGGCTCTGGACGGCCTCAAAGAAAGGACGCAGGCCAGGACCCGAAAAGTTCCCTTGCTTCCAGGAGTGCGCGACCCAAAGGGTGCGCACTCATTCTTTAGCACAAAGGCCTGATGCCAGATTCTTGCGAAACAGATCCGAGCAGATGCCCACTCACGAGCAGAACAAACACACTTGGAACGACTCCTATGATTGGAGCCGGTATCAGGGTGATGAATGGTCGGCGCGCTGGGGTGGACCGGACATGCAATGGTATTGGTGCATCTACCCCAGGATACGCCGACATCTGCCGGCTGAGACCATTTTGGATATTGGGCCGGGGTTTGGGCGCTGGACCAAATACCTTCTCGACCATTGCCAGCATATGGTGCTGGTGGACCTGTCTGAGAAATGCATCTACGGTTGCCGCCAAAGGTTCGGGGAAGAGCGGGTTTCCTATAGGGTGGGCTCCGGAGATTCTCTCGCTTTTCTCGATGACCAGTCCATCGACTTTTGCTTTAGTTGGGAAGCCCTAGTCTACTGTGAATTCGAGGCCGTGCAAGGATACCTCACCGACCTGCGCAAGAAACTCAAAGACGGCGGAATGGCTTTCTTGCACCACTCGAACATCGGGGCTTACCCCGGCTACTTCAACCTCACTAAGCACGTCCCTAAGCCGGCCCGAGACTTTCTCAAGAAGCGAGGCCTCCTAGATTATGACCAGTGCCGTGGTCGAACCGTCACCGCCGAGAACTTTGCGGCCCTCGCTCGCGATTTGGGATTCGAAATTTGGTCCCAAGAACTCATCCCTTGGGGTGGCAAAAGACTGATCGATTGCTTCACCACCTTGGGTTTGAAGGCTTCGGGAAAAGACACTCAGGTTCTGGAGTACCCGCGTTTCCACAAGGACGCTTATGAGATTCAGCGCTTATCTTGGTTGTATGGCGAAGGGGTCCCCTGGTAGGGTCCAAAGTCAAACTTCTCGAGAATAGGGGGTCTTAGCTGTAGACCACCTTGAAGAACTGCTGGGGATAGTGTCCTTTGAGTTGGTGTCCTTCATCGGTCTTGCTGAAGAGAAAGTCTTGGAAGCTGTACCGACCATCGATGACCACCTCGCCATTGCCCTGCTTGGCTACCGTGAAGTCGTGGTCGTCGTAGCTGGAATCAACCGTCGTCACTCTACCTGCGCTGCTGACCACAAAGGTCTCTCCCCTATCAAAATCTGATTGGACTTTGGCTGAACCATCGGCCTGGTATTCTACGGTCCAGGCTCGGGCCGGATACTGAGAGTCGACTCGGAATCCGTTCTCCGTCTGATCGACATTGAAATTCTTGACCGAGGAGTCTCCTTGGGCCTGAAAGCTTTGGGCTTTGCCTTTCAGGGCGTAGTCTTGCCAGTCATGGTAGCCGTCAACAACCGTCTCGTCGCCTGATCTCAGGACCACGGTATCGCGCTGGGGCATGGTTCCGTCTGAAAGGCGGCCGAGTATCTCGGTCTTGCCCTGATGTCCTTCTGGGCCGACCAATAGGGTTTTTCCGTCGAGGCTTACTCCTAGACCGGGAGCGATTTCCACTCCCACAGAGACGGCGTACTCTGGGTTCGGGGGAAACGGGAGTCTAGGGCTGAGATAGGCTGAGGGGACTCCGACCATGAGGTTGGGTCTGCTCTGTAGGGCTATGGACATTGTTTATGGTCTCCAGAATGAATGAATAGTTCAAGTTAACCATGGAATAGGAATGGAATTCTTCGCTGGGTTGTTAACAAACGGATCTCAAGACCCAAGAGAGGGAGGGGTGGCGTTCAAGGTCGAGACTTTAGAGTGATGACGCTGCTGGCGAGCAGGCAGATTAGGTCGCTGTGTTCCCAAGCGTTGCCTGAAAGAGTGATAGGGCCGAAGGAAAGCTGGGAGCGGGCGGTCCCTGTCGCGGTTGGTGTCCTCGACGAGCAGACTGGCGACCACCTCCTCAGGGAGTCCCTGTTCGGTTAAGTAATCAAAGAGCGACCGGGTGAGCCTAGGAAGCCCGAGTTTGTGAGTCGTCCCCACCTCGGCGTAGAGCCAGAACGTAAACTCCCAGAAAGACCAGAACGGGGACTCCTTAAGGGCCAAGATTCGCTTTAACGTTTCCCGGAAGAACCCCCGATTACTCAGCAGATCCCAATAGCGGGAAAAGCGCCTCAAACCCTGCAGTTCTTCAAAACTGAGAACGGAAGTCTGCAGGATCTCATAAGGCGGAGTTTGACTGTAGAGCATGCTCCAGGCATCATCGTGGCCTATGATAGGAGTGCCCCGCAGTCGTTTTAGAATTCCAACTTGAATCTCCTGGGGGTCCAGGGCAAGCAACTGATCGAAACCATCAGCAAAGCTTTGGAGGTCCTCCCCGGGCAGACCGGCGATCAGATCAGCGTGGATGTGCACCCCTGTCTGTTGGCGCAGAAACGTCAGATTCTCCCGCAGCTTTTCGTAGTTCTGTCGCCGTTCGATGCGGGTTGCCACCTCGGGATTGAAGGTCTGGATGCCGATCTCGAACTGCAGTACCCCTGGTGGGAAGCTTTCGATCACCGGCTTGAGGTCTTCAGGAAAGCGGTCGGGAATCATCTCGAAGTGAAGAAATATGCCCGGGACATAGCGCTCCCGGAAGAAATTCAAGATCTGCAAGCTGGTTTCGGTCTTAAGGTTGAAGGTGCGGTCGATAAACTTGAAGTGACGGGCACCGCGGTCCAAGAGTGACTGCATCTCCTTCAGAAAGCCATCTAGGGGAAATGAGCGCACGGCTTTGTCCAGGGAAGACAGGCAAAACTGACAGCGGAAGGGACACCCTCTGGAGGCTTCCACATAGACGGTGCGTTGTGCCAGATCTTCATCGCTGTAGTACCGGTAGGGGAGACGGAGGTCTGACAGAGGTGGACGCCCTCCTGTCACTATTCGAGTTCTTGGGGTGGTGCCGCTCAGGATCTGCCGGCACAATTGAGGAAAGGCTAGATCCCCTTCCAGGGTCACCACAAAGTCTGCTAAGCGGCAAATTTCTTGCTGTTCGGTTTCGTAGGAGACCTCGGGTCCACCAAGGACGAGAGTGGTATTTGGAGAGATTCCTTTTAGGAGTCGGACCACTTCTAAAGAGATTGATGCACTCCAAATATGGACGGACAGAGCGACGATCCTTGGGGACCGAGCAAGAATACCTTCGACCACATCGATCGGACGGTGATTGATGGTGGATTCGAAGATTTCGGTGCGCTCTTGCAGTTCGGCCATATTGGCCAAGAGGTATCTGAGAGCGAAAGAAGGATGAGTGTAGCGGGCGTTTAGGCTGACTAGGAGAATATCGGTCGAGGAAACCACCTGCCCAGGGTTCTCGCCAACGTTCGGCTGGACCTACCCACCTACGAAAGTGCTCGAAGTGAAGGCACGCCCTAGAAGGCTGAACGGTAATTGATTTCCTGGAAATAGAGCTCCAAGGTAGAAGTGCGACCTTCGATCGTTCCCCCCGGCTGCAAGTGGGGTGGGTGACTGAGGAAGGGTTCTAAGTTTTCAAGGGTTGCTATCTCTGACATACTCAGAGCTTAGGTTAGAGCTGTGAAACGAGCGTGGAACGTAGGCTCGCTCATGTTGCCAAAATGTTACAATTGAGTTTGGCTTACACCGAGGGGAGGTTGAAAACTCGCCCTGAGCTTGGCCCTTGGGCTTGCAGCTGGTCGTAGGCTTCCAGAGCTGAAGCGGCTTGTGCGCAGGTCCCTCGAAAAAAGTTGACTAGGGCCGACTCGGCTTGCTCAAAGTGTTCAGGAAGACTGTCCTCGTTGAGGCATTGCATGTCTTCCAAGGCCTGGAAACCCAAGTTGAAGGCTTCGTCGAGGGCCAACATACTCTGCCCAAAGCGACCTTCCAGGCCTGGAGAAAGGCGTTCTCTCAAGCTCGAGTGTCGGGTTTTCCAGACTTGCTCGAAGGCCTCGAAGCGATCAAGAAAGACTTCAAGTACGCCGTGAAAGTCCTCAAAGCCCATCTCTTGGCTCTGGACAGCATCGAGGGAGCACAGCAACTGGCTGACATGGTTCACTCCTACGATAGGGGGACGGCTCTCGTGCTCGGTCCCGCAGTTTTCACATTTTTGTGGAACATCAGTAGGGAGGTCCGCTTCGCAAAACAGACAGATCATAGACCTTCAACTTTCAAGCCGTAGACATCCACCAAAAGAGCTCGAAAAAGATCTTCCACATCTTCTGGGCTGTCCAACGCGTGGGGGGTAGAGGTATCGAATCGCCAAAAATTTCCTTGCACACCGAGCAGCTGGTCGAGGTCCTCGACCAGCTGCCGGATCTCATGGGCAGTGGTAATCAAGTTGGGGTTGTCTCTTTATCGTCTGATGCTGTCTCCGACCCAGTTGAAGAAGCCGTCGACCCGCGCTCCGGCGCGCTCTAGCCAGGAATCGTCGCTGTCTCCAGGAGTCCAACCGATCTGTTGGCGTTCACCATTGACCAGGGCGGTGGTGGAAGTGCTGCCATTCTCCTGTCGCTCTACTCGAACTTCAGAAGCGCCTTCGGTGTTCCCAACGACCGGTGCTTGCTCTTGATAGCCGAAGAACGAGGCGACGTTGCGACCCCAGTTTTCGAACAGACCGTCTTGTTCACGCTCGGAAACGCTGATATCTACTTGGGCCGAATTGGCTTCGTCGCTGCCAGGGTTGGTGACTCGAACATTTTCACCGTCAGCGGTAACCGAGAGGTTCTTGTTCTTGTCGATGTCTCGAACGTCTACGGTGGTGGAGTCGGCGGTGGTCTGGTAGTCGACGGCGGTGCGCGAGGAGCCATCCCGGGAGAGAATGGTGCTCTGGGCATTGACCCCGCCATCCTCGGTCCGAGAGATGGAGGTGTCTATGCGACCGTCACCGATAGAAGCTTCGGTGTTGATGCGGGCGTTGCGGTTCTCATTCAAAGTTGAAACGGAAGTGGTGTTTCGGCCATCTTCGTCCACTGAGGCGGTGGCTCGAATTCCGGTGCCTTCGCCGCGCACTTCGGCGGTTTCACTTTCGCCGGCTTGCAAGCCACGGGTGGACACGGCTTCGGAGTTCTCTTTAGAAGGAACCTGAAGCTCTTGTCCGGGGTGAATCAGATTAGGGTTCTTGAGGTCGTTGGCTGCCGCCACCGACTGGATCAGATTCTTGCCATCCGGACCTTTGGTGTAGATTTCTTTTAGGGTGTAGCCTTGGTTGCGCAATATGGATTCCAGAGAATCGTTTTTGCCTTCGCCCCACTTTTCTACTGAGACAGTGGCAGAGGAGTTGGAGATGCCTTCGAACGGATTAGGCTTGTCGGTTTGGCTGTTGGCTTGGGTGCTCAACACCGCAGTGTCCCGGGGGGTGCTGCTGACGGAATCGCTGACGTTGTCCAGCGGGCGAGGAGTAGGAGTCGCCACCCGAGTGTTGTCAGCCACGGCGGGCTGGGGTCTGACGACGATCTGAGGGGACTGAGTGTTGAGCTGAGCGGTTGCCACTTTATATAATCTCGACTTTCTGGTCGTGTGCTGTGAGTTAAATATATCCTGATTTTGTGAACAGATTGTTTCTGTCAGGTTAAGGTTCTGTGCCTCCAAGCTTTGAGCTGGGCCATAGAGTTGATTGAGGAAACTCGAATTATGGCTGACATTATCGTTGAGAACTTGGCTACGTTGCGGATTTCGAGGGTCTTCGGTTCCAGGTCTCGTCCTGATCCGAGGCAATTCTCAGGCAACGCATTACGATAATCTTGAGCGGTTGAGAAATCCTCTGAACTGAAGATCGCTGAGAATTATCGAGCAGGACGGAAAGGCACGGAAGTATGTTTTGTGCTAATTTATGGAGTATGGCAAGGACGGCCCGCAATGGTTTCACACTTTTTGAGGTGGTTATTGCGCTGAGCATCTTGGCGGTCATGCTCGCCTTGCCGGCCATAAATCTGAAGCGACGACACCAGCAACTGAGCTCAGCCGGTGCGGCTCAAATTCTAGCTGAAGCTCTGCAGAGCGAAAGGCTCAAAGCCATGTCAGGGCAACCTCGAGCCCTGGTATTTTCGACTTCCAACGGTTCCACGGCCCTGACCCGATCCGCCGGCTTGTTGTCAGGATTCGATCAGCCGGTCTCGGAAGGGGTGGTCCAACTCACTCAAAATGATGCCAATTTGGTGGTCTATGTCGGACCGCCGAGTGGGAACGGCATCTTACCACCGGTGGTCTTTTTGGAAGGCGGTGCATTCGAGCCTTCAAATTGGTTGCCGCCGGATTTCCATCAGGAGATGACCCTCATCTTCTTGCCGAACGGCGCGGTGACATCCAGAGGAATTCCGCTCGATCAAGACGGGGCCTTCAAATTCGTGTGCGCTCAGCAAGCCCAGCTTGGCCAGGGAACAACTTTGACTTGGGGTGGAGAGGCTGACCCTCCATCCTTCAGCTTGGAGCGAGCCTCTGCACCGTTCACCGTGGCTATCACTCCTGCAGGAAGCATGAGTGTCACACCTGGAGCCCCTGGCGTCCACCTTGGCGGTGATATGCCGGCCCCGCTGGTTTCCGGAGCTCCACCGGCACTTCTTCGCGGCAGTGGCGGGTCGGCGGAGTTTGCCGACCTCAATATCTTTCCGGTGCCGGAGGGAGGGGATATCGGCGGTTCGACCACTGCGACCCTCACTGCCGACGACTACCTGCTGCTGACGACCACAGCCCTTCATTCTGATGGCCGAGACCTGATAGTTCGCTGGTCAGTCGAGCCCCACTCGTCCAATCTCTCTCAAGGTGAAGGGAGCTATTCGGACCACTTTCGCCGTATGGACTTCGACCTAGTGGCCTTGTTGAAGGAACACAGTATCGCCTGGCGTCCTCCTCATGATGCTGTGGGTGGAGACCGGTATACCCTGACGGTCGAACTCGACGATGGGAACGGGCAGGTGACTCGGAGCACCGAAGCGATGTTGGATGAAGTGGTGATCGTCGAACGGGGCAAGCTGATGCTGCTTCAATTCGAGCTGGGAATGCGGGTTATGAACTTGGACGGGAGCAATCCCAGAAGCGTTCCCGGATTAGGAGCTTTGGAGCCTGGAACTGGTGTCTCGGCCGACGGTCAACGGATCGTGTCAACGGCCAAGCATCCCGCGGAGACTGAGCCTGGAACCTTAAAGCTGCTGAGGACTCTGTACTCCGACGGCACGGAAGTCGCCAGAATCGGGGTTGCCGAGAACCTGCAGATTCAGGCCCCGGGGATCGCGCCTGGCGGGGAACGAGTCTCGTTCTTGGCTCGGCGTTTGGATCGACCGTCAAAATCGATCCAAGATCCCTACTTCTTGTACACCGCGAACTTTGATGGCAGCGATGTGCAACCGGTGATCGACCAGGACACAGGCGATCCCATCAATGCCGGCATGCCTCATACCCGAGCCAACATCCTATTGGCACACAACGACGACGGCTTTTACGGAGACCCCCTCAATCCGGGTCAAGGCACCTTCGGCAAAGCCAACAATTCCACCGCTTGGAGTCCTGATGGCAACGTGATCTTGTTTCCTAAAACTATCGGCACTTGGGACCATGCCGCCACGGGGATTGCACGCTGCACCCTGACCGGGCCAAATATTGGGACGGTGGATTGGTTGAAGGCGCCGGTCCCTGGAGCGGACTTAGAAGACAACTATGACTACTATTTTCCGGCCTGGGGATTCGGAGATAAGATCTGTTATACCGAAGAGCACGGGATCGGGACTCACGGAGTGGTTTACGACATAAACACCGGGGTGGAGACGGTCCTGACTGCGCCCATTCAGGTCGCCTTCCTGGCCCCATCACCGGCGAGCGCTGATGAGATATTCATCAATGCCTTCGATGTGGCTGGAGGTTACACCCGAGTCTATCGGATGCGAGGTCTGGGTGCCCCCCAGCTGATTCTAGACGACGGCAATCATGTTCACACCATGATCGTGGCGAGGTGAGGGCATGCTTTCGAGAGTATTCACCCGAAGGTATCGGACCACTCGGGTCCGTGAGTCGGGTGCCGCACTTCTCTTGGAAGCCATTCTGGCAATCGGGCTGATGGGCTTGTCTATCGGAGTGTTCTTTCTTCTGTTTCAGGTCAATCAGCAGCGCACCGCTCAATCCAGGAGCCGGGAGGTGGCGGGCTTCTTAGCCAATCAAATGCTGGTCGAAGTCAGCTCCTGGTCTCGGCAGCAGCACCTCACATCCTCTTTTTCGGACTGGGGTCCCTATGCCGGTGGACGATTCACCTTCGACGATTACCCTGGGTTCTCGGTCTCCACCGCTGTGGAAGATCACTTGGTAGAGTCGCCCTGTACGGCCTTCGAAGCTGTCTATGAGGAAGTCGACCAACGTCGCCGTATTCGCAATTGCGTGAAACGCTTGACCGTCACCGTGGAATGGGGAAGCGGTCATCAGCATGTGGCGACCACCTTGATGGCACTCCCCACCCTGACCTTGGGTTCCACCGAGTTGGACGTTTCACTCGGGAGCGACCGTAGCCTGTCTCGAGATGGGAATGTTGATCTTTCCGTGGCGGTGGTCGGCACACCTCGTTCCGCCGAGCTTTCAGACCTCTTCTACCAATGGCAAATCCGAGGGAACGGGAATGGGACTTTGGATATCGATCATCACTCTCGTTCCGGACGTTTCACCAACGCGGTCACTTTGCCCCCTGATGCCAGAGACTACTACACTGGCATGGACTGTCGAGTGGAAGCCCGGGCCCGCTATGCCGGACAGATAATCAGCTCCAGCACGGGGCTCTTGGAGTTGGCCAAGTGAGACGCGCTTCACACTCTGATGGTGATAAGGGATTCTCGGTCGTGGAGGTCCTGATCTGTGTTTTCCTGACGGCGCTACTCTTTTTTCTCTTCGCCAAGTTGGCCGCGGAGGTCGGCCAAATGGGACGAGCCAACGAAGTCCGGTTTGCTGAGTCCCAAATCCTTTCCAGTATAGAGCGACTCTTTGGTGATGATGTCCGTTCGGCCTTAGGATTTTCAATCGCCGGATCCGATCGCCTGGAGATATCCCGCATCGATCTCAACAGAGATCGGGGTTTATCCTTGGGCTTCCCCGAGTCCCCACCGGGGGCCTGGTCCCCTTACGAATCCTTAGAGAGGGTGACCTGGTCAAGGCAGGATGGTGCCCTTCAGCGTTTTACACCAGCCCTAGGGAGTTCGGTCCTACTTGACGAGGTGCGGACTGTAGTCTTTTCTCAAGAGCCCGGACAGTTGCTCCTGGAAATCGAGATTCCAGGAGCAAAGGCCCGGCAAACTCTCACGTTGAAGGGAGCCCTGCTTTGTCATCCCTGAGAAAAGAGCAGCGCGGTTCGATCCTGGTCTTGGGCCTTCTGACCTCGATAACTCTGCTGGTGGTGGGATTTGGACTCGCCGGGCTTCAAGTGAGCCGAAAGAGGGTGGGTGAAAGCGCCATCCTCAATAGCCAGGCAAGAGCCCTAGCCTGGGCCGGCTTTGAAGATGCTCGTATCAAGCTCGAGTTAGATATCGACTTTCCTCCGGGACAACCCGAGACCCACCCGGAGTTCATTTTCAGTGAGGAGTTGCCGAGTGGAACCTACCGGGTGCGGGTCAGCAACGAGTTCAATCGCCCGCCCTATCATCTGGTTCGCGTTTGGTCTACTGGAGCGGTAGGGGATTCCGAAGAGCCGACGGCACGAGTCCACCTCTACGCGGAGTTCGACACCGCCGTGGCCAATCGGCGACAGGGATTTGGAGTGAACCCTCACTATTTTCGTCCGATTGTCATTCAAGAGGTCACTCAATAGGCTTGGCAACTCTCGGGCAAGCGCGGAAGTTAAGTTCATTTCAGTTACACCCACACCCCCTGAAAGAGGCAAAGGTTGTCCGCACTTATCTGTCCTTCACCTCCGGAATTCTCAGCATGGACGCCTGCTTTCTGGTCGGGACAGGGGCGCCCAGAAGTTGAGAAGAACTGCTCCAGGGGCGGGCTGGGGAGTCCGACTAGGAAGCGTTGCGAGAAGTTGACTGAGCTCCAGGAAGACAAACGGGCTCCCATCCAGGCTGCTCAGAATCGGTTGAGGTACGCAGCGACGCTGTTGGCTGCCTTGGGTTGCCTGTCCATGGGCCTTGACACCGCCACTTCTGCCGCTCTCGAGAACTCTTCTTTGGCTTTGAGACTCCTTGGTTTAATTGCCGTAGTGGAGGTCCTGGTCTACCTGGTGGGTTCCATTCAGTCCGTTTCACCCTCTTCGGGTTTGGTGCTCTTGGGTGCCGCATTCGGTCTTGAAGCCCCTGCACTCGCCGCACTCATAACGGTAGTGACGATCCTGACTAT
>JBJHCR010000095.1:0-19444 GCA_050486105.1 Vulcanimicrobiota bacterium
CTTTGTCCGCGCGGGAGCGATGGAAGGGGATGTTACTGTTGTTCCTGGCAAAGGGGGTCCGAACGGAGAGAACGCCGCACAGGTTTGGGTGAAAAGGATCTCAAGGTGCGAAAGCCCGAAGACCCTTCCATGAAACGGAAGCTCGTTGTAGATCTTGAAGAACTCATCTTTTGTAGCACCTGGTCGGACCCGATGGAGATGGGGCCGGTCTCGTTCTTTGACACCGATACAGGGGAACTGGTGAGTGTTGAACGTGAGACCTGGAATACGATTGCTGTTCGTGAGGACGAAGACCACCTGTCCGACTATGAACCGGAGGAGGTCGAGATCGCGCGGAGAGCCTACGATATGAAATCAAGCCTGGTGATGCTCCCGGAGCTGGAAAGCTGTGAAAGCTTTCAGTTCATGGCCGATTTCGCGCAGAATAAGACCAAGGGACTCGTTCAGAGTAAGCTGCTCAGGGCCCTTGAGGGAAAACGTCCCTTTCAAAAGTTTAGGGATGCTCTTATAGAATTCCCGGAGGTTCGTGACCAATGGTTTGCTTATGAGGCTGAGCGTCAACATGAATGGATCCTGAGGTGGCTGGAGAGTCTTGATATAACACCCCTCGCTCCTGATCAAGCAAAAGGAAAGTAACTGAAGCTTAGAAGCCGCCGGAATGCTTTAGACCCCTGGCACTGGATGAGCGACGACGATTGGGGTTTCCAGACGTCCCGCCCCTTCTTCTTTTCCGGAGCGGTAGCGACGGAAGGGGTGTTGGGATTGACCCGAGAGCACGCACTGAGTGAGGTTTCGGCAAGCGTGCGGCGGGCCATTTTTTTGGTGTCTTCCGCAGTCTGAAGTCCCTGTTGCCTAGAAATCAGCTCGGTTCGGCCGCTTGAAGCTGGTAGTTCCAAGGTGTCTGAGGGCCGGGACTCCACCCAGCTTCCGCCAGCTGGAAATTCGGGGTGGCAATCCCTGGTGAACCGCTTCCCGAAGATCCTCGAGTCAGGGTCACGCGCATTTTTCCGGCCCCACTTACCTTGCAGCTTGTGCTGACCCAGGTGTGAACTCCAGCCCTGACCAACTGCTACCGGTTGGTCCTGACCGAGCTAAGCTTTGCTTTCCCTCGGGGCTCCCGGTTCGATTTTCGAAAATCCAAGAGCGTTCCGGGATCCCCCTCCCTGCCGAAGGCGGGGGCTCTCGTTCGAAGGCCGGGGCCCAAGTCTTTTAAGAATCGGAATAGGTGTCCTTGAGTAGTTCATTGGCAAGATAGGAAGAAGCAGGCAAGAATTCGATCCCTACGATTTTCCGCTTGTGATCGAGTAGAAATCCAACCTCTTCATTAAATTCCTGTGGCCAAATTTCAGTTTCGACGATCTGTAACTTAGGACCATCAGTCAGCCAAATATATGCTCCGTCGGTTTCTCTGTCATACTCTGTTTTCATGATTCCGACCTAAATTGCTTATTCGATCTGTCCAACCTCATCTTGGCACACAGGGACCACTATCGACTTGGGCCAGACGACACAGAGTGTCGAAACTGGCCTTTGAGTTCATCTGCTAGCAACATGGCGTCCATAGTCCGGCAAGGAACCCGACACATCTCGGAAACATGGCCCCACTAAGCTGGAGGTGGGAAAAGTCCCGCGAGCGAGATATAATGACTCAGGAGGCTGTGCAAAATGACTGATGTAGCCCAGCAGGTGGCCGAAGAATTTGAAGAGCCGGATGTCTCGCATCTCATTACCGAGGATGACGAACCGGTGGATAATCCTTTTTCCGAGAAGCAACAGCGGCTGCTGGTGGAAACCTTGCACGCTTCCTGGACCGATGAGCTGCGCGAAGGCAGACCTTTTGTGGCTTTTGCCAACGTGGGTCTTTTCTTTGTACCCAAGAACCCGGCCCTGGTGCCCGATGTGCAGGTGAGCCTGGACGTGAGCCTACCCGAAGACATTTGGGCCAAGAAGAACCGGGCCTATATGACTTGGGTTTATGGCAAACCCCCCGAGATCGTGTTGGAGATCGTTTCCAACACCAAGGGCGGGGAGACCGACCGAAAGTTCAAGACCTATGCCGAGCAAGGGGTGGCCTACTACGCCATCTATGACCCGCAGAAAGTCTATGGGAACAAAACGCTGCGGGTCTACGAACTCCACGGCCGAACCTACGTGCCGATCCTCGACCCCAGCTGGCTCTCCGGAGCCCTCATTGGGCTCAAGACCTGGCAGGGCACCTTTGAACACTACGAGGCCGTTTGGATCCGCTGGTGCGATCGACAAGGGGAACTGCTCCCCATGGCCCAAGAGCAAGTCCTTCAGGAGCGAGCGAAGGCCGAATCTGAGCGGCAGAAGGCTGACGCTGAGCGGCAGAGAGTCCGAGAATTGGAAGCCAGGCTCAGGGAACTGGGCGAGGACGTCTAGAAAAGCGGTCGAGCTTCCTGCCGACTCACCGCTCAGCAGGACCCGTGGCTTGATTCAGGCAAGACACATTCCGTTGCCCTAGGCTCACATTCCGCACTTCTCAAAATGGTTGCCAAAACCAGGATTATATGAAGCAAACAGTGCCCAGGATTTTTCCTGAACTGTGGAAATGTGCTTGACAAGGAATGAAAACAAGCCAGGCTAAGCATTTTGTCCGAGAAGTGCGGAATGTGAGCCTAGGGGTCAACTTCCTGAGATTGCCGACCACTTCGAGCTCATCGTCTATCTTAGTCTAATCGACGCGCTGGCCTCTTTCGCTAGGCTATGAGCAAGGGCCCAGAGCGCCCCTCCAGTGCCTCCTGAACTCTGGCCATGCCCCCATTACCCCAACGGCCCACCATCGTCGGGCGGGGGTAGACACGGGCGATGAGAGCGTGTATCATACCCACGCGCGGAGAGATGGCCGAGCGGCTCAAGGCGCACGCCTGCTAAGCGTGAGGGGGGAAACTCCCACGTGGGTTCGAATCCCACTCTCTCCGCCAGCCCTTGGGGGTCTCAAAAGAGGCCCCCATTTGCTTTTCCCAAGATGTTCCGCAGACGCCGTTTTGAGGACCTTAACTGGCGTCGCCCTAGTTCCTGGGCGGGGGGACCATGACGACTCTGGGCAAGACCACTCTAAACCCGATGTCGTTCCTGGCGGTAGCCTCGTGGATTCCCAGGCGCGCAGCCGATCGGCACTGCCAAGGGTAACTGCGCCAACTGCCACCTCGGACCACTCTGTTCCGTCCTTGTTTAGGGCCGGTGGGGTCGATGATGAAATCCGGTCCATACGGGGCGAAAATATCCTCGCACCATTCTGCCACATTACCGTGAACATCGAGCAAACCAAAATAGTTGGCGGCACCAAGCGCACCCACCGCCAAGGTCTCGCGACGATACTCCCCGACTCCCTCTTGGGCATAAGTCTTGTCGGCCTGGTAATTCGCCAGGTTGCTATTGATCGTCTCTCCAAAACAGAAAGGGGTGTCGGTCCCCGCCCGACAAGCGAACTCCCATTCGGCCTCGGTGGGAAGGCGATAGAGCCGACCCGTGGCTCGACTCAGACGGGCGCAGAATTCTTTGGCTTCCAGCCAAGTGATGTTCTCCACCGGACGATCTTCTCCGACAAAAGTGGCAGGCTGAGCCTTTAGCTCGTATGAAACTGGTGGCAAGGAGGCCACCGCTCGCCATTGTTGTTGGGTTATCTCATAACGTGAGATGAAGAAGCCGCTCACCTGAACACGATGACGAGGTCGCTCGTCCTTGGTAGAGTAGGGTTCGTCCACTGTGCTGCCCATTTCGTAAACCCCCGACGGGATCTGCACCATCTCCAGTTGATTGTCTGGACCGAGGGTTTCCGCGTAAGCCACGGCCTGCTCGGGTCGCCGAGTGATGACTCGTCCGTCGGAATCGATCTGAGTGTGCGAAAAATCCACCGAATACAGGGGCTCTGGAGGCGCGTTGTGAGCAGGGATATTCGGCAGCACTCCGGTCTGAAAGCCCACCACAGTCCCTAAGGCAAAGACCAGAGTGCAAAGAAACAGAAACACTGGCCGAAGGAAGAGAGGTCGGTCGGGTACAGCAGCCTTGACCGGTTGCACGTCTTTGGTCACTTGCTGAACCCCTGTTTGGCTGGGCAAGCCGCTGACCGCGGGCGCTTGACCTCCACCTTGTCCCGTTTGAAAGGCAGAATCTCTTGGGCGCTCGATATGGTCGATGGAGCGCGAGAGAGTCCAGCGCTCCTCTACCTCAGGCAAAAGGAGCCCTTTTATCACCGTGCCAACTCGGCCCGGTGCACGCTCTACCCGAGGAGGATTCTTCAGGATCTGCTCCATGAGATCGGCATCCTGATCGTAGGGGAGACGACCGCAGGCCGCTAGGTGCAGGCAGATACCCAGGGCCCAGGCATCCACCGGTGTGCCATAAAGATTGAACTTATAGTTCTCTGGAGGAAGAAAAGCCGGTTCGCGAACCGAGCGATGCAGGCGCTGAAGCCGGTCCTCAAGGGAATTCATGGCAAACCCGTCGATCTTCCAGCCATCCACCGTCTTAAGAATATGGTAGGGGCGAACCCTACCGTGTATGATGTCAGCCTCATGGAACGCGACGAGACCTCGGCCCGCTTGGGAAACGATGTGTTCACCCTCCTCGGAACCGAGCAGCCGATCTCCGGCGATCTCCAATGAGAGTGTTGTCAATATTGGTTCACCAGTCGAATAAACCAGCCCGGAAAACTCTCCACTACGCACTACTCCAACCTGCTGCGCACTATAAAAGTAGGGATTCGACACCTGTTTGCTTAGAGTTCGCAGCTCGCTGACTAGGTCGTCAGGATCGGTGCGGGGTGAGGGCTGATACACTGTGATCGTACAATTGCCGACGGCTCGAGACATGGCCAATACCTCGCCTCGGAAAAAAAAGGCGCAGGGACGCTCTTCAATCAGGTCCACGATCCGGAGACGGTCGCCCAGTTCTAGACCGATGAAAGCTTTGGCCGAAGTGTGCATCGGGGTCTTTACTTGAACCAATCCAGGGCTCTCACCTTCCCGACCTGCGGCCAGCAGAAGGACCTTAGGAAGGAAACCTCAGTCCTGAAGGAAACTGGATGCCATGTATCTGCAGAAGATCGTGGACCGCAAGCGAAGCGACCCCACATTCCTTGCCAGCCAGTCCACCGATTGGGCCCAGGTTTGCAAAGAGCGAAACCAGCCGACAGTGGCTTTCAGCAAGAACTTGAGAAATCTATCTCGGTCTGGCCGAAAATTGATCGCCGAGATGAAGCGAGCCTCCCCTAGCAAGGGTTCCTTCCAATTCCGAGGTTCGGTGGAAGAGCGAGTGTCAGCCTACCAGCGAGGTGGGGCGGCAGCCATCTCCATTCTCACCGAAGAGGCGCACTTTTGCGGGTCCCTAGCCGACCTCACCGCCGCCAGACAAGCCTGTGAACTCCCCCTTCTGCGCAAGGATTTTCTGCTCGAACCCTGGGAAGTGGCTCAGGCGAGAGCTTATGGAGCCGACGCGGTGCTCCTGATCGCCTGTCTCTTCACCATAGAGTCGCTCAACCGTTTGCGGGATGCGGCCTTGGAACACGGGGTCGAGGTACTGCTGGAAGTGCACTCATCCTTGGATCTCGAACTGGCTCTGAGTCTGAACACCCCTCCAGAAATGATCGGAATCAACAACCGCAATCTGGAGACCTTCGAAGTGGATCTGAAGACCACTGAACACCTTGCGCCCGCCATTCCAGAGAGCATTGTCAAAATCTCTGAAAGCGGATTCGCAACCCGCGAGGACCTGGAAAGGTTTGACGGGATTGTCGACGCCTTCTTGGTGGGAGAAACCCTGATGAGAACTCCCACACCTGAATCGATCTTAGCAGACTGGATATCTCTTCCATGACCATCAATGTACGAAAAAAACGTTCTCAAAGTTTTGCCGACCCCCGTTTCGGGTTAAAGTCAGCCATGGTTTGTAGGCGATACCCAAGGAAAATTTTCTCTGCCGACCTCATCAGGGTCGCGCTCCTAACTTTTTGTCTGGGATTCCTCTTGCTTGCTCCGCCGGCAAGCTATGCCCAAACCGGGGAAGAAGAGACTCCTTCCACCCCAGTGCCGGTAGACCAATTGCCTCCTCTCAACTTACCAGACATGCCAGGAGAGTCTCGGCAGAACCGAGAGGTCGAAGAGCGCCCCGACATTCCGCCCCCGCCTCCTCCTCTGCCCCTACCCACCGGGCCGGCCAAGATCAAGGCTGATATTGCCCCTTCGGGGACCAGGGCTTTCAAGCTGTTCTATGACGGCACCCTCATCGGCTGGAGCGAATTCCGGGTTGCTGGGGCCATGAAATTGGGGGAGACGGATGCCTTGATCATCAACTCGGTGGGGGAGCTTCACCTGGGTTTTGGCAAAGTGATGCCCAGCCGTTTCGAAGCGAAACTGATGATCGACCGAAATACCCTCCGACCGGCCTACTTCAAGTGCGAGCAAGAGGCTGGCGGTGGCTCGTTCGAAGTCGAGTGCGTCTATTCGGAGACCATGGTGGCCCAGACTAACCGTACCGGGGATCATCGCTCGGTGCATTTTCACAACTTCGAAGGTCTCCCCCCTCAACTGGTTTTCAACAACCTCTGGGGTCATATAGACACCTTTCCCGAACACTATTGGCTGATGGTGAGATCCGCAGTGAATGGTGGTTTTGTTCCGTCCTATGACCCTATATTGAAAGGTGAAGGGGATGTCATCGTTTACCCTCCCAAAGAAGAAGACTTTGAGTATGGGGGTCGGACCTTGCGCACCAAAGTCTATCCCATCAGCGATCTTAAGGGTGGGTTGCTCGCAAGAGTTCGAGTTGCCAGCGACTCATTCGAGGTGCTTGAGGTCGACGAAGTCGGCAGTGGCCTGAAAATGATCAAGACCGAACCCGGCATAGGTGCTCGCCTCAAGAACATTGAGGGCCTAGACCTGAGCAGCAGCCGAGTAGTGGAATCCAACGTGGTTTTCCCCGACCCCGAGCAGTTGACTGCCTTGGAAGCCGAAGTGGACATTAGACTGCGTGGCGGCCCGTTGGCCGATCATCGGATCGCTGGTTATCGGCAATATTTCACTGGCGAACTCAGAGAAGGTGTCATGAAAGGGCGGGTTTTCGTTCGCTCGGTCCCGAGAGAAGTGCCCTACGACGCTCCTTTTCCGCTGAAGGACCTTCCCGAAGAAGAGATGGAACCCCACCTGTCTGCAGGACCAGGAGTCGAGCTTGACTATCCCCCAATCTCGACCAAGGCGCGCGAAATCACCTGGAAGAGTCCTAGCGCCTTCGAGGCAGCCCGACGTTTGAACGGTTTTGTTCACGATATCGAAGAAGGGGTCTCACTTCCTTCAGCACGCTACGCCTTGGAAAGTGGAGTAGGGAACCCTGAGAGCAAAGCGCTGCTGCTGTTGTCTATGGCTCGCTCCGTGAAGCTCCCTTCCCGAAAAATCAGCGGCATCGCTTTCCGCGAGGGCAATTTTGTTCCTCACCATTGGGTGGAAATTTGGCTAGGAGGTCAGGTTGGTTGGAGTCCTTTCGACCCTACCACAGGGGAAGCCGGTAGGGTCGGAGCCTCCCATATCGCCCTTTTGGATAGCGGAGAAGTTCAAGAACTGTCCATCCGGGTCACCGATTTTGCTCCGAGAGCCACCAAGAGAGTGCCCTTTATCGCCCGCGAGCTTCAATGGAGCATCGGCGAAAAAAGAACCTACGGAGTCTACAAAGACGGCGAGAAAATCGGCACGGAAGTTGCTCGAGTTGGTGATATCGAAATCCTCGACGGAGAGGAAGTCTACGTGTTTACGGCCCGCAGCGAGGTCCAAGGTGCTGCTGGAGCGGAAATCGCCGTAGCCCGGCAGTTGCTGACTCCTCAAGGCCTTCCTCGTCGACTTGTTTTGGAGTACTTGGACCCGATTTCTTCTAAAGCCACCACCTATTTATTTGGGGAAGACACGGTGCTGATTCGCCCAGGCAAGGAGGGCGATGAAGAGTTCGAGGAGACCCCCGGTCGAGAATATCCCTTCGCTAAGGGGACCTACTTCACCGACCCTCGACTCCTGACCCAGTGGGCCTTGATGGCCGGCCAAGTTCCCTTGGACGCTACGGCTGAGAAAGATTACTCCCTCACGAGCTTCTTACCTGACCGACAGCGAACTCGAGAGATGAATCTCGAAGTTGGCGAAATCGAGGACGTAATCTTGGAGCCCAGGCTTGGATTGCCTGAGATTGATGAATCCGAAGACCCAGACGAGGAAGCAGAGGACGAAGCGCTCGACGAAGCCTCTCCCGAGAATCAAAACGAGAAGGCCGACCTCTCGACTGAGGAAGTCGAACTCTCGACTGAGGACGTCGAGGAAGCAGAGGCGTCCGAGCCCGAAGAGAGCGAATCTCCGAGCGAGGGCTTCGAAGGCCCCATGCCGTTCGACCCACTCAAAGCACCGGGGAGCCCCAATTCCTCCAAGGTGGTTCGAGCGACCCATTTATTCACGGACACTGGAGTGGAGTTTTGGCTCAACGAGAGAGGTCAAGTTGTGAAGATCGAGATTCCGGAACAAGGTCTGGAGTTGATTCTAGAGAGGGTAGAAACCAGCCTAGACTAATGTGCGGTCGATATGCTCTGATGCTGGACCAAGGCAACCTCGACCTCGATTTTGTGGAAGAAGCCGAATTTCCGGAATTGTCTTTGCCTTGGGCCCACTACAACATCAGCCCCACAGCTGCCGCTCCCATGGTGGGGCCAGATGCGCGCTGGCATCTGGCCCGCTGGGGGCTGATTCCACCTTGGGCCAAGAGTCTGCCCAAAACGCCTCTATTCAACGCTCGTCTGGAAACCGCCGCAGAGAAGCCCAGTTTTCGAACTTCCTTTAAGCGCTATCGCTGTGCTGTTCCGGCCGTGGGGTTTTACGAGTGGACCACGGAGTCCGGTCGCAAGCAACCTTACTTTTTTCCTAAGCCCGAAAGCGTACCTCTACTTTGGATGGCAGGCCTGGCCTCGCCCAAGGGTCTGGAAGGTCCAGACTTGGCCTGGAGTTTCACTATTTTGACCACCGATTCCGAGGGGTCCAGTGCGGCTCCCTATCATCACCGCCGACCGGTCATCCTGCAACCGAGTGATGTTCGAATCTGGCTGGACCCAGCAACTCCGGCCCCGCCGGACTCCGGCTATCGAGAAACTCCGCACCGTGTTTCCCCTCAAGTGAACCGAGCCGGGTTCGACAGTCCAGAAAACATTCGAGCGTGGTCCCCTCCTGATCTTCTCTTTTGAACTTTGCCATCCAATTAGGTGACTGCTACAATGTTGAAGTGAGCAGAAAACAGGACAGTCAAGGAATGACTCTCTCTGAGGTGGTCATTGCTATTGGCCTTTTGGCGATCGTTTCTCTCACTCTCATCGGACTTTTTTCCCAACTCATTCTCAGCGGGGCAAAGAACCGAGACGTCATCACCGCAGAACTTATCGCCACCGAGATCATGGAGCGCGCTGTGGCGGAAGGCCCCCGCAGTGACACGAATCTAGCGCTGGGCTGGGGAGTGGGTAATGAAGCCGGGAGAGTGCACCGATACCCCTTGGCCAAACCCAGTGAATTCGTCTATCAGGTGGACGTACAGCAACTGGACCTAAACGGCTCCGCCAACAGTATTCCCTGGCAACTGGCAGCGCCTACAGCCAATGCACTCGACCTAGGTCACCACTGGCTGATCACCGTCAAGGTCGGTTGGAATCCGGACGATCCAGAGCAGATCGAGTCCGCCAGAGCCGGTCAAGGGTTGCAGTGGGTCGAGCACAATCGAATCCAGTACTATCAAAGCTGGTCCATGCGATGAATCTTGAGCCCAGCTCTCGAAGGAACGCTGATCGGAACGCGCCCGGCTTCACTCTCTTTGAAGTGGTGGCCACCACTTCCATCTTTCTTCTGGTCATGGCCACCACCGCCGTCCTTTTGCGGTACAGCGTCCGCAATTTCGCCAACATCACCTCTCGAAGCAACGCCCAGGGGCAATTGCTAGCGATCAAGGCCGCCTTGGGTCCCGACCTGCAAAGAGCACATTTTTCGGGGATCGACCATCGGGAGGTGACGGTCCAAGCCCAATTGAGAAATTCTTCGGCCACCGTTTCCTCCAGGCGGGACGTCCTGAGCATCGTCAGCCTAGCCGACTGGGTGGTAAGTCAAGGAGGGGGGGGACCCCAGCTGAGTTACGGCTATGGGGGGATCCCCAATTGGGATAGCTACGTGGTGTATGCTGCCGGACGGACCTCCGAGAGCACCACCACCCTAACCCGCTATGTGCTGCACAATCACAGCTTGGCAAGTCAAGCCATCTCTCTGGGGAGTCTTACCGGCATCGACCAGTTCGACGGCACGGGAACTGTACCTCACGCTGATGCGCTGAAGCGAAGAACCACCCTGGCCGAAAGTGTCGCCCACTTTGAAACCGATCTCGACGAACAACGGCAGATGGTCAAGGTCGTCGTTCGGGTGCTGGAGGACACGGGAGAGTTGACTGCAGCCGGAGAAGAGAGCGGACGGATGTTCACTGCCGTATTTTCCATCCGGCCTTACAACACCATCCCCAAGCTCTGATTTTTCCGACCGAGCGTCGGCCGGAATCGTGGAGTCAATCTGCGAGCGAGTCAATAGTATGATATATTTGGAGCAGGGTTTTAGGACCATTAGGAAGTGGAGAGCAATGAATGGGAATAGCGAACGGGAGCCTCCGCTCAGGACGGTTCCGCCCTTCGGGCATGGCCTTGATCACCACCTTGATGATCGTTTCGGTGATCGTCATTTTTCTCGCGGGCTTCCTGCAACTAAATCGAACTCAGGTCTCCATCCTCCAAGTTTCTAGTCAGCGAGAAAGCCTACAGCGCGGTTGCTTGTCGGTTTCCCAATTCATCCAATCCCGCCTGGAGCACGATGCCATTTGGCCCGCTCGGGATCTCCTTGGAGGCACCGCCAACGCCCGCCAAGAGCAGGTCGTAGTGATCACCAACATCACTCTCTCGGACACCCCTCATACCTCTGGATACTCCGCTATCATCGAAGGGAATTACATTCCGGAACAGGTGGCCTTCGAGGCGACCTTGACCAACAACCTGACGGGAGCCGCTCAACTCGTACTCCCAGCTGGGCGAAGTCGGGCCCTTCCCCCGGAAAGTGCCCGAATTGCCGTGCGCTGCTGGAAAGCTGGTGCCACCAATTTGGGCAGCACCCAAGTTGAGAGCCAGACCTTCAACTTTCGCCGGGCAGCTCATATCGACTCCACTATGGTCGCTTCCAACGGTATCCTGATCGACAGTGAGAATGTGATCTTCGATTCCGCCGACGAGGTGCGAAACCAGATCCGCTCCCTACGAGACGTGATCTTCAGCGGCCTCGTCGGCCTTGGCTTCGATGGACAGATGGAGGCCGCACCCGGTGTTGTGTGGGCCCGGCAACAGATCCTGGTTGGAGATCGACCCATCAAAGAGGCTTTGGCCGACCTCCGTCCTCCGCCTGCCACCGTGCGAGAGATTTACACCGATGAGGTGGATGAGAACGGAGACCCTATTCGAACCACCGAAACAATTCGCGGACGGGACCTTCCTATTGGGCAGTTCATGGAGAACGCCGTGGGCGACTTCTCCATGCCGGAGTTCAGCATCGAAGACATTCGAGAAGTGGCCGAGCAACACGATCGGGCCTTGGCCGCCTCGGGCTCGGGAGACACCCGTCCCCTGGTCACGCTGGAGCCCGGGGTCTACGAATTTTCTCGTGCTACCGCGGTTCGCTACGACAGTGGTGATCCGGTTTACGAAAATCGTCAACTGGTGGCCCAAGTGAGCAATGTGGTGGTCCACCGTGAAAGTGCCGATCCCGATTCCCGAGTGCTAGCTGTCTACGTCCCCAAGAACCAGGTCTACGACGAATTTCGATTCGCTTCCGAGTACCTAAACAATGAAGTTCAAGGTAAACTGGTGCTTCTTGACGGAGACCAGTTGGACGAAAACTATGCACTCCCAACTTCAGGCACCGGAGACCCTCCTATCCTGAATATGCGGGATCGAACCCTCACCCTGCCTCCCACCAGCCGTTTTCAAGTGAACGGGAACTTTGGAGTGGCCGCCAACCTGATGAGCGACGAAAGTGGAGATGAGGGCTTGGCTTTGGGGGCCAACGACCGACCCCAATTGATCCTAGCCGGGCACGAGCACAGCAACGCCCGAGCCTACCTGGAGGCCTCAGGCTCGGTGGAGATCAATGGAGCAGTCCAAGGGTCGGGAACTATTGTAGCGGGGAAAGACATCAACATCGAAATCACCAGAGAGAGCCGATTGGTTGCGCTGGGAAACGAGCTTGACGCGAACGGCGATCCCACCGGAACTCAGGTTGCCACCAGGGCTAGTTTCGCCCTCTTCGCCGGAGACTCCATCAACGTAAACGGAGACTTCGAGCAGTCAAACTTGAGTCTAGCCGGCTTGATCTACGCGCGAAACAACGTGCTCCTCGATTTTGCCGAAGAAAAAGCCAACGCTTTGAACTTCGAAGACCTAAGAACAAACTTCACCTCAGAGCACCAAGGCAGCTTTCACCTGGAAGGGGCGGTGGTCGCCCAGAACGGATATCTCGCCGTCCGAGGACTGAAGAATGCGCGTTTCACCTACAATCCCAAATATGTGGGCGATCTCTTTGCTTCATCCGAGAACCAGATGCGTCTCGAACCGCTCTCCTGGTGGCCTTACTAGAGGTCCGAGTTGGTGGGACCCACCAAGGCTTCTGAATCGCGAGATTTGGCCACCCTGGCGAGGTCGTCATTGAGATAGCCTTGGGCCCGTACATCGCCCGAGAGGTGCGCATCGAGAAAAGCCGTGGTGGTGGAAGCGGTGAGTTCACTGGTGTTGCGATCGGCCGCTCCCAAAACCTGGGCAAAACTGGCATGATAGCCTCCGCCGATGGTCAGGTGAACCTTATCGTCGGTGCCGGTCCGGTCGTAGGGACTCTGGTGAATCTTCGGTCCCTTACCAAGGGTGAAAATGCGATCTTTTTCGCCAGACATGTATAAGATGGGTTGCTCAATACGATCGTAGGACTCGGTGTCGAGGCCCAGCCATTTGCTGGGGAAGGAGTCGCCGTAAGGGCTCATGGCCACAAAAGCGCTGATGCGCTTGTCTTTGAGCTCAAGGTCGGCACCATCCTTATCTCGAACGGCCAAGCCAGCCATGGCCTGAGCGGTGAGAGCTCCAAAAGAATGACCTGCTAGAGCCACCTTGTCGAGGTCGGTCTTATCGCTCACTTCTCCCGGCAACCGCCCACTCTCGAGCAGGTCCAAGGCAAAGCGTACATCTTTCACTCGGTCGACGAGTTCACCCTTGCCAAAAGCCAGCATGGGAGTTCTCTTCAGGGTGCCCAGAGTGTCGCTGCCCACGTGCGTCGGCTGAACCACGGTGTATCCATGGCTTGCTAGGTGCTGTCCAAAATAGCGATAAGTCCAGGAGTTGCCCCCCAAACCGTGGGACATGACCACCACCGGGGAAGTGCCGTCCTCCACACCTTCGGGAGAGTACACCACCATGGGAATCTTCCGACCACGAATCTCGTCGTGAAAAGTTTCTCGATGGGTGGTCACCCCGTGAGGGCCGGCTTCCTGCTTGTAAGCCGGCTCGGCGTCACGCGGGATACGGCCCAGGGTGCTCTCGGCCAGCTCTCGAGCACGATGAAAAAACCCATCAGGCTCGGCCGAGGGTCCGGAGTCGATACCATCGCTCCAAGGAGTAGGACGGGCTTCGATTCCGTCACCAGATTCAAGCTGCTCGGATTGACCCACAAAGGGCACGGCTCCCAGGGTCGAATTCAGCGTCCTTGCCACGGGGGAAGCCAAGGCCTTGGCTACTCCACCGATGCTAATGTTCATGACAACCGCTCCTCATATCGTCCCCAGCTTACTGAAGTCAACTGGGACGGAGATGGAATCTTGATGGGGGAAGGTTAAACTTGAGGAAATCTCCGAGTTCTGTGGAACCCGCAAGAATGCTCAACATCCAACAGCCGGTGATTCGGGTCACCATGATGCCTCGAGACACCAACGCCCATGGCACTATCTTTGGTGGGGTCCTCTTAAGTTATATCGACCAGGCCGGAGCCATCGAAGCCGCCCGCCAGGTGAACCAAAAATTGGTGACGGTGGCCATCAAGGAAGTGGTCTTTCACCATCCGGTGCAGGTGGGCGATGTGGTCAGCTTTTTCGGTTCAGTGAAGAGGTTAGGACGGACCTCCATCACTGTGGGAGTAGAAGTCTTTGCCACCAGACTGATGGAAGAGAACCCCAGCGAAGTTCGAGTCACAGAAGCAGAATTGACCTTCGTGGCCATCGACGAAGAAGGAAATCCTACCCCCATTCGCCGAGTCGCGACTTAGGGTTTTAGCAGGTCTCGAGATCCCTACCCGAAAAGGCGAACTTCAGATGTTCAACTTTTTGGAGACCGATCTATGCCTAAACACCTCAGCGCCCTCTTCTTGATCCTTGCTTTGCTGGTTCCTCACTTAGAGGCTTGGGGAGAGCAACTCAAGGTTGGGGTGGCGGGGGCCGAACCCTTCGTGATTCACGGAGAGCCCCTCGACGGCCTTTCGGTTGCCATTTGGAAAGAGCTGGCCAAGTTGTCAGAGTTGGACTATGAGTTGAAGGCCTATCCCAATGTGGCCGAGGTCTTGGCCGCAGTAGAGGCGGGAGAGCTCGATGTGGCCATTGGCCCCATCAGCATCACTGCCCAAAGGGCAGAGCAAGTGGATTTCACCCAGCCGTACTATCGGTCCAATCTGGGTCTGCTTGGGCCGGTGAAAAAACACAACGTGATCGTGGCTTTGGAGCCCTTCTTCTCCTTCACTTTCTTGTATGCCTTGGGAGTGCTCCTCCTGATCTTGGCTTTTGTGGGCACCCTAGTAACCTTGGCCGAGCGCCGAGCCAATCCCGAACATTTCGGCAAAGGTCTAAGCGGCTTGGGAGACGGAATGTGGTTCGCCATCGTCACCATGACTACCGTGGGATACGGTGACAAGAGTCCGGTGACCCCGCTGGGCCGCTTCTTCTCAGCGGTGTGGATGCTGGTTGCCACCATCAGTTTCTCCACCCTGACCGCAGGGATCGCCACCACTTTCACCCTGACAAACTTGCAGAACACCGAAATTACTTCGCCGGAAATGCTCAAGAATCGCACGGTAGGTGTGGTGGCCGGAAGCACCGGAGCCCAAGTGGCCTCAGATTTTGGGGCCAGCGTGATCCCAAAGACCAACCTCCACGAAGCCGTGAGCTTGCTTCTGGAAAATAAGGTGCAAGCGGTGGTCTTCGACCATCCTGCCCTAAAGTACTACCTGCAGCAGAATCCCACCCATGGCCTGCGCCTAGCCGAGTCCCACTTCCAACGTCAAGACTATGGTTTTGCCATGCGGCGCGGAGGGGACCACCGAGTTCGGATCAACATCGCCTTGCTGAAACTGCAGGAAACCGGGCGCCTCAATGATCTTGAGGAGTCATGGCTTGCCCAGGTCGAGGAATCCAACGATTAGACTCCAGGGGAAACCTGTCAGTTCCGGTAAGAGGTGCTGACCTTGCCGAGCACGGCGGTCATACCCTCGCCTCCTGTCAATCCAATCAGATAACTCGGGTCGAAGATCAGGTCGACGTTTTCCCCATCCAAGGCGATCTTGCCACCACCGCCTTCACCGGGCTTGTCCACAGAAGGATCACCTCCGTAAGCCACCATGGTGCCCTGGATGCGCACCCCGGGTGAGGGGTAGTCTTCCTCGGCGGATTTCAATTCGATGTTTCTCCAACTGTAGAGGATGCCTTTAAGGTCCAGCCCCAGATATTCGAAGTCGCCCCCTTCATTGGGACGCAGGGTGGAAACCACGATGTCACCTTTGGCGTAAAAGGAAACACTGGGCGCGCCCTCTCCCACAGCGGCATCCATTTCCATACCGACCCCCACCACTCGAATCTGCCCCTCGGCCTTGATGGAGGCTCCCTGACCTCGAACATCGGTAGCCAAGCGAATGTCGCCAGGTCCTTGCAGGCGCAAGCCATTGCTGTCCTTAGGGGCAAAGGTCATCTCAAAATCCCCGGGGTTGGTGTCATCGCCGTCCAGGTCCAACAGTTGGAAAGCGTTGGGGTTACCGCCTCCACCTCCGCCTCCCATGAAGTTTTGTACAAGATCTGCAATTGTTATGTAAACATCGTCATCGCCACCTAAGAGTGCAGTATTAGGATTCTCGAGATTCTTGAAAAAAAGCGTGGTGTTCCACATCTCTTGATTTGTGAAGAACATAGCCATGAAATTCTGAGGGCTCGAAAGGCCGTTACCATCAACTTCGATCTCCCAATCCCCGTCTGAGTACTCCCAATCGAGAGTGAAAAGTTCAGGATAACCTGGGAGTTCGATCTCGATACCCCCATCGTGAGCAAACTCGGTCAAAAACTGATTGAGTAGTCCTCCAGCCACGTCATCTCCATGGACTTCATTGATGATGTTCAAGAACTGATTGTTGACGCCCTGGCTTGGATCGCCGGCGAACGCGGCAATATAGTCGACTGGAGCACCTCCGCCAAGCCCAATTCCGTGGTAACCCCCAGGCGGACCTTCCCCCCCTTCCCCTCCAGCCTCGCTCGCGCTCTCCTTAGCCCCACTCCGAGGCATGATGGTCAATTCGTCGGTGTTCGCTGTGGCCTCGATCCAAACATCATCGAAAACGACCAAACGGTCCCGAGTCGCAACGGTGACCCCGTCGGGACCAGCCTGCCCGGCGGGCACAAACTCGACTCCATCGGGAAGCACAGACTCGGCTGGTACAGCCTGCAGGAGCAGCAAGGAGAGATCCTGAGAGGCTTGAGTCATGTACTCGCTGTGGGTCATGTTGAAGTACAACAAGCCGCTCCCTTCCTGGTAGACGTACACCCCAGCCGGCATGACTCCGGCGTCAGCCCTGGGCTCCTTCACCTGGTCCCAGGCCAACTCATAAAAGGCGGTGTTCAGGTCTTCTTCACCCGGTGACACTCCCCCCTGAAGTACGGCTTCGGGGTTGCTGTTGGGCACCATAACCTCTCCGTTGGGGCCCACGATGACTCCGCTTCCGTTGTTCACTCGAATCTGATCCCGGGCTCTCATCCGAGCCTTGCCCCCGGAAATGTCATAGAGATCGATCACTCCGTCGTTGAACAGGCGGGCATCGAAGCGATCACCAGCCATACTCACCGCATCGACCACCGGGAGCAAGCCGTCCACCCCTTCCACCCGATGAATCTCCTCGATAGTTCGCACTGATTGCAGGCGAGGACTAGCCGGGTTGGGTGATGCAGCCGTGGCCTGCTGAAACTCCGGGGCCACTCGGCCCTCACAAACCAGAGCCACCATGCCTGCGGGAACCTGGTGAGGAAGAATGGTGTTCGCTCGCCCATTGGGACCGTCACCCAGATAAAAATTGACCGGCACCCCTCCGAGCAGGTTGTTCACCGAGATCGGCCGGGAGTCGAAAGCCATATCTCCGGTAGGGTCGTCTAGCCCGTCCCCCCCGCCGCTGCCATCCTGGTGATTGAAGCGCAGCCGAAACTGGGCTATCCCTCCGTCGGCGCTGCGGATCAAACCCACCACATTGCCGTTGTCTTCGCGCACACTGAAGTTGGGGCTGTCCACGATCACCCCGTTGCCGTCCCCCCGCCACTGGGGGTTCTCTTGCAGGCGAGCCAGGGCGTATTCGATCCCAGATCGAGCAGCTTCTTCGGCCAAGCGGCTCTCGTTGTACTGCTTTAAGGCTCCAAACTGGCCCTGGCTGAGGATGTTGGCCGAGAGCACGTACATCCCCACCAAGACGGCGATAAACATCACCGAGATCAACACGATCCCACGAGGAACGAACCTAAATCTCTTCATGTCTAAAGCTTAGCAGAAGGATAAGGACTAAGACCAGCCTAAGATCAAATAATGCTGACTGAGACATTTTGTAGTAAGCTTGGCGCATGAGGAAAACGTCAGTTGAACTCAAGCGTTTCCGAGGATTCAGCTTGGCCGAAGTTTTGTTGGCTTTCGCCTTGGTCTCAATCGCCCTGTTAGCGCTCATGGGCCAAAGCATGGTGCTGGTCAACTCCAGCCAAAAGCACGACGACCACATGGTGGCGGCCGACGTAGCTCGCAGCATTTCGGAGCGCTTGACGCGCGAAGTGCTCAACGATCAGCCGCCCGGGCGCCGAGAGGATGTTTGCCAGAACGACAGCGTGACGATCCCCTTCGACGAAGGTCCGGAAACGATCGGAGGAACGGTCTACAACTACCAAGTTTTCGTAGCCAATGTGGAGAACACCGAAACCTCCTCTCCTTTGGGGACCGGACCCAGCGGTGATCTCAATGCCGCCACGAGACTCAAGAGGATCGACGTCAGCGTAACTTGGTGGGGGGGGGACAGCCAGGAACGAGTCGGCTATGGGACCCTTAAAGTCGAGACCACCAGGCTGCTGAAAGTGACTCGTGAAACCACCTAACGCTCTGTCTTTCGAGTGCCGACGACGATTTGGTGGGATCACCGGGGCTTTCACTCTGGTTGAAACCATCGTCTCCATCGCCGCCATCAGCATGATCCTTTTGGTGACCTTTGCCGTCCTGCAGCAAAGCACTACCTCTTGGCGCAGAGTCTCGGGAAGCCAAGGGAGTTCCAGTCAGGTCTTCAAGGCGGAAAACCGAATTCAGCGAGATCTATCTCTCACCGCCTACGAGCACGTTCGCGTCTCAGACAGTCTCAATTCCTTGAGCGGTAAAGATGGGGATGCCTTATGGTTCTTGTCTGCGGTGGACCCCAACACCGGGGAATTTATCCGAGACTCCATGGGCAGACCACGTTGGCAGCGCAACATCCTCTACTATATGGCTGTACCCACGGGCTTGGCCGATCTGGGATTCTCAGGAACCGGAGTAAACGAGGACGGCTACGAAGTCTCCTACCCCTATAAGGTGTTGGTCCGAAAAGTGATCGACAATCCTCCACCCACCGACCCTACCTCCGAAGAAACTTTGATGACCGATATCTCTGCCCACCTCCAAGCCCCAGCGGGCTACAGCCTGGACACCAGTAACGCCGATCAGGTTACGGTGGTGGCCCACGATCTCTTGGGGTTCCGGGTTCAGACCGATGATCTACTCAGGCGTGTTACCATTACTCTGCAGGCCGCCAATCACGTCGAAGCCCGCCGGGATATTCCCCTCGGTAGCCAATCTTTGCTCGACCCCAAATACCTCTTCGAACGCCGGGTCGAGATCTTCCCTCAGAATCGCCAAATCGTCTTGCCCTGACACTTGCCCTGACGGCTAGAGATTCGACCAGAAAATCTCGGCCCTGATTTCACTCGATTCCCTACCTGAGCTAGAAGGCTGGCCAGAAACCCTCTCAAACTGAAATCGCCCCTGCTCACAGTCATGCACAGCGCTCCTCATTCGAAATACAACTAGGTATTACGGGCTTCGGAGCAC
>JBJHCR010000096.1:0-1720 GCA_050486105.1 Vulcanimicrobiota bacterium
GAGCAACGCCTGTGAGAAATTCACTCGTCGCTGGGGCGCCCTCTCGCCTCGGGGCTGATTTCCGGCAGAATCGGCTCGGGGTCACCCTGCTTGAAACCCTGGTCGCTTGCACCATCATCGTGTTGGTGTTGCTCTCTCTGTTGGGGGCCATCGCTTTCGGCTTGGAGGGCACCAAGCACGCCGAGGGTCACCAACAGGGAGTGTACTACGCTCGGGAATTGATGGAATTGGTTCGAGAACGCCGCTACGCCTATTTGCCGCGCCAAGTTGGTTGGTCGATGGTTACTGGCTTCTCCGATCTCCCCACCGACCGGATCGCCCTGAACGCCCCACCTTTTCAAGGAGATTTTCCCGCCGACAGTCGTTACACCCGGCAGATCATCACTGAACCCTTGTCCCTAGACCCCACCAATCATCGTTCCAAGGTCTATAGAGTCGAGGTCACCGTCTACTGGCCGGTGAAGGGGCGTGAGAACAGCTTTCGCATCGAGGGTTTGACCCGTGCGCTTTGGTAGTCGGAGGGTTTCAAAGCGGTGGGGTCTCACCGTCACGGAAGTTCTGATCACTATGACCATTTTGATCATAATCAGCGCTGTCTTCATCATGCTCTTCAGCCAGGCTCGCAGCAGCACCGAGGGTGGTTCCGAGCGCATCGAGTTGCGGGGGACCCATCGAGAGGCTCAGGTGCGCATCGCCCAGTTGTTGCGTTCGGCTATCGCTCCTAATGAGGTGGACCCGGCCATCCTGGTTCCAGAGTTTGATGAAACCGAAGAGTTTTGCCGATTCCACGCACCGGCGAATTTTTTGGACCCGGCCGAGCCCTTCACCCCTCGCACTCCGAACTATCCTGAATTCGTCATGGACCTCTATCCGGTGACCGGGCAGGTGCACCTGCAACTCAGCGACGGCACCGGCCCTTTGGTGCGCCTCGGTCGGGAGTTCACCGGACTTGAGTTCCATCGAGACGGCAAGCGAATCATCACTGTCACCCTCACTTCAACCAAGACGATACGCAGTATCTCGAGCTCTCCTAAAGAAGTGGTGGAGACCAGCCAAAACAAGATCATGCTACCTGGAGTTCCGTAGCAGTCTCATCGGAAAACGGGTGAAAGATCTCGTTTCATCGTTCTCCTTGAATATCTGTCCATGGAGGTGCCTCTCGGCGCCTTGAGAACAGTCCATGGTATTTTTGAAGGAGTCCTGGAACCGAGTGCTTCTTCCGGAGTTATATTCGTCGCTCATGTCTTTTCGTTGCCCTCAAGGGAGCCCAAACAGCGTGTCGAATATAATAAGTTGGAGGTCTGATCTGTTGACGTTGCGGCGCCCTTTTTTATTTGGTATTTCTTTGCTGTTTTTGTGGGCTGGAATCGGTCCTGCGTGGGCCTACTCTGGGGATGGGGTGGATTACGCTAAACTCCAAGTGGCCGGAGTTCCCATCCATCTGGTTACGGTGGACCTCAACCGCACCGATCTGATTCTCAGGCCGGTGGTCACTCCTGCCGGGCAACGACAGACCTTTCAGGCCCTGGTCCAGGAAAGCCGACCTATCGCTGCGGTGAACGGAACCTTCTTCGATACTAAGAGCGGGGTCACCGTGGGCAACTTGGTCAGCCAAGGGCGACTTCTCACTGAAGGCATGGCTGGCAGCAACCTCATTTTTCGTAAGGATGGGACGGTCCAGTTGATTTCCTCGGCCCGCAACCTTGGTCGCTATCAAGAC
>JBJHCR010000096.1:1730-19113 GCA_050486105.1 Vulcanimicrobiota bacterium
ATCAAGACTGGGCGGACGTGGATTTCGCCGTGGGTGGTGGACCGACTTTGTTGGCCGACGGACAGTTTTTCATGGATCCCAAGGCCGAAGGATTTCGCGACTCCAGCTTGTTTCGCCCAAGACCTCGCACCGCTCTGGGGGTGACCGCCGACGGACGTTTGCGCATGGTGGTGGTGACCGAGAACGTGTCCCTTTGGACTCTGGCCAAGATCATGCAGGAGTTGCGCTGCGTTCACGCTCTGAATCTCGATGGAGGGTCTTCGAGCGCTTTGGCCGTTCAGGGTCGGCAGGTGGTCAAGCCGGCTCGGAGCTTGACAAATTTGGTCGGAGTGTTTCCGGCCCATCGACCACCATCGCTGCAAAGACCGATTCAAGTGGCTCAGTCCAGGGCCTTGGGGCATTACCAAAAAGGTATGCAGTTCGCCCGCTATGGAGATCTGGTGCACGCCAGATCCCAGCTCCGACAGGCCGTGGCCAAAGCCCCGGAGCAGCCCCTCTACTGGCTCGAGATGGCCAGGATCGAGGAGCGCTTAGGACAACAGTCCTTAGCGGTCCGGGACTTTCATCGCGCCCTGGAACTCTTCGTGGCTCGAGGGGATCTGCTCTCGGCTGAGGAGGTGGGTCTGGAGTTGTTGAGCCTCAAGAACGATCACCTGATAGCCAACCTGCTGCTGGGGGAATCGCGAATCGATCAGGGGCGAGACCTGGAAGCGGTGTCCTTTCTAGAGACCGTTCTGCTGCTCGAGCCTGAGCACGAACGAGCCAACGAACTGCTCAACGGAATTCGATTTCGCACCCAGACCCAGGAGGCCCGACAGCGTTCTCGCTCCTCGTTTGACTCCACCATCAACTCCATCAACAGGGCCTTGGTGCGCCGGGAACAGGCAGCCCCGGCATCTCTCTCGGCTGTTGGCTCGGAGCTCTAGGAGGCTGCTGAATTAATCTCCGCGTCGCGAGACTCGTTCATCACCCACTTCTTGGGTACCCGTCCATGCGAAATCGTTTGAAAGCCGCAGGCGTTCCCGTAGGGCCATGTTGGAAATATTTCCGTATATTACTCAAAATCACCCAACTCCGCCTGACGGGTACCCGCAGAAGGTGGGTGATGTCCTTCGTCTCACACGGTCGCGCAAGCGAAGCGTTACGTCCCCGTCTAAATCAGCAGCCTCCTAGACCTTGCGCAGCAGTAAGCTGCCAATGGAATAGCCGGCTCCGAAGCTACAGATCATGCCATAATCTCCGCTTGCCAAGTGCTCTCGATGAAGGTGGAAAGCGATGATCGAGCCGGCCGAAGAGGTGTTGGCGTAGCGGTCGAGGATCAGGGGCACTTCCAACTCAGTGGGGTCTCGACCCAGCAGCTTTCTGGCCATCAAAAGATTCATCTGAGCGTTGGCCTGATGGAGCCAGAGGCTCTTGAGTTCGCTGGCCGTAAGCTGATGAGCCTCCAGGTGCTCTTGCATATGGGCGGTGGCCAGCATGGTCACTTCTTTGAAGACCTTCCGCCCTTGCTGATAAAAGAGCAAAGTTGGATCGTCTTCGGGTCGGTCTTCGCAGGCAGTCAGGAAGCCTCGATTGTTGCGAATGTTGTTGGAAAACTTGGTGCTCAATCTAGGGCTCAAGATTTCGAAGCTGTGCTCTGAGACCTGGTCGTTGCGGCGCTCCACAACCACGGCTACCGCGGCATCACCAAAAATAAAGTGACTGTCCCGGTCTCGGAAGTTGAGATGAGCGGTGCAGATCTCAGGACTGGCCACCAAGACCCGGTTGGCGGCTCCACTCTTGATGAGGGAAGTAGCGGTGGCGACACCAAAAGTCGAGGACGAGCAAGCCACATTCATGTCGAAAGCAAATCCCTGGCAGCCTAGAGCCTCCTGCAACTCCACGGCGATCGCCGGATAGGGTCTCTGGAAGTTGGCGCAACAGACCAGTACGGCATCGAGGTCTGACCCACTGATGTTCGCTTGCTCCAAGGCCTCTCGAGCGGCGGAAAATGACATTTCAGCCTGTACCGACAACTCTTCGTCGGACCTCTGACTGAGCTTGGGCCTCATCCTGCTGGGGTCCAGGATCCCCTCTCGGTCCAGAGTGTAACGGTGCTCGATCCCCGAAGCTTTCACTATGAACTCAGGAGATGATTCCGGCAAGGCGTCTTCGACGGACCTGGTCCGGTTCTGTTCGGCAACATAGGAATTGAAGGAGGCGACCAACTCTTCATTGGTTATTCCGGTGGCAGGAGTGAACAGGCCCGTTCCGCTCAACAAAACATCGCTCATGGGTTGAAGTTTGTGGCTTGGGCAAACAAATCCTGGGCGAACCGTCCTAATAGTTCGGGGGCTGGAAGACCGGGGCGACGTAGTCAGGCGGAGTCATCAAGGTGTGTCTGAAACGGACCTTGGAATCCACCTTCATATTCTTTTTCACCGCCGGTTCCCAACGCCAAGCACGCAAACAGCGAAGAGTGATGCGGTCGCAGTTTCGGCAGCCGCTCCCTTCAAGGAGATTCACCTGATGCTTTCCGCTCTTGAGTACTTCGACCTCAACCCGAAAAGTGATCTTGCCTTGGTGAACTTTGGTGGGTGTGGTGCACTTGATGTGCCGACAGATCTTCTTGATCACTTTGGCCTTCTGGTCATACTTGGGCGCCTGCTCGTCTTTTTCCGGGTTTTCGAAAGTGATCGAATCTTCAAAGCCTTCACCGCCCTCTTCATCTTCTTCATCGGCCGGAATGTCTAGGGGTTCTTTTTCCGGGTCTTGGGATTGACCCTGGCTGGACCCTCCGGTTTCTGGTGAGCTTTCCGTTGGATTTTGAACTGCTTCCGGTTGTGGTAGTCCAGTAGCCAGTGGCGCGGAGGCCACGGGATATCTCCGCTCAGGAAGGTGGAAATTTGGCTCTTTGGGTGACGCCGGTGGTGGCTCATGTTGACGGGGGAAGTCGGCAAGCTCTCGGCTGGACTTGGGGGGAAGCGGCTGGGACTGGGTCTGCGGCGCCGGTCTAAGTGCGGGGGCGGGTGAAAGCGTTTCCGTGGACAAGGTTGCTACCTGACGAGGCTCTTCGCTGGAGATCTCGGAGTTTTCTGTCGCTACACCTCTGATAACGGGTGTACGTTCGGACTGTCCAAGCTCTTCGGGGGAATGCGCCTCTTCAAAGCTGCACCCTGCCACAGTCAAGCTAAGAACAAGGGTCAATAGCAGCGTTAGAATCGGTCGGGATTCACCGAGCACTGGCGGCCTTCCCTTCTCTTTTTTTGGCGCGCAACTCAATCTGACGTTCTTGCTCGGCCTTCAAACGTTCCCATTCGTCAGGGGGAAGTTGGGTGGCTCTGAGACGTACCGTTTCCTTTGTGGTGATCTTCTTGCCTTTCTTGGTGGCAGGCTCCCATTCCCAGTGACGGAGGCCCTCTAGCACCTCTTGGTCTCTCGCGGGACTCCCCGAGCTTTCAAGCAAAAAGGCGTGGAAACTCGAATCATGAAATACGGTGAATTCCACCAGAACCTGGTCGCGGGAACTCTCTTGGTAGGGAAATATCGTTGGGGAGAAGATAAGATACGCCGGGGTCTCGTCGTACGGGACTTCGGGGGATCCCTCCCTCATTCCAGACGGCCCGCTTTCGCCTGTGTCGCCCCGGTCCTTCCCAGAGGTGGCGCTGCCCGTTCGTACGATCTCGGGACGATAGACGGGGTAGCCTGGGCCGGGTAGGTTCGAAGCGGCTACGGGTGACCTGGTCTTGAGGGCATCCTCGCGGGAACTTCTCTGATTGGCGGCTAGGGGGTACTGCGGCTTCAGGTTCCCCAAATTCAGCCCGGAAATGTCCTTCATCGCGGCCATGGTGTTGGAGGTGATTCGTTCGGATTGTTGTGAGCTTTGGCCAGCCGGGGACCTGGGGTTGAGGGCCCCACCTCCTGGGACTTCGTTCACTCCGGTATCTCTTGGGGATTGGGCCAGGAGATCTTCGTGGTCACCAGGGTCTAACACCCTTAGTGTCTGCGTTGGCAGTTGATGTTCCGCGGCTTTGCTTTCGCTCGGCACCTCTGAAGTGCGGAGTGCTGAGAAGGACTCAGTGAAGGAAAGTTGGGGGAAGTCCCCATCTTTTGCTCTAGCTGTCGCTAGCAATCCCACCACCAAGAGCAACGATAGAGCGACCAGTCCGACGAGGCCTTTTCTCTGCTTATCACTGACACTCTGCTCGGGGTTTAGGGCCAAGGCTCACCCCGCTTCCCGAATTGGTGAGGTAAGAGGATGCTCGGGGGTTTGGACTCTGATGGGTCCATTCAAGCCGAAGAAAAAACGGGGCCTAGCTGCCAAGACAAGATAGGAGGTCGTGAACCGATTTGCACCCAATCCCAAACCCTCCCCATTGAGCATAAACTTTCTAATCTCTAAGTTGGCTGGAAAGTTCCCGAGACCTTCGAGTCAGCGCCAGTTGGTGACTGGGTAGAGTCGTCTTTAGTGCTTTCTCTAGGAAGCGAGCGGCTTCTAAGGCCCCATCTCGGTCGATTCCGTGATCCCAGCCCCCCTTTTCCAACAAGTACAGCAGGTCTTCGGTGGGCAGATTGCCTGATGCACCGGGGGCATAGGGACAACCGCCACTACCGCCGACCGAACTGTCAAAGCAGCGCAGGCCTCGCTGGAGCCCTCGACTCACATTGGCCAAAGCTGTTCCGTAGGTGTCGTGGAGATGGAGGGCTAAGCGCTGTTGAGGAACCCCTTCGAGTTCCGACATCAACTCATCGATATCTTCGGGTACGGCGGCCCCGATGGTGTCTCCGAGGCTGACTTCGTCACAGCCAAACTCCAGGAGTTTTCGAGCAAGCTGGGCAGCCCATTTGGGGGGAACCTTGCTCTCGAAGGGGCAGACAAAGGCGGTCGAAAGGTAGCCTCGCACGGTGAGGCCGGCCGTTCGAGCTGCCAGCACTGTCTCGGCGGTCTGCTCGAGACTCTGGGAAATGGAGCGATTAGTGTTCTTCTGAGAGAAAGTTTCACTGGCTGCAATGAAGACCGCAACTCTTTGCACCCCACACTTCAGGGCTCGCTGCAAGCCTTTCAAATTAGGGACAAGCACAGTCCTTTGCCCCTTCGTAGACACGCCACTGAGGTTTCTCAAGAGAGCTTCAGAATCGGCCAACTGCGGCACCCATTTGGGGTGCACCATGGAGGTGACCTCGACCTCAGGAAAGCCACAAACTTCCAGCTTCTTGACCAACTGAACTTTGAAATCAGTGCTCAATGGCAGGGACTCATTTTGGAGACCATCTCGTGGTGAAACCTCGACGACCTTAACTTGTCTGGAATTCACGCCGGCTCCCTGTGAGATTCGGTGGGTTCGTCCCTCGGTTCCTGAGGAGGTGTCAACACCAACAGGAGCCCTCCCTGGGTCACCATCTGCTGGTCGTGGACCAGAATCTCGGTCACCACCCCTGAGAATGGAGCAGTGATCGACAGTTCCATTTTCATAGACTCCATGATCAAGAGTGTTGCTCCTTCATCGACCTGTTGACCTTGGCAAACTGAAAGACTCAAGATTTTCCCCGGCATCTCTGCCAGCAGGCGCCCATCTCCCGGTCCTGTGCTGTGTTGGTTCTGGTCGCGCCGCCTAGGGTCTATCGGATGGAAGCGGTAGACTTCGCCTGCCAACCAAACATCGGTGTGCTCTGGAGTTTGATGCACCCAGAACGGGAAGCGCTTCCCGTCGAGGACAATCGTGGCTCCGTCGCAGGGAAAGGTTTGCCCTCCCACCTTCAGCACGAACTCCTCTTTCAGATAGGAGAATTCTATGCTGTGGGTCTCACCGTTTTCCAGGAACTCAAAGTGTCTCACGGTGCACTCCTCCAGGGACCTAGCGATCGCCAGGGATTGGGATCGGTCGTCGGCGGTTCTGAGGAGTTCCGGTGGCCAGAGCCCGAATCGCTCGAGAACTGAGCAGCTAGAGCGGCCGCCAAATTTCGATGTTGGTCGAGCTTTGGCGGGGCAAAAGTGGCTCTCTCGCGCTCTAGGAATTGAGTGTCGAAAGCCGCAGCTCCGAAGCTTGGATGCTTGAGTATCCTAAGCAAATATGGAATGTTGGTGGTCACCCCAAGCACAGCGAACTTTTCCAGGCCGGCAATCAACGTTTGTTGGGCCTTCTCTCGATTGCCTCCATAGGCGATCAGTTTGGCCAGCATGGGGTCAAAGTGGCTTGAGACCGTATCCCCTTGCTGGAAGCCGGTGTCCAGGCGCAAGTTCGGATGTTCGGGTGGGGCAAAGACTTCCAAGCACCCCACCGAAGGCATAAAATTGCGGTCGGGGTCCTCAGCGTAAATCCTCACCTCGATAGCCCAGCCACGGGGATGCAGGAAATCTGCAGGCACGTTCAGGGCTTCTCCTTGAGCAACCCGGATCTGCAAGTCCACCAGGTCCAGGCCATAGACCATCTCGGTCACTGGGTGCTCTACCTGCAGTCTGGTGTTGACTTCTAGAAAATAGAATTCTCCGTTCTGGTCCAGAATGAACTCCACCGTGCCGGCTCCGGTATACTTTAGAGCGTTCACCGCCTCTACGCCTGCCAGAGTGAGTCGACGGCGGAGTTCGGCGTCCACCGCCGCGCTGGGGGCTTCCTCCACAATCTTCTGGTAGCGGCGCTGCAAGGAGCATTCGCGTTCTCCAAAGCATAGGCCGTTGCCGTGCTGATCTCCGAAGATTTGAACCTCGATATGGCGGGGGGCCTCGATGAACCGTTCAAGAAATATCCGATCGTCACCGAAGGCGTTTCGAGCCTCACTCTGAGCCCGCTCGACGGCTTCCAGCAACTCTTCGGCCCGGTCGACTCTCCGCATTCCTTTTCCACCGCCGCCGGCTGCGGCTTTGACCAGCAGAGGGAAGCCAACGGATTGGGCCCCTTGAGCTGCCTCGGAGGGTGGACCGCTCCAGCTGGGAACGATGGGCAATCCGGCCTCAGCCATAGTCTTCTTGGCCAAAAGTTTGTCGCCCATGGCCCGAATGGCCTCAGGCGATGGACCGATGAAGATCAGACCAGCCTTTTGGCACCTTTCAGCGAAATCGGCATTCTCAGAGAGAAACCCGTAGCCGGGATGGACAGCCTGAGCACCCTGCTCCAGGGCCGCTTGAATCAAAGCTTCACCGTCTAGATAGCTCCCCACTTCGACCGCAGCGTCGGCCACTCTCCGATGGAGGGCATTCCGGTCAGGTTCGGTGTACGGGACCAGGGAGCGAATCCCTAGGCTGCGCAAGGTCTGGGATACTCTCACGGCGATCTCGCCTCGGTTGGCGATCATGACGGTCTTGAATCGTTGCTTCATTGGTCCGGTCTCACATTCTGAAAACCCCGTGGGTGCGGGGGGGGAAGGGAGAATTCAAGGTCGCTGCCAAGGACAGTCCCAACACTTCTCGACTTTTCCTCGGGTCGATGATGCCGTCATCCCAAAGGCGAGCCGTACTGTAGTAGGGCGAACCTTCGGTCTCGTACTTGGCCACGATGGGATCGATGATGGCGGCTCGCTCTTCTGCTGACATCGGGGGCTCATTGCGGGTCGCTCTTTGATCTTCGGCTACCGTAGCCAGGACTCCGGCGGCTTGCTCCCCACCCATTACGGAGATTCGGCTGTTGGGCCAACAATACAGAAACCTGGGAGAGTAGGCCCGACCGCACATGCCATAATTTCCGGCTCCAAAGGAGCCTCCGACGATCAGGGTCAGCTTTGGCACGGCGGCGTTGGCCACCGCCTGAACCATTTTGGCTCCGTGCTTTGCGATGCCTTCAGCCTCATACTTTCGGCCTACCATGAAGCCGGTGATGTTCTGCAAGAAGAGCAGCGGAATACCCCGTTGAGAGCAGAGTTCGATGAAGTGGGTGGCCTTGAGGATGGACTCGGAAAAGAGGGCCCCGTGGTTGGCTACTATGCCCAACGGGATGCCATAAAGATGGGCAAATCCCGTGACCAGAGTGGTGCCAAAGTTTTGTTTGAACTCTTGAAAGCGGGAGCCATCCACTAGGCGGGCGATGACTTCCCGAATGTCGTAGGGTTTGCGAGTGTCGTTGGGGATTAAGCCGTACAGTTCCTCCGCCGGGTAGATGGGCTCTTCGGGCTCGCGGTAGTCCAGGGGCTGTCGAAATCTTCGGTTCAGGTGGGCCACGATGTCCCGACAGATCAAGAGTGCGTCTCGATCATCCTGGGCATAGTGATCGGCGACTCCCGACTCCCGAGTGTGGACTTCGGCTCCCCCCAAATCTTCCGCGCTGACTTCTTCCCCGGTAGCTGCTTTCACTAAGGGCGGTCCCGCCAAAAAGATAGTACCCTGTTGCTTGACGATCACTGTTTCGTCGCTCATAGCCGGGACGTAAGCTCCTCCGGCGGTGCATGAGCCCAGGACGCAGGCGATTTGGGGAATTCCGGCCGCCGACATTCGGGCCTGATTATAAAAGATGCGACCAAAGTGGTCTCGGTCGGGGAACACCTCGGCTTGAAGAGGTAGGAAGGCTCCCCCGGAATCCACCAGATATAGGCACGGCAGACCGTTCTCTGCGGCGATCTCTTGAGCTCTCAGATGCTTCTTCACGGTGACCGGGAAGTAGGTTCCCCCTTTCACGGTGGCATCATTGGCCACGATCATGCACTCCCGATTCCGGATCTTGCCGATGCCGGTGACCAGACCCGCAGCCGGACAGGCGTTGTCATACAAGCCGTTCGCCGCCAGAGGGGATAACTCCAGGAAGGGGGAGTCGGCGTCCAACAGCAAGTCGATGCGATCCCGAACCAACATTTTATTCCGGGACAAATGCTTCTCACGAGCCTTGCTTCCGCCTCCCAAGGCAGACTCTTGGAGGCGCTCTTCCAACTCGGCTACTAATCTTTTGTTGTACTCTGAGTTGGCCCGATATTCGGCGCCGGAAGCGTCGATTCGACTCGCTAAGACCGACATGTTGACTCCTGAGATTTGCTGATGAGCAGCGGTTTCGCAAGCTTTGCTCAGTGACCTTTCTCGGCTCGGTGAGGATCCGATGAATAGAAACACAAGATATCGTGACCATTGTCACGGAAGAGAACATCAACCTGGGCTAGAGTGGACTTACAGGAGCAAAAACGAAGGGAGCATATTATGAATAAGACGGATGCAAGCTTTTTGGACGGTGAGAAATCCGCGGCCTTGGAGGCTCGTCTGCGGAGTTCTGACTTCAGATGGAGACAACATCTCTTGAGCCTCTGGGACCTGCAACGGCGATTGACTTCCTAGGAGGTCAGATTCGGATCAGGCGGACTCTTTGGAGTCCGCCTCCATGTCTTTTTTGCCGAGCAGTTGGAAGTGATCCCACCGGGCTCCGGAAACCGCAAAGGCCGCTCCAAAACCGATGACCATGCGGATCTTCCCTGGCTCGAGGCAAAACATTTGGAAATCGTTGAAACCTGCAAGGGTGTCGAAAAATTTGCCAAACTTGGCTCGATGCAAGGCCGCGACCTTGGTGAAGTCCTCGTTTTCTCGGGGGAGCAGACGGACGGGACCGTCGAAGATGGCTCGGTGGCGTGCGAAAAGCTGCTCGCTTCGAGATTCATCTTCGATGAGCATGAAACTGGCCCGCGCTGTTTCTTTCAGATTTCTTGTGTGCTCGGAGAGTTCTGAAACAAAGAAATAGAAGCGACGTTCGTCGTCCAGAGTCCAGGGGACGTAGCTGGCTAGGGGCTGACCAGAATCGCTCACCGTGGCCAATTGACCAGTGCGGTACTCGCTGAGAAGACGCTGCAGGGTTTGCCGGGCTTGTAATTCGGAGTCTTCGCTCACGGGGTCCTACCAGGAAGCGACCTGTACGAGAACGTCTTCAGCCTGCTTCTTGGTGGAGGCGGATTTGTCGTGCCAGACGATGCTGCCGTCCTTGATGAGAAAGGCTTGGCGACTGGCCAGCCCCATGGTGGTGGGGACTCCGAAACTTTTCATGACCGCTCCCTCAGGGTCGGCTACCAGAGTGAACGGCAGCTGATACTTGTCTCGAAAAGCCTTCTGTTTTTCAACGCTGTCAGCACTGACTCCCACAACTTGGACACCAGCGTCCGTAAGGGCTTCGTACGAATCCCGCAAGGAGCACGACTGGGCGGTGCACCCAGGAGTGTCGGCCTTGGGATAAAAATAGACCAGAACCGGGCCCTGAGAGTACAGATCCGCGAAATCAAGCTTGGTGCCGTCGTGGGTCACCCCGGTGGTCTTTGGAGCAGGACGGATGTTTTGCGCAACTTCTGCGCTGGCCTTGAGTTTGAGATCTGGTTGCTTCCTGTCGGCCAGGCACGCCTGGAGAAGACACAGGGACAAACTTAAGGCGACGAGGGCTAGGTAATTCTTGTTCATGGGTCTCTTCTTTCTGCCGGGGGGCGGAAATAAACCCAAAGGTCGTCGAAAATGCTCTTCTTGCGGCTGCTAGAGACTTCGGCAGAAGGGCCTCGATACGTTTTGGTAGAACTGCAAAAGTAAGAACGGAGGAATCGTGAAAACCAGAATTTCATCTCTCACCATCACCATCTTGTCAGTCGCGCTCATACTCCATTTTTCGGACCAAATGATGCGTCACGCTCAGGAGGCTTCAGTGACCCAGTGGGGCTGCCCAGCTAACGGCCAGACTAATCCCACGGCTGAGCGCTCGGCTTACAATCCAGTCAATCTTCACGCTCAGGGCGGACTAGGGGCGCTTATAGAGAGTGAGCCTAGAGGGGTTCGCTTGGTTTCGTTGATACCTGGCCATGCAGCAGAAGTGGCCGGTCTCAAGACCGGTGATCGCATCGTTCGCATCGACGGAAATAGCGCAGCCAACCGTTCGGAACGTTGGGCTATTGCTCATCTCAGAGGGAAAATTGGAACCTCCGTCGGTCTCGAAGTGCAAAGAGGCGAAGGGCTCTGGCAACGGACCTTCCGAGTAGAACTTAAGCGTCAGCACATCGAATCTCGATACTCCGTCTATTCTCGACTGAAAAATGGAGAACTGACCATCAAATTGCTGTGGGTGGACAGTTCCACTCCCGAGCAACTTGCGCGACACCTGGCCCAAGTCTCCAAGGGAGATGTCACGGAAGTTGTGCTAGACCTACAAAACCTGTCTTATGGCTCAGTTCACGACGCAGCACGATGTGCGGCTTTGTTCTTGCCTGAGAGCGAGATTGTAGGATACCTTTCTGCCTCTGACGACCAGCGACTTGAGCTACTTGCCGATAGTCCTGCCGTCACCGACCGCCTGGTAGCGGTGGAAGTCGGGCCTTACACCGCTCGAGCCGGGGAACTCCTAGCTCGAGCCCTGGTGAACCATTTGGGAGTAACCGTGCGGGGCTCCGAAACTGCGGGTCTGGGGACCTTGGATCGGCGCTCTATCAGATCTCGAAACAAGGCATCCAGCGACACGGGTTTCCAACTTTACGATTCCCAGGGCAAGGCCATTGATGGGCGACCTCTGAAGCCAAGCTTCTGGAGTTGGTCCAACCTGCTGTCACCGATTCCAGTGGGGTTTTAGTGCTGGTCTTCAGATGACCTGACTTCACGCAAGAAGCTGGTACGAAAAGGAGAGAGGGAGACCTCTCTCTTTTTCGTACTCTCGGAAAATGTTCAACACTGCAGAAATTTTGGTCGTCGGCTCGGAATTCTTTTCTCCCTTGAAGCTTGATTCCAACTCCTACTGGCTAACCGAGCAACTCGAAGGTCGGGGAGTGAGGGTCCAGGCCAAGAGGGTCTTGGCCGACGATCTCTCTGTCCTGACTGCTGCTTTTCAACAAGCGATGGCTTCGGTGGATTTGGTCGTCGCCACCGGTGGCCTCGGGCCTACCCTCGACGACCGAACCAGGGATGCCGTTGCCGCTGCTTTCGGTGTCGATCTGTGTCTCGACCAAGCTATCGTGGACGATATCGCGGCCAAATTTGAGCGCCGAGGCCGAGCGATGACAGACAACAACCGCCGTCAAGCCTTGATCCCGGCAGGCTTCAAGGTCTTGGCAAATCCAGGAGGTACGGCTCCGGGCTTTTATCACGTTTGCGATGGACCAACCGTATTGCTCCTACCCGGTCCTCCCCGAGAGATGCAAGGCATGTTCGAGGTGTTCGTGCAGCGCTGTGCCCAACATTTTCCAGAGCGCTCTGGAAAGTTATGTACCAGAGTTTTGAAGGTGAGCGGTCTAGGTGAGTCGGACATGGACAGTCGAATTCAAGACCTGTATGGCGATCGAGACAATCCGGAAGTGACCATAAATTTTACTCCCGACGACCTAGAAATCCATCTGAAGGGACGCGGTGACACCGAGGAGTCGGCCACTTCGTTGGTTGAGGACCTGAGCGAGAAGATTCGAGAGCGCCTAGAAGGCTACCTATTTTCTGAGCAGGGTGAATCTCTGGCTCAGGTGGTGAGCAGACTCTTGCAAGCTCAGGGCTTGACCGTCGCCACTGCTGAGAGCGTCACCGGGGGATTGGTGGCTCATCGACTGTCCTCGATCCCAGGTGCTAGCCAGAGGCTAAAGGGAGGCGTGGTTGCCTATACTGAAGAGAACAAAGTTCGGCATTTGTCTGTGCCCGAAGAGTTGCTCAGAGCTTGCTCTGCAGTTTCTCCTGGTGTCGCCCTGAAGATGGCCGAGGCCGTGCGCAGGGATTGGGGGGCCGACTTGGGGGTGAGCACCACCGGTTACGCCGGTCCCGGGGGAGGTACTCCGGAAGAGCCGGTAGGTACCATCTATGTTGCTCTAGCCACCGCCCACGGGAGCGAAGTTTCCCGATTAGAGTTTCCTGGGGACCGCGACTTGGTGTGTAAGCGAGGCGCGCAGGCGGCGCTCTTTAAGCTGTGGGGCTATCTGAACGGCTAGCGCGATCAACAGATTCAGAACACTAGAGAGAATTGGCGAGCTTCTTACAGAGCCGAATCAACTGCTCTTGCTCGTTGGGCTCTAAGCCATCAAAGGCACCTGAAATTTTCTGCAGATGACGAGGGAAGTAGGATTCGATCAGATCTCTCCCAGAGTTGGTGAGATCGACGTGCACCACTCGGCGGTCTTCGGTCCAACGGGTTCGCTCCACCAGGTTTCGTTTTTCGAGGTTATCCACCACCATGGTGACGTTGCCACCAGTCACCTGAAGCTTCTTAGCAATATCTTTTTGAGGAAGGGCTCCGAACTGCAATAACAACTCGAGTACTCCGAGTTGACTTTCCGTTAACCGAGTGTCCTGGATTCCAGAATAGACATTCCTTCGAACCTTGCCGGCGGTCTTGGTTAGCCTGCTGAATGCACTTAGAGCTAACTCATCTCGCTCGGTCTTTTCTGAAACTTCTAGCATGCCTGGTTCCCTTCGATGTCCCACTCGGAAGCTGTCCTCGATTCGTTGATGTCTTAAGTATTGGCTACCAGTAGAGGGATTCCTCCCTATTCCGGTCTTCAGGGGAGATTTTCACGAAATGCTCACTTCTCTCTTTGGCCAGACCTCCATGCATCGACTTTTCAGCAATCTAAGTGAGAAATCATCGGGTTCCCGTCCCCCTCAACCAGCTTTGCTGACGAAATCCATGCTCAGAGGTATAAATATTTTTCTGGTTTGAAAGAGACTGGGACCAAGAGATCGAAACCGCCCTTACCCGAAGCTCAACTTGGGCTTTCATCGGTTCAATTCTGGAGGTCAACGTTGATTAGTAAGCTGGACAAACTCGAAGAGCATATCGGCAAATCGGTGGCTCCCGAGGAGTCAGATTTCTTATGTCGTTTCGCGCGAAAACTTTATGGTAAGGCCAACCCGGCGTTCTTAGAACAGCAGGATGTTGAAAGTCTCGCCGCCATCATGTTTGGCGCTCTGAAGCTGATGGACAAGAAAGATCCCCAAGAGGTTCGGGTGCGCGTGACGAATCCTCGCTATGAAGCTGATGGGTGGGAGTCGGCCCGCACGGCTCTGGAAGTGACCCTCTCCGACCGACCTTTCATCGTGGATTCGGTCACCAATGAACTCAAGAGACAGGGATTAGAGCTTCAGCATTTGATTCACCCGATCATTCCTGTGATGCGTGAATCGGACGGCCAACTTAAGCGAGATTTCGATCCCGAGAACGGTACCCCAGAGGTCTACGAACTGTACCTGATCGAACGGGTGCCGGACGAGCAGTTGCCGAAAGTGGCTGAGAGCATCGAAGCCATTCTCAATGATGTAAAATTGGCCACCGACGACTACTGGGCCATGCTTGAAACGGTCGAGAAGCTCAGAGCTGATCTGCTGAACTTGGCAACCTCGCACCCTGAGAACCCTCAAGCGACCCAAATTCGGGAATGTGAGGAATTCTTACGCTGGCTGGAGCACAACCATTTTGTCTTTCTCGGGTTCCGTGAATACAAGATCCTCGGAGATGCGGAAGAGCCGGCACTGCAGGTTGTGCCAGAAACGGCCTTGGGCATTCTACGTGATGTCAGCTCAAGTGTCTGCCTGACGCCCCTCCCGATCGACCAGCTTCCCGAGAACTTGAAGCAGCGAATTGTGGGTGGTCCACCCATCATCGTGACCAAGGCCAATAAAGAGTCCACTGTTCATCGGCCGGTGAAGATGGACTATATCGGGCTGAAGAAATTCAATGACGACTTCGAAGTGGTAGGTGAGGTCCGCTTTTGGGGACTCTTTACCTCCAGCGCTTTGACCACCCCGGTCAAGGATATTCCCATCTTGAGACGACGCCTGCAGTCGGTGCTGGAACTCGATGAAGCCATCGACGGCTCTCACGATTTCAAGCAGATCGTCACCATTTTCAATTCCATGCCTCGAGAAGAGCTCTTTTGGTCGGACGCCAGCCAGTTGCACCGCGACATTCGCACGATCATGACCATGCATCAGGAGCACGAGGTCCGCCTAACCATGCGGCCCGATCCACTCAGTCGAGGGGCCCTGGTTATGGTGATCATGCCCAAGGATCGCTTTAATACCGGAGTGCGCCATAGGGTGCAACACTTGCTCGAAGAGGTTTTTCAGGCCAAACACGTGGATTATCAATTGTCCATGGGGGAAGACGAAGAGCAGGTTCGCTTTCACTTCTTTTTAACCACCGACGTGGAACTCTCATCCATCGACTTGCCAGAGATCGAAGCCCAGGTGGTGGACCTCACTCGAACTTGGAGTGATCGGCTGACCGAGCGCCTGATCTCAACCCACGGAGAGACCGCTGGTCATAAGCTCGGAGAGAACTTTGCTCGCGGATTTCCTGACGGGTATATGGAGCACACCTCGTTCGGGATGACGGTTCGGGACATCGAGAATCTCACTGAGCGCCTCGAGAGTGGGGAACAGTTTAGAGTTGGGATCTTCAATCCTACCGGTGAAAAGTTTGCTGAAGAGGCCACCTCTGTCCGCATTTATCACGCTCAGGACAGTTTGATTCTGTCCGAGGTTCTCCCTATTCTCGAGAATTTGGGGCTCCGAGTTTTGCTGCAGAGTTCCCATAAAGTGAATTTTCGCCACGATGGTGAGATCAGTCAGTCGACCATTGATGTCTTTCGGGTGCAGAACCGCTACACCGGAAAACCTCTGGATGTCCGCAACGACAGGAGTAGGCTAATCGAAGCAATGACGGCTTTGCTCAATAGGGATACGGAGAGCTACAAGTTGAACGGCTTGGTCATCTCAGGCGGTCTGACATGGCGTGAGGTCAGCTTAATCCGATCGCTTCAAGCCTATTTGTCCTTGATCCACCTTTCCACCAGTCGCAATTTTATTGCCGACACCTTATTGGCCAATCCGGACTGCGCAAGCTTGATCTATAGATTTTTTCGGGCCAAATTTGAACCCGGGTTTGAGAATCGCGACCAGGTCATGCGAGAGATCCGAGACAAGTTCTATGATTCTTTGAACAAGGTGACTTCTCTGGCCTCAGACCGAACCTTGAGGGCTTTGTTCAATATCGTAGAGGCCACGGTTCGAACAAACTTCTTCTTAGCTAAGCCTTATATCTCCCACAAGATCTCTTCTCGGGATATCCTGGAGATGCCCGAGCCGAGGCCCCTGTTTGAGATCTTTGTTATGGGCCTGAATGTCGAAGGAATCCACCTTCGAGGAGGCTTGGTAGCTCGCGGAGGACTTCGATGGAGCGATCGTCCTGACGATTTTCGCACCGAGGTGTTGGGCTTGATGAAGACCCAGATGACCAAGAATGCCGTGATCGTTCCCGTAGGCTCTAAAGGAGGCTTTGTCATCAAGCGTGCGCCCTCGGACCGCGATGAACTCAAAACCTATGTGGAAGAACAATACAAGACCTTTATTCGTGGGCTGTTGGATTTGACCGATAATAATAAGTCGGGTCGCGTGATACACCCTCAAGATCTGGTCCTCTACGACGGGGAAGACCCCTATTTGGTGGTAGCTGCCGACAAGGGAACGGCAACCTTTTCGGACTTGGCCAACAGCATTTCGGCTGAATACGATTTCTGGCTGGGCGATGCTTTCGCTTCGGGCGGCTCCTATGGTTATGACCACAAGAAGGAAGGCATCACTGCTCGTGGAGCCTGGGAATGTGTCAAGCGGCACTTTTTCGAACTCGGGGTCGATGTTATGGCCGAGGAATTCACCGTTATGGGAGTGGGGGACATGTCCGGTGACGTCTTCGGCAATGGACTCCTCTACACCGAGAAGATTCGACTTCAGGCGGCTTTCAACCACCTCCACATTTTCCTGGATCCCAATCCCGATGCGGCCTCAAGCTATGCGGAAAGACGACGTCTCTTCGAGATGCCCCGCTCCACCTGGGATGACTACAATCGAGCCCTGATCAGTGAAGGAGGCGGCATCTTTGAGAGGGCTGCCAAGTCCATAGCTCTGAGCAAAGAGATTCGTGACATGCTCGGGGTGGAAGTTCATGAGATGACCGGTCAGGAGTTGATTCGGGCTATCCTGAAGATGAAAGTCGATCTTTTCTGGAACGGCGGAATCGGAACCTACGTCCGGGCCAGCACTGAGACCGACGCTGAAGTGGGCGACTCCAGCAATGATGCCGTCAGGATACGTTCAACCGAGTTGCAGGCCAGAGTGGTTGGCGAAGGAGGAAATGGCGGTTTTACCCAGTTGGGGCGTATCGAATACGCTCTCGGTGGAGGGCGAATCAACACCGACGCCATCGACAATTCGGCGGGTGTAGACATGAGTGACCACGAGGTCAATATCAAGATTCTCCTGCAACCTCTGGTGTCCCATGGAGATCTCGATTTTGAGGAGCGCAATCGGGTGTTGGAAAGCATGACCGAGGAGGTCAACCAATTGGTGCTCAAAGACAACTATTGGCAGTCTTTGTGTCTATCCATGGCGGAAATGCGCTCCAAAGAGGATTTCCAATTGTTTGCCTCTTTGATGGAGTACCTTTCAGAGAAGGGTCCGCTCGATCGAACCGTCGAGTACCTACCTGACAATAAGGCTGTGCAGGAG
>JBJHCR010000097.1:0-19046 GCA_050486105.1 Vulcanimicrobiota bacterium
CACCTGCACCTCAGATTCACTCAGTCGAGAACTGTTCCTAGACAGATTCCGCACTATTCCCCGAATCGCGAATAGGGGGCTACGAAGCTCGTGAGTTAGATTCATAAGAAGTTCGTGGCGGACTCTGGCCTGGTCGGCTTTTCCTTCATAGAGCGCTCGATAGGCCTCCATCAACCAACTACAAAGCAAACCTATCACCAGAGTTAAGCTCAGTTGGGCTAAATTGTTCACCAGGACCGCGTGAGCTTCGAGGCCTAAGCTCATTTGCACCAAGTGATAAATGACCAAAAGAATCAGAATACTTATCAAACCAACGGGCCCAAAGAGAAAGATGGAAAGCATGATCGGCAAAGGATAGAGGTTGAGATGGATAGAGCTGCGGCCTACGGTGTAGTCGACCCCGGGTACCAAGAGAATCAAGAAGAATAAAGTCAAGAGCCAAACCCGGTACTGATTTTTGGTCAGATGTCCGAGCAAAAGATTCTCCACCCATTGAGGCACGCTGAAACGAGGGTGACGCATGAAGCCTGTTTACAACGGTGGAGAATGGCCTCCTCCACAGGAGACCAAGTAAGAACTGACGGTCGCTGCCGGAGCTTCGTCCTTAGGGCTCCGGCAAAGCTAAGATTTGGAACACCGTAAGCTGTCGGCAAGGGTGTCTGACAAAACTGTCGCTCTAGGTGGATGATGAACGAGCAAGATGTTATGGGAGTTTCCGGCCAGACCTCAAGATTCGTTTTCCGATGAAAAGCAGATGTACTCGAAGAGGTCAGCTAAAGCGAGGCCGCGTCCAACATCACCAGCCTAACTCTGAACCAAGACAATCTCAAGTTCTAGAGAGCAGAGGCATCCAAAAAGCGACGGACCCTGAGGCCGCACTCTTTTACGCCATCATGAGCAGAGGACCGCGTCCACTCTGATCTCCTAGGACTTGGATTCCAGTTGCTTGCTCGTGGTTCCCACCGCTCAGGAATTTCTAGCAGGAGGGAGTCTTCGACTCGGGTATAGCGGATGCCCTTGGAGAACACTTGGGAGGGGTTGGCCAACTCGTTCTTTCATAATGCGTTTTCGAGCGAGTCCAGGGAAGAGGAGCCCGCCAAGGCGATGCGGTGGCGGATTTTCGCCTGACACCCAAGCATCAGACTCAAGAAGTCAGCATAACTCAGGGGCATGGGGCCTGGAGAGTCGATCAGCCCAATCGCCTGGAACAGCTCGAGGTCCATCTCTTGCAGCAAGGTCTCCGGCCCTGCGGAGATCAAGCCTTCTGGGGTCGGACCCAAACTTGAATATCGGTGTCGAGTTCTTGCTCCCAAGGGTGAGGCTGAATCTTCAAGGCCTCTTGCCCTGGTGAAGATGGAAAGGATGTTTCTGTCGACCTGGAGAAATATTGGCCAGTGAAAACTCGCTGCCGTGGCCTTTTTGCGCTGATCCTTATAGGGCTCCTCATGTCCTACAACTTAGATCTAGAATGCTTTTTGGCCGGCGACGGAACTTGCCAACAAGTCTGCCAGGAATCGGCCAAAGATATTTGCGCCGAACCCTCCTTCGGTTCGGGTCCACCTGTTGCAATCGTCCCGAGGACCTTCTATTTTCAGATATTCACGAGACTGGACACCTCGCCGGTGGGAGTGCTTGCGCAATACCTTCTGCCCTCTACTCCCGGACTTTCTCTCCCCGTGGGCCTACGCGCCCCGCCACTCAAGTACCTCACCTAAGGATCTGGTCCGGGATAACCTCTCGCCTTGGGCCGCCGATGCATCCATGTACCCTCTGGGTGTGGCTGCGTTGGTTCTCACTTGAGTAGTCCCAATACTAGGGCGGGTTCCCGGCGCCTCGACAACCGAAACTAGCAAGTTGTTCCGGATCAGATCCTAAACTTTCCATCCCCTGCGCACTCGTATACTCCCCAAGGGAGTGTCACAGAAATTTGTGAGGAACTATGTCTCTAAACCGACTTTCTCCAGGTCGGCTGGTATTCTTAACCTTGCTCTACCTTGTGCCGTGCACTGGCCAGGTCCTCGCCCAGGACTGTTCCCAGCCAACAAGTTATGTGCAAGCCGTACTTAGTCGCCACCCCTCTCTCAAGAAAGCTGAAGAACTCGTCCAGGCCGCAGATTTTAGTATGAAAGCGAGCGGCCTTCAAGCCAATCCTACCCTCACTCTAGCCGCCACCGCCGGCTTTGCAGGTGAGGACTCGAATGCTCTGGTTCAAACCCTAGAGATATCCGGTCAACCATCCTTGCGTCGTCGCATCGCCGAAAAGAATCTGCAAGCAACCGTTCATCAACGAGAAGCGGTTCGAAAGCAGATCGCCGGTTCCGCCTACCGAGCTTGGTTGACGGTATGGAAAGCGCATCGCATGTTGGAGCTAGCTGAGCTACGAAACCATCTTCTCAAAGATACGGTGCGAGTAGCAAACCGTCGCTTCGAAGTCGGAGAGATCTCGAAAAACGAATCCTTGAGGGTCGAATTGGCCGCCGTGCAAGCAGAGGTCAATCACGTGCAGTCTCAGGCCGCCCTGGACTCGGCCATACACAGAGCGAGCCTTCTGCTGGGGGACGATTCTCTCGTTTCGTCGGCGATCATCGATCCCGGCGAACCCTCAAGCTTGCTTCCCCCAACTGATCTGCCGAGCCTGATGGACTCAATTCCAAAACACCCCGCGATCAAGAGCCGACTAGCCCAACTTTCGGCCCTGGAACTAGGCGCCGAACTCATCGGTAAGGAGCGAGCTCCTACGCTGGGATTTTCGCTCTATCGCTCCAGACTCTTCTCCAACACCGTGGAGCAAGGGGCCCAAGTGGCCCTCTCCTGGCCCATCTTCGACTGGGGAAGCATTCGCCACAGAAGAGAGCAACAGCAGTCCGAGGCCTCAGCCTACAAATCCGGTATCGATGAAGTCTTGCTCGAGTTCAGGAGTGAGGTTGTTACAGCTTGGACTTCGCTAGAAGCAGCCAAAAGCAACCGTGAAACTCTTGTTTCGCAGGCGGAGCGATATGAAGAACTGGCTCGAGAAGCTCGCATTGCCTACGATCTAGGTTTCTGGAGCCTCACCGATGTGCTTCAAACAGAACAGTCCTACCGCCAGGCCGGAGTGGAGTTGCTAGAAGCGAGTGCAGAGGTATGGGAGATCGAAGTCAGGCTGCTCGAGTTTACAGGACTGGATTTCCCTACAGAATTTTTCGAGGAGCAGCCATGAGAGTAACTGTGATCTTTCTTGTCCTCTTGCTGAGCCTGGGATGCCAGACGGCTCCCTCACCGAACCTTTCGGAGATTTCTCGTTCTGAAGTAGAGCACGACCACGGGGAGCATGGGGAGCATGGGGAAGAAGGCGTTTTGACTCTGACGGATTCGCAAGTGAAGGAACTCAAGATAGAGTCCCAGCAGGTGGTTTACGCTTCCGGCGCCAGCGCCGGACTTCGACCGGGGAGAATCGAGGCGGATCCCAATCGGCGAGCGGTAGTGAGCAGCCAAGTCTCTGGAACCCTACAGCAACTCTTCGTTCAAATCGGTGATAGCTTGCAAGTCGGCAGCCCAGTGGCCGTTGTGGCCTCTCCCGAAGTGACCTCACTCCAGGCAGACTTTCATGAGGCTGAAGTAGAAGCAGAGCTCGCCGGCAAGGAACTGAAAAACAAATCCCAACTCTTGGAAGTTGGTGACGACATCAAACGACCACTGGAAGCGGCCAAACTAGAAGTGGCCCAAGCCAACGCCCAACTAGACAGTGCCAGGGCAAAGCTCCAAAACGGAACCCTAAAGAACGAGCGCCTGGAGACACTTCTTCAGGAGGGCATCGCCAGTCAACAACAAGTCGATGAATCCCGAGCCGACAAACAAGCCCTGGAGGCCGAATTCGAGCAAGCCGAATTCGTTCTTGAGATCGCCAAGAACCATCTGGATCGAGAGAGGCGTATCAGCGACTCTCGCTTGAATGTCAAGGCTGAAACTTTCCCGGCTGAAGCACGCTTAGTCCGAGCCCGGGAGCGCATGAAACATTCCAGGGAACGGCTGCTCCAACTAGGAGCAAATCCTGAAGAGCACACCGGCCTTGTAACCCTGACAAGTCCCATCGCGGGTACTGTGGTGGAACAACAAGCCTCCAGAGGAGAGCTGATCACCAGCGGTGCTCCCATCGCAGTGGTGGTCGACTCGAGTAAAGTCTGGGCTTGGATCGACCTGCCGAGGGCCGACCTCCAATCGATAGAGAAGGGTTCGACCATCACTCTAAGCCTTTTGGAGCAAAGCGATGCGAAGGTCGAAGCCTATCTCGATTACCTCGCTCCCGAACTCGATGAGCAGAGCCAAACCTTAAAGGTTCGAGCTATTGTGGTCGAACCTCCCTCGGGTTTTTACATCGGTAGCTATGTGAATGCCCGCCTCAAGAGCGGAGGCCATGATTCAAGGCCTGCCGTCCCGGAAAAGGCCGTTCAACTTGTGGAGGGCCTGACGGTGGTTTATCTTCAACAAGGCAACGCTTACCGCAGAACGCCCGTGTCTCTCGGGGAATCCCTCGACCAAGGCCTGGTCATCGTCGAAGGACTTCAAGTGGGAGACCGAGTTGTCGTCGATGGAGTAGAGCAACTCAAGTCCTTAGATCTCAAGAGCAAGATTGGTGGACACAGCCACTAATGGAAAGCGTGATATCTTGGTCTTTGAAGAATAGAGCCATCGTTTGCTTTCTGGCTGTGATGTGGGTCCTTCTCGGCCTGCGCAGCCTCACTGTCCTGTCCATTGACGCTGTTCCGGATGTCACCAATGTTCAGGTTATGATCAACACGGAAGCTCCCGGTTTATCCCCGCCGGAAGTCGAGTCCTTAGTCACCGTCGCAATTGAAAGCGGCTTGCTAGGTCTTCCTGCCGTAGAGCAGGTTAGGTCCTTGTCCAAATATGGACTTTCCCAGGTGACGGTGGTGTTTGAGGAAGGCACCGACCTCTATTTCGCTCGCCAGTTAGTAGGGGAACGCCTCAACAATGTTGGGGAAAGTTTGCCCAGTTCGGTGGCAACACCCGCTATGGGTCCCATCGCCACGGGCTTGTCAGAGATTTATCAATACGAACTGAAGGGTGACGACACATGGGATACTATGTCGTTGCGTACTTTGCAAGATTGGGTCGTCAAGCGCCAACTGCTCGCTGTAGACGGGGTCACTGAAGTGAACTCCTTTGGGGGGCTGGAGAAAGAGTATCAGCTCGTAATTTTCCCCCAGGCCCTACAGAGTCGTGGTTTGAGCTTCGGAGAACTTTTTGAGGCTGTAGAAGACAATAATCGAAACGTAGGGGGAGGCTTCCTAGAGTCCCGGGGGGACCAGATTCTGGTGCGAGGACTGGCCAGGGCCGGAGGTAAGGAGATGCTCGAGGGCATGGTGATCGCACAGCACGTCGGCTTGCCCGTTTTGCTCGGCGATGTAGCAGATGTACAGATCGGTGGGGCGCAAAGACAAGGAGCGGTGACCCGGGACGGTCAAGGTGAAGTGGTGACCGGCATCGTGATGATGTTAGCCGGTGAGAATAGCCGATCTGTGGCTGCCAGAGTAGATGAGCGCATCAAGGAACTCCGCGACGAACTCCCGAGTGGGGTTAGTATCGACACCTTCTATGATCGAACCGATCTCGTCAACCGCACCCTTTCAACGGTGCGAACCAATCTGCTCGAAGGTGCCATTCTGGTCGTAGGGATCTTGTTTCTTTTCCTGGGCAACTTCAAGGCAGCTCTGGTTGTGGCTTGCGTTATCCCCCTATCCTTTCTCTTTGCCGCATTTCTCATGGTGCAGACTGGCGTCAGCGGCAATCTCATGAGCCTGGGAGCCTTGGATTTCGGCTTGATCGTCGACGGTGCGGTGGTGATGACGGAGCACACGATTGCTGCCCTGGCCATTATTCAGGGCAAGAACAGCCGACTGGTAGACAGGGTCAAGCATTCCTGTTCGGAGGTGGCTCGCCCGGTACTCTTCGGCCTAGTTATCATTATCGCCGTCTACCTTCCCCTACTCGCCCTCACCGGTTTAGAGGGTAAGATGTTTCGACCCATGGCGCTCACCGTCGTTTACGCCCTCATCGGATCTTTGATTCTGTCCTTCACTTTGGTCCCTGTCCTGCTTTCTTTCGTGCTCAAAGACGGAGAACAGGTCAAGGAGCCCTGGGTTATGAGAATCCTCGGCGAGCCCTATGAGAAGGTTCTGGACTTGGCTCTTACTAGACCGGCCTTGATCGTGTTCACGGCCTTGCTCCCTATTGTTGCTTCCCTCTTCTTGGCGACACGCTTAGGTGCGGTCTTCTTGCCTGAACTCGATGAGGGGGCTCTGGCCATCCAAGCGATCCGGATTCCCAGTGTCTCTCTTCCCAACTCCCTGCAAACCGCAACGGTCATCGAAACAGTCCTCAAGGAATTTCCCGAGGTTCAATCCGTGGTTTCCAAGACGGGTCGCCCGGACTTGGCCACCGACCCCATGGGAGTGGAAATATCCGACATTATCGTCACCTTGGAACCTGAGTCGGCCTGGAAAGTGAAAAACAAGGCAGAACTTGTGCAGCAGATCCGCAGTCGTTTGGAAACCATCCCCGGCATAAATTTCAGCTTTAGCCAACCTATCGAACTCAGAGTGGAGGAACTGCTTTCGGGTACAAGATCCGATGTATCCCTACAAATCTACGGTGAAGACCTGCAAGCTCTCGATGGAATTGGACAAGACATAGCAGACAGATTGAGGACTTTGGAGGGGGCCAAAGATGTGGCTTTAGAGCAAATGAGTGGTGTGCCGTATTTGAATCTCGAAGTCAATCAAGCCGCCACCGCGCGCTATGGAATTCCGGCGGGGGATCTCTTGGACATCATCGCCTTGGCTCTGGGACGCCGGCCGCTTTCCGCAGTGATGGAAGGAGAGCGGATCTTTCCTGTGGTGGCGAGACTGCCGGACCACTATCTTCAGTCCCCGGAACAGCTGAAAACACTTTTGGTGAAGAGTTCCGGAAATGGATTCGTTCCGCTGTCTTCGCTCTTGAACTTCGAGCTTTCCGAGGGAGTTGCTCAGGTGAACAGGGTGAACGGTCAGCGACGTGCCACAGTGAGCATGAACTTCGAAGGCAAGGACCTGGTAGGCTTCGTCAAGCGCGCGCAATCTGCCGTGGACGAAGTGCTCCCACCCGGCTATGTGACCGAATGGGGAGGCGAGTTCGAGAATTATCAGCGCGCCAGCCAACGACTCCGTCTGCTCGTACCTATCGTGATGGCAGGGATACTCTTTCTTCTTTGGCTCAATATGAAGCGCTTGGACTACGCCCTGATAATCTTTCTTAATGTTCCTTTCGCAGCCGTAGGAGGAGTCTTTGCCTTGAGTCTAAGAGCTCTGCCCTTCTCCATTTCTGCCGGAGTCGGATTTCTCACCTTATTCGGGATCGCTGTTCTCAACGGTCTCGTGCTTATGAGCGCGGTGACAAAGCAATTCAAGAGCCCAAGCGACTGGCATCTCCGCCTAAAGCTCGCCGCCCAAAGCCGATTCCGACCGGTGCTTATGACTGCTCTTGTCGCTTCTCTAGGCTTCCTGCCTATGGCCCTATCCGACGGCGCCGGAGCCGAAGTTCAACGGCCACTGGCCACCGTCGTTATCGGCGGATTGATCAGCAGCACCATCTTAACCCTAGTGGTCCTGCCCGCTGTATTGAAGCTCTTGTCCAAGGAAGCAAAGTCCGAGGGCTAAGGATCTGGCCAGAAATAACTTCCCGATTTGAAGCACGGATCCATCCCGGCTGGCTTCGTTGCTTTCTCCTTATTTGTGTCAAACAAATCGCGTCAAAAGCGCCTTGCCACACCCACGGGGACGCCGGGAACCCGCGCTTGCGTGGGTGGCCCCGGCGCCTCCGCACTCGAAACTAGGAAGTTATTTCTGGTCAGATCCTAAACCACTTCGTCTACTTCAAGGTCTTGATCTTGACCGCCTTTGACGACGATGTCTACCTGCTTGTTCCAGCTTCTCGACGATGTTAGCATAAGAAGATGAGAATTCAGGTTTTGCTGTTGATATTGCTTTCGAACCTTGCCTGGGCCGATATGGGACCGAAGCCGACCATGACCTTCACCTTCGAGCAGGCGGAGGGGTTAAGCGCGGTTTCAGGCTCCCTGTTTCAGTCTGAGAAGCCCGACGGTTCAATGGCTCGCCCACTCGATTCTGTGGGTCCTCAAGGTTTCAAAGTCCAAGCCAAGAGTTGCTCAGCCCTGGCCTACGGCTTCGCCCCCTACAACTTTCTGGAAATCACTTTCTCCGACGGCAAGATTCGGCGCAGCAACGTCTTTCCGACCGAAGGGATGAATACGACTTATGCCGTGATCGTCCGCGCCGACGATCTGCTGGTAGAGTCTAAGACGTCGGACACCGACGCCCTGTACCCCAAGGAAAGACTCCAACGGGTCATCCGGTTCTGAGCGTCACTCTTCCTCTAACCTGCCTCATTGAGGGGCTCATTGTCTTTACTTACGCGGTCCGGCGAAAGAAACCACCGGCCCCGTTGATTCTGAGCAGCCTGCTGGCGAACGTCCTCACGCAAACGCTCCTCTGGATTATTCTCAACACTTTCTACCGGCACTACCTGATCGCGCTGTTTACCGCGGAGGTCCTCATCTGGTTCTTGGAGAGTCTGTTGCTCTGGAGCATCAAGGCCAACCGCCTGAGTTTCCGAGAAGCGATGACCTTGAGTTTGGCCATGAACCTCACGAGCTTCGCTGTGGGCTGGTTCCTCCCGGTCTAGCGCGGGAGCTTCGCTTCTCGCTTGCGTGGCGATTCTCATTGCCCACCTCGGCTGGACTATCAGAAGAAAGTCCCTTGGGGTACAAAGGTTTTGGGAAACCTCTTAGGGAACTATGAGCACTAGGGGCCTTGTGCAACTTGATCCAGTGGAAGGGGAGCCACGGTTTCATGGAATTGCCGCCATTTCTCGATTCCGCAGGGTATGCGGACAACGAAGCTTTAGGGGTCGGAGCCTTTCATCCTACGGAAGATCGATTCCGTAATATCATTGTGCATTCCCCGGACCTCATTTTCGTCAATCGCGATGGCCGAGTCATCTATGTGAATCCTGCCGGAGTGAGATTATTGAAGGCAGAATCGGCCTCCCAACTGCTGGGGAGATCCCCTCTCGAGTTGTTCCATTCCAGCCAGCACGAACAGATTCTCGAGAGGATCGCTCTCCTTCGACAGGCGCCCTGCAGCGTGCCAGTGGTCCAAGAGACCATGCTGGCCCTCGACGGCTCTGAACTTCAAGTCGAGGTCTTCGCCTGCTCTTATCTCAGTGGAGACCAACTCGACATTCAAGTCGTCTGTCGTGACGTGACCGAGCGTCAAGCAAACGAGGAACGGTTAAGGCGCCAGGCCGCCCTTTTGGATCAGGCCAGCGACGCCATCATCGTTAGGGACCTAGAGCGTCGAATACAGTACTGGAACCGTGGGGCCGAACGTCTATACGGCTGGACAGCGGAGGAAGCCATCGGGGTCGATATCGAAAAGTTGCTGCAAACCAGCGACGGGGTCTCCGACGAAGCAACCCGAGTGGCCTTCGACGTTGGAGAATGGATGGGAGAGCGCGCTCAGAAGACCAAAGAGGGTCAACCCCTCACGGTCTTAGGTCGCTGGACAGTCCTCACCGATAAGGCCGGCGAGCCCGAGTCCGTGCTGGTCATCAACACCGACATCACTGAAGTCAAGAAGCTGGAACAACAGTTTCTGCGCGCTCAGCGACTGGAGAGTATCGGCCGGTTGGCCGGGGGAATCGCCCACGATCTCAACAACGTTCTCACGCCGATCCTCATGTCTACCGAACTCCTGGAAACCGAGATCGCCACTCAGGACGGAAAATCGACTCTTTCGTTGGTCCGAAGCAGTGCGCTGCGAGGAGCCGAACTCATCAAGCAGGTGCTCGGCTTTGCCAGGGGTGTTCAAGGAGAAGTGCTCCCCGTCGACCCTCTGGAGATCGCCAGGGACATCCATAAGATCGTCTCGGACACCTTCCCCAAGAACATCACGGTCTCCCTGACAAAATCCGACGAACTTTGGAATGTCTTGGCCGATCCCACTCAACTTCATCAGGTGCTAATGAATCTCTGCGTCAATTCTCGAGATGCCATGCCTGATGGCGGACACCTCACCCTAGCCTTCCAGAATCTGGTGTTGGACGATCTGTTTGAAAGGATGGAAGATCAAGCTAAGCAAGGACCCTACGTCCTTGTTCGGGTCGAGGACACCGGCCAAGGCATGAGCCGAGCCGTCATGGACCGGATTTTTGAACCCTTTTTCACCACCAAGGAACTCGGTGAGGGGACGGGATTGGGAATGTCCACCGTGCATTCTATTGTCAGCAGTTTCGGGGGGTTCATCAATGTCTACAGTGAACTCGGCAAAGGAACCCGGTTCAAGATCTACTTACCGGCTATCACCGAATTCCAGCAACCCAGAGTAGGGACCAGTTCTGAGTGCCAGTGGCCGAGGGGAAACGGGGAGCTTATTCTCCTGGTGGACGACGAAGAAAGTATTTGCAAGGTGGCCAGAAGAGCCCTCGAAGCGTTCGGATATCGGGTGATTCTGGCCGCCAACGGAGCCGAGGGAGTTTCGCTCTTCGTTCAATTCCGTGAAGAGATCGATGTGGTGTTGACCGATATGAACATGCCGGTGATGGACGGACCGGCGATGATGGTGGCCCTCAAGAGCATAGATCCAAAGGTCCGAATCATCGGCTCGAGCGGCTTGAGTTCCGGTGATGGCCTCTCCAAAGCCCTGGCCATCGGGGTCGAACATTTCGTGCCAAAACCGTACACTGCGGAACTGCTCCTGACTTGTCTAAGAAAGGTGCTTTCTGGTGGCGGTGGTGAGGTCGAACCGAGCAGTTCGACAAATAAAGGTGCCAGAGCAGAACGCGGATCCCAATCTCAACAGGAAGGGGATTTCGAGGGGAGCGTTCGAGGCTGTACGGTGCTTTTCGTGGATGATGAACCGAACTTGCTCAGACTGGGACGAGCGATCTTGGAGTCGGCCGGATATGCGGTGCTCTGCGCCGAGAGTGGAACAGAGGCCTTGGAGATTCTCGACTTGAACCTGGCCTCGGTGGAGCTGTTGGTGACCGACATGACTATGCCTGGCCTGAACGGACGTGAGTTGGCTGAAGAGGCCGTTCGACGGCTTCCGAACCTCCGAGTGGTGTACTCTTCAGGAAGCTCCTGGCCTCGGGAATACGAGACAGACAACAAAGTCGCACCCGCAGGCTATCTGACCAAACCCTATTCGGTGCGTGAACTGAAAGAGATCGTTTCCAAAGCCCTCGCCGACCAGACCGAAGCAACCGAAGGATAACCCGAGCAGCCTCCGGGGAGGCTGCTGATGGACTTCGCCTAGTCCAAGGCTAGTTGGCCCATCTCTGTCTAGAGCGGACGATCCCAGGAGGCCAGCAGAGAGACGAAGCGGTCTTGGAGTTCCACAGCGTACCAGGGCTCGCGGACGTCGTTCACCAGAATCGAAAAAGCCACGGTCTGACCGTAGGCGGTGACCACGTAGCCTGTCAGCCCCGAATGGTCTTGGAGGGTGCCGGTCTTGGCCCGAACCACGGCTCCACCCAAGCGGTGACGCAGGGTCCCCTCACCGGGGGCGGGGAGAGAGTCGATAAATTTCTGTCCGTGCGGATGGTTCCACATGGACTGGAGCACCCGAACGATCTGATATGGAGATATGCGGTTGCGCTCGGACAAACCGCTGCCATCGGCGAGCTTAAGACCTCGGTCATCGATGGCGTTGCGCTTAAAGAAATCGCGCACCACGGTTTCCGAGTTGCGCACCGTTCCGTAGCCCACCACGCTGGCCCCCAACCGCCGAAACACGTGTTGAGCCAGGAGGTTGTCGCTCTCCACATTGATCTCTCTGACAATGGTCAGAAGCGGGGGAGACAAATGCTTGCCCAAAAGCACCATCCCCTTAAGGCTGGCACTTTGCCCTTCGGGCACCGTTTTCCAGCCTCCCTTGATGCTAATCCCGGAATTCTGCAAGATCCGAAAGAAGGCGCTTCCGGCAAAACGGACGGGATCGCCCACGGTGAGGGTGGTTTCGGCGATCTGCCCCGGCAGGACCGAACCCTGAAGAACGATGCGGTCGGTGTTTCTGGGGCGCTCCACCCAAACTTGAGTTCCACCTCCGGATTTCAGTTTATCGACGAACTCCAATGAGCCCACCGACGGCACCGTCTGAACTCCATGAGTGCTGACCTTCAGAGAAACCAAGTTCTGGTTCAAGCTCAAACCCCCAACGGGAGCCGCATAACTGTCCAACAAATAACGCTGATGATACCCGCTGCAGAGAAAATCGCGATCGAAATCCGAATCGTCGATGACCAAGGAACCTTGGAACCCCTTGATTCCGCCACGCTTCAAAGTCCTGGCGAAAACTTCGAAAGGCTCTGTCGAGGTGGCGGTGAAAGGAGGAAAAAAACATGGATCTCCACTGCCCTTAAGGACTAAATCGCCTGGTGCGATACCATTCTGATGATCCGCCGACCCGTACAATCGAGTTTCAAACTTGAAGTCCGGCCCCAGGCGGTCCAAGGCTACTGCAGTAGTCACAACTTTAAGGTTTGAGGCCGGAATCATGGCTTGAGTGCCTTGGAAAGTGAAGGGAATCTTCCCGGTCTTTAGCACCAGTGTGCTGACCCCTACCTTGGCTCCGTGCCGATGCTCAAACCCTTGAACTAACTGCAGTGCAGCCTGCTGAAAATCACGGTGGGAGGTCTGTTGAGCCAAAACGACGGGGCTGATAGCCAAGAAAAATAAAAGGAACAGCAGGCGGCGAAGTAAAGATGCGGGATTAGTGCAAGTGGGCATGGTGAAAAGAATATCTTCTTTGGGAGACCGAATCCTGTTGTGAAAGCCAGAAGTTGGTGGGAATCGATCAAGCACCCCATAAAAACCGTGCTCCGGGTTGGTCGAGAATTCACCGCCGACGATGGTCCGTTCATCGCTGCTGGAATCGCGTTCTATGCTTTTTTCTCCCTATTCCCCCTAGCACTCATTTCCGTGGCCATACTCTCGTATCTTTACACCTCAGAAGAGGCCATCAGGGACACCATCCACCTAGCTTCCCTTTTTCTCCCTCAAGACATGGTGGCATTTCTGGACCTCCATCTCAAAGAGCTTTCTCTGGAGAGCAACGCCATCGGACTCACCGGGCTGTTGATCCTTCTCTGGTCGGGACGTCAACTTTTTCGTGCCATGGAGTTGGCTCTCCATAGGGCTTGGAACATTCCGGTGAAGCGCGGGTGGCTGGCCGGCAACCTGCTGGCCCTGACCCTGGTCCTATTGTGCACCGCCGTGGTTCTCGGTGTAGGGGCGATTTCGCTGGCCATCGCCTGGCTGAAACTCAAACTCAGTGAGTTTCACATGCCCATCCTGGTTGAACGCGGATGGACGCTCGCCGACGCCTATCTCCTTTCACACCTCCATTCTTGGGTCGTGGTTCCGTCTGCCGTGGCCCTGATCTTTCTCTTGCTGTACATCCTTCTGCCCTCCTGTCAGGTGCCCATCTCCATGGCCATACCCGGGGCTCTATTTTCCACTCTGGCCTGGAAAATCTCGTCTTGGGTGTACCTCACCTACATCGTTGCCCTGGGCAGTAAGAATCCGTTTTATGGCACCATTTGGGGGATCGTTGGGCTGCAAGTTTGGCTGTACATCGAAGCGATCGTCTTCATGCTTGGTGCAGAACTGGTCTTCGTTAATCTCGACTCCTCGGACAGAGCCTTCTTGGGCAGCAAAGACAAAAAGCGACGACAATAATCAGCCTTTGGGTACCAACGGGGGGCCGAAAAGCCACCCTCGAAACATGGTCGTGGTGGGATCCTCTGAATCAAACAGAAGACGCAAGTCTGCCGTGCTGTCGCTGTCCCTGGATCCCAGTGCCTGCTCGAGCCGACCCCGGGAGGCCTGACGCTGAGCTCTCAGGCTCTTTTGACTGGTGCCGAGGTTGCCCACTAGCAAGCGTCCTCCGGAGGCCATTTGGCTCAAGAACCTGTCGGTGTCTTGCCAGGCCTGAAAGTTCTGACCTTGCGGGTACGGCTTCTGGGGCTCCAGATGGAAGACGGCAACCATCCGCTTGTAACCGCCGGCCTCAACAGCCTGGAGCACCTCTCGAGCGGCGACCTCTCGCCCTTTGAGGTCCAGATTCTTGCCTTCGGCCAGTGAAGGAGTCGACTTCGCTTCACAGTAGAAAAGCAGATCGTCGGCTCCTCCTCCATTGCGCAACTCGCTCAACAAGCGCTCAGCGGTCCCAGAATTCTGGTCCAGCACCGTCACCCGATCCACAGGGAATCCGGCTTGTGCGAGCTTGGAGGTCAGGGGGGCCTCGCGCCAACCCTGATCCAACGTCAGCACGACGGCACGCTTAGAGGCGGTCATCGGCCCTCGCTCTTGAACTCCGGATAGAGATTCTAGCCAAATTTCCTTGCTGGTCCGTTGTCCGCTCTGAGTGTCGGCCGTCATCCTCAGGAGATTCCACCCCCTACGAAGGGGTCGAGACAGATCGAAGGCCAAAGCCGAGGTCTTGAGACCTTCGGGGGAACGCCAAGCAAGCTCTCCGTTATGTTCGATCTCTAGAGCGACTAGGTCCCCCACCGAGCCCTTGCTTAGGGCGGTGCCCTTGATCTCCACTTCTCGCTGCCGGACTCGGCTGAATTCCTGGGGTTGCTCTAAATTGACCTCGATGGCTTCTCCGGCTTGACCCAGGGAAACTAGGATCTCCCGAGTCTCATTCTCTAAACCAATCAACTCTCCATTGACCGCTTCCAAGGATTCAAAATCTACCACCACTCTAAGGTACCCCTCACCTGCTCCCTCGATCCGACCAACTCGGGTGGGCAGGTGGGTTCTGACCCTCTCCAATCCTGGCCCGCTGGTGGTCTCAAAAGAGCCGAACGACGGGGTCCGAGCGAGCAATTCGGAACCGGTGGGCCCGGTGCCAAAGACGGAGATGGACCCATCGTACCCAATAGCTACCAATTCGGCTCGCCCATCTCGATCCACATCCTCCGTGAGCAGAGCCCTGAACTCTGGCTGGGAGGCCACCAACTCACCCTGACCGGGGCTCTCCAAGCGAATCCGCCATGTCCCGTCCTCGACCTTCTCATCCAGAACTTTGGCCCGGCAAAGCCAGGACAATAGAGCAGGGTTTGGGTGACTGCGATCGACGCGAAAAAATCTGAAACCCTCCTCTCCTTGGACGGGAGGAAAAAGGATCAACTCTCGGCCCGCGGCCTCCAACAACAGTCGGCGATATCCGTCCAAAAGAGCGGCCCGACGGGCCTCTTCGACTCCCTGCTTAACGGGAGCTTCCCCCTTGACGGTAAAGGTTCGGGAATTGAGCTTAACGGCGTTGGTCGGAGTCGGAGTGGGCAGGTCTTTGGTCTGCTCAGCGCCCACCCAGTGCAAGCTCAAGAGGGCTATCAAGATGGCCCATCCCACCCAGAAGATCGGCTTGTGGGGGCGGGAGCGGTGACCTGAGAAACTGCGCATGACTCTCCTTTTGCCAGGAATGTTTGAAGGGCTTTTGAGATGTAGGTCCCCTCTACGGGACTACAGGGAGGTTCCCCTTTGAAAAACATCTAACCCTCCCTTCGGATGGAGGTCTCTCGATGTTTGCCAAAATACTGATCCCCCTGGATGGCTCAACCCTTGCCGAGCAAGCCTTAACCCACGCTCCCTTGCTCGGCGATGCCGAGAAGGGGCAACTGCTCGCCGCCATGGTCCTGCCCCCTCTACTCATCGAGCCCAGCCCTCGAGCCGCAGACTCCATCAGCCAAGCTCGGCACGAGCAGTTCAAGGAGGCCGAGGATTACCTGGCCTCCCTCTCGACTCCCCTGCAACTCATCCCTCGAGTTCTGGTCGGCTCAGCGGCAGAATCCTTGCTCGATCTGGCTGAACGGGAAGAAGTCGATCTCATTCTGATGACCAGCCATGGTCGTTCCGGCCTGGAACGGTGGCTTTTTGGGAGCACGGCCGAACGAATTCTCAGATACGCTCCTTGTCCCGTTATGGTGGTCAAAAACAAACCGGATTAACCCCAAGGCGAAGGGTCTCTGAAATCTGAAGCGAACCGCCTCCGATGACTGAACCAAGCCCCTCTCCCACCAAAGAAGCCAACGGGCATCACACCAACAAATGGCTCCTCCCTGGCATCATCCTAGGGGTGATTTTGGGGGCTTTATACGGAGCTCAATTCCCGGAACAGGCCGAGGGTCTGGACTTTCTCGGAGAGCTTTTTCTCAACGCCCTCAAGATGCTGATCGTCCCCTTGGTAGTCAGTTCCATGATCTCCGGCATAGCCAGCCTTGGCGATGTCCGAAAACTGGGTAAACCCGGATTGCTCACCGTCTTTTTGTATGCTGCCACCACGGCGGTGGCGGTGTTCATCGGCATGATTTTTGTCAATATGTTTCAGCCTGGGGTGGGAGTCGAGCATGAAGAAGCTGCTCAAAAAGAGCCTTCCACCCGCATCGTTCGCGAGATCGACGGCAAATTCGTGGTTTTTGCCAAGGAACAAACTCTCTACACCCTGACCGGGGAACCGGTGCGCGAGGTGGTGGCCCGCTTCGACAACGTTCACGATGCGGAAAAGGCGACCCTCGAAGGCGAGAAGACCCTCCTCGGAGTGATCACCAAGGTCCTGAAAATGATGGTCTCGGAGAACATCATCGAGTCGGCGGCCAACACCGATATCTTGCCCTTAATCATGTTTGCCTTGCTCTTCGGCGGGGTGTTGACCACCTTGGGCCCCAAAGGTGAGAGCGTGCTGGCCTTTTTCGACGGGGTCAGCGAGGCCATGATGCAGATGGTGAATCTGATCATGTACACCGCACCCATCGGGATCTTTGCCCTCATTGCCGCCCGCCTGGGAAAAGCCGGAGGAGGGGCAGCGTTCTTCACCGAGGTGTCCAAGTTGGGGTCATACTCGCTCACCGTGATCCTGGCGTTGGTGGCCCACTCTTTGTTGCTGGCCGGGCTGTACTTTTTGCTGGCCAAGCGCAATCCGTTCACCTTCTTCAAAGGGGTCTTCAAGGCCCTCACCACGGCCTTTTCCACCGCGTCCTCATCGGCCACCCTACCTCTGACCATGGAGAGCTGCGAAGAGGCCGGGGTTTCCCCCGAAGCCACCGCCTTCGTCTTGCCCTTGGGAGCCACGGTGAACATGAACGGAACCGCGCTTTATGAATCGGTGGCGGCCATCTTCATCGCCCAGGTCTTTGGCATCGATCTTGGTCTAGGAGGACAATTGGTAGTCTTCGTCACCGCCACTCTTGCCGCCATCGGAGCCGCCGGCATCCCCGAAGCTGGCCTAGTGACCATGCTGATCGTCCTAAACGCCGCCAACCTCCCCATCGAAGGGGTGGGCATGCTGCTCTCCATCGACTGGTTCCTGGATCGGGTGCGCACCACCGTCAACGTCTGGGGTGACGCCGTGGTGGCCGGCTGCGTAGATGAGGTGGTGTTTTCTAAGATGGAAAAAGTTCCGACTTTGCCAGGGTGAGATTTCGGGCGAGGCGCTGCATAGTCGCGGTCAGGAGTCAGAGAGATGCTTGACATCGGCTCCTAAACGAGAGGCAAGACCCAGCAAATCCTGCAGTTCGGTCTTGAAGAGCTTAATTTTGTTGCCCTGAGAGGTTGAAAGCACTATCAAATTGTGGGTCAGGAAACCGGTGTCCGGCCCTTCAAGTTTCAACTCCTCCCAAGGCACAAGCAAGGGCTTGTGCCCTACGCGGAAGGGCAGCAAGACCGACAGGTAGAGACCTTCTCGGGTGGCGGCGGTGACCAAAGCGCCGTTGTACTTCGTCTTACCCAATCGTCCACTCCGAAAGTAGCGCTTCTCAAGGCTCAAGTTTGAAGGAGCCGCCCACTTTCTAGACATTTTGAGCCAACCGCCAAACCAGGCCAGCAGATAAGTGATCACACACCAAAACGCAGGAAACAAGTAGGGGAAGAAACGCTCAAAATCTGTCACGGAAGTCTCCTTAGGGCGTGTCGCAGCCGAGGAGTCCCTTCAGCTTGCCTTCTATGATGTTATCACCCCGGCTCTAACAGGGCAACAAAGTCGCCAGTCGGTTGAAAGTTCCGGCCAGCCGTTTTCCCGAGGGCTCTTCCTGCAAGTGGCTACATCCACCAAAAACCGAAGGCCTATAGAATGGCCAACGACTATGACTCTGCCTGGAAAGAAGCTCTTCACCGATACCTCCAGCTGGCCATACAGTTGTTCTTTCCAGCTATTGCACAATCCATTGACTGGACAAAGGGGTACGAGTTTCTTGACACTGAGCTCCGACAACTTTTTTCTGACGGGCAAACCCCAGATCGCCAAGCTGATGTCCTCGTTAGAGTCATCCTTTTAGATGGCCAGGAGTCTTGGGTTCTGATTCATGCCGAGGTCCAGAACCAGAAAGATGATGCCTTCGCCAAGCGAATGTTCTGCTACCATTACCGCCTTGTTGACCGGTTCGATGTGCCAGTCTGCAGTTTAGCCATTCTCGGTGACGACACTTCAAACTGGAAACCAACCTCTTATCAGACCTGCACCTTGGGTTGCCAACTAAACTTTAAGTTTCCAACTATAAAGTTGAATGACCTAGATCCCCAGGAACTCGAGGAGAACCCTAACCCCTTTTCTCTTGTAGCTCTAGCCCAGATTCGTGCCAACAAGGCACCTTTCGGCTCGGAGAGCCGCTATCAGCATTTGTTCTCGCTAGTTCGCCAACTCTACCAGCGGGGGATGACAGGTCCGGAAATTCGTTCCTTCTACGAGCTGCTCGACTGGGTTCTCAGACTAAACTCTCAGCAAACTTTACAATTTCGGGAAGAGCTGGCAAACTACGAACAGGAGTTCAATATGCCACATGTGTCAAGTTTACAGCAACTAGCTCACGACGAGGGTCGAGTCGAGGGCCAAATTGAAGCCATCTTAACAGTCCTGGATTCTCGCTTCGGAGTGACTCCGGCGGCGCTACGAGACAAGCTCGTAGTGCAGTCCAGCGATGCCTTGATCGAA
>JBJHCR010000098.1:0-18997 GCA_050486105.1 Vulcanimicrobiota bacterium
ACCCATAAGGGCGACCGACCGGCCATGGCAAACTCCGTGGAAGCCCGGTTCCCTTTCCTCGACCGTCGATTGGTGGACTTCTGTGCCGGCCTATCCCCCTGTCTAAAACTGCGCGGTTGGCGCCAAGATAAGTATCTGTTGAGATGTGTGGCCCAGAATCATTTGGATTCGTCCATCGCCTGGCGCCCCAAAAACATCTTCCGGGCCTCCTACTCAGCCAGCTTCCTGCAACCCACCCCGGCCTACGTTGAGCAACTTCTCAGCCCTGAGAGCCTGGCCAAGACCGGGCTGTTTGAGGCCGAGCGGGTGCAGGGCTTTCGCGACACCCTCTACGGTCCAGGCCTGAAGATCCTCCCTCGTATGATGGAGGAAGTGGGCTTGGTGGGCGTCATTTCCACCCAACTCTGGCATCATTTATTCTTGGACAGCAAACTCTGTGATCTCCCCGCTTGGACCCCACCTAACGGCATTTAAAGCGCTCCCCTTATGGTTCTGCACCCCACTGAGCACAGATCCATCCCGTCTGGGGTTGTCGTGCCTCGCTTATGGATGTCGAACGCCCAAAGGGCACCCGCGCGCTCGGCCCTCCTCAAGTCGAAGACGTTACGAAGTCCCAGACGGGCGCCTGCCACCCAACTTCGTTGGGTACCCGTCTTTGACATTCAGAACCATAAGGCGAGCACTTTAGTTCGAATTGCAACACAGCTGCAACCAGCCCGCCTTAAAATTGCAGCATGAACAATCAAGCTGTCTGCCCGCGCCGCTGGGCCAAGTGGAATCGAATCATCAGTGGACAAGAGAGCGTGCCCATCGGGCGCAGCCCCAAGGAGGTCGTCTATCAAAGAGACCTCCTCACCCTCTATCGCTACGAGAGAACCACTCCAGCCACCCAAAAGCACCCCATCTTGATCATCTACTCGCTGATCAACCGGCCTGCGGTCCTCGACCTGTTGCCGGGTCGAAGTGTGGTCGAGCGCTTCTTGGAGGCCGGATTTGAAGTCTATTTGTTGGACTGGGGGGTCCCCTCGGCTCTGGATTTCTACTCCGGCCTGGACACTCACATCAACCTCTATTTAAGAAGCGTGGTGCGGGAAACTTTGAAGCATTCGGGTAGCCCTGAGGTTCACCTATTCGGCTATTGTATGGGTGGAGCGCTGGCTGCTATCTACACGGCCCTGCGGCCTAAAGGGATCAAATCATTAACTCTGCTGGGCACGCCTTTGAACTTCCGCTCAGAGGAACTCCTGTATCGCTGGAGCAGCAACCCGGCCCTGAACCGCCCGGAAAAGATGGTTGAAGCCTGGAGAGTGGCTCCGGCTTGGAGTTTCGAAGGATTCTCCCTTCTCACCATAGATCGCAAACCCAGCATGCTGAAATTCCTCTACGAAAAGCTCGATGATTCAGAGTTCGTGGAATCCTATCTGGCCATGGAAAACTGGGTGGGAGACAACATTCCTATGGCAGCAGGGGTCTACACCGAGTTTGTCCGCAGCTGTTTTCTGAATAACGATCTGATCGCCGGACGCATGCAGGTTGCCGGAAAATCCGTGGACCTCTCCAAAATACAGGTCCCGGTCATGACCATCATCGGCGAGAGCGACCACTTGGTTCCCCCGGAAACCACCGCTGTGGATGACAACCTCTTCCCCCGGGGTGAAGCCCTCAGATTTCCGGCAGGCCATGTGGGGCTTTCCGTGAGCAGCCGAGCGCATCAGAAGCTCTGGCCCCAGGTCTGCAACTGGTTGTGCAACCAAGACGCAACCACCTTAGCCTAGACTTTGTACAACGAAAGATTGGAGATACCCGATATGATGAACGGACACCCCGCCGCAGAATTTCAGCAGACCGCTAACCAGTTCAATAAGATGATGATGGACTCTTGGAGCCAGTGGACCAAACAGAGCGTCAGCTCTGACACCTTTGCCGCTGCCTCCAGCGCCTATATGGACTGGTCGCTGGCCACTCAAAGATTGATGACCGACCTCTCAGGACAGTTCATGGAAAGCCTGGATATGCCCCGGCGCTCGGATCTAGCAAGACTCTCCGCTCAGGTGCAATCGGTGGAAACCCGATTACTGGACCAAGAGGATAGCCAGGAAGACCTCAAAGAGATGCTCAAAGCGATCAACGCGAAACTCGATCAACTGGCAATCAATGCCCAGGCCCCAGCCGCTCCGACCCGAGAACCTAAAACCGAAGTTTCTGGTGCCGAACAGGCGAAAGCCGAGACGGCTTCAACCAAGGCCAAGACCCCAGCTAAGAGAGGAAAAAGCAAATGAAAGCTCCGACCATCAACCCACTCAATGATATGGTAGATTCCTGGGTGCACAACCTTGGCGCCCTCTGCTGGGCTCAAGACCAAGGTGAGAAAATGCTGAACTCCTGGCTCTCCCAGGGTCGCATCGCTCGTGATGAAGCCCAGGAGCTCGCTGCCAAATTAGCCGAACAAACCAAGTCTAACCAGCGTGAGTTGCAAAACTTCATCCACCACACGGTGGCCCTATCTCTGGACAGCCTGCAGCGCAGCCATAAGCTGCAACTTGAACAGTTGGAAAAGCAGCTCCAGCAAATGCAACAAGCGGTTAGTGAGCTCCAGCAAACCGCAAACCCCGGCAAGAATAACTAAGAATCCCTCTATCGCGACCGAGCAGCAACCCGAGCCCGTCCCGAGTCGACTTTCCGACTCAAGATGTGGTCCGGTGACAGCCTCGGCGACGATGAGTAGGTAGGATGGACCTGATGGTCTGGGCTCAAGCCAAGTGAGCCCAGACCTTTTTTGCATTTACGCAAAAACTCATTGAGAAAAATTGCCCGTCAAAAAAACCTGAATATCGCGCTGTTAACAAGGGGGAAACGTTGTGCAGGAGACTTCTGACAAACCTTGCAGTATAATGCAACCATGCTCGTAGGAGTCACCACAGCCATACCCCAACCTTTGTCCGGCCAGAAGGCCGTGCCTTCGGGGACCACGACTGAAGTCACCAAGGCTCCAGTCTACGAGGTCGTGCGCTCACTCCCGTCGGATACTTGGGAACGCACCGATGTCATCCAAGATCGAGATGAGCTATTCGTGCAACAGAACTTTCACCCTCGGGGCAAACATCGCAACAAAGAAGTGATCGCCGCTTTCGGCACCGACACCCCCCACTCGGGCGACGCCCTACTGCACTATGCTGGAGCCCCACCTAAGGGCGCCCCGAACAGGGAAGCCCCGGTGCTCTTGATTCACGGCGCCAACAAAGATGGAAACTTCTTTTGGGATCCTCAGGAGAACGGCAGCAACCAGGGTCTGGCTCAAGAACTGCGTGATCGGGGCCACGAGGTCTACGCCCTAACTTTTGCCCACAATCAAGACGACAATTTTATCTGGACCGAGCAGGTGGCTAACGCCATTGCTGAGATCAAAAAGCAGACCGGCTCTGAAAAGGTGGACCTAGTAGCCCACTCCAAGGGCGCGGTTCCGGCCCGAATGTATGTCTCCAATGTGCGCCGAGACGATGTGGAGATGACTCCTTACCAAGGAGACGTCAGACGATTAGTCCTAGTGGGCGCCCCGAACGGTGGGGTGGACTACACCTTCCGCCACCCGTCGGCCAACTACGCCTTGATGTCTCCAAGCAATCATCCCATGCTGAACGCCCCCCCATCCTGGGACAGCGCCACCTATTTCGGGTTGCCCAAGAATCTCAGCGAGCAAGGGTACGGCAAGGATGGTCCCGACTACTACCCTGGTCAGAGGCAGATCCTGGCCAACCTCTCTGAGCGCTACCCTTTGAGCGTGTTTGAACCGGATTGGTACACCACCTATCACGGTGGCCGTGGCTTCGTGAGCAACTCGAAGGGCATTGACCACCACATAGCCGAGGGCGACAACCTGATTCAAAGAATGGCCGAAGCCTCCATCCCTGAAGAGGTCGAAGTGGCCCTCTTGGCCGGCAATAAAGCCAATATTCCGGGAATCCTCAATGAGTACACCGGTCCCTCCGACGGCTTGGTTTTCGTGTCTTCGGCTCTTGAGATGCCCGAAGAGACTAATGTGGTTGCTCGCGAGGTGCTCCCGCTTCATCATAAGGCCTTGATCGCTGACAAGAGCGGACAGGAGTGGATCAGTCAGGTGCTGGACCAGAGTCCTCCCCCACCCAAGTCTAAAGAAGAATTGCTACAGCAGACCGCTCAGGTACTTTCCACAACTCAGCCTGAGCACTTGTCCCAACCTGTCTCCAACGCCCCCCACCTACTGCCGATCTTTTAAAGCATCTCTTCGGGGAGAGGACTGGGTTCTCGCATAACCGGGAGGCGACCAACCAGAGCTTGACGCTCTTCATCGCTCAATCCAAGCAACTCGATGCCGGCTACATGCCGGGAACAGAACTCGAAATCCCAGGTCTCTTGCCAGACGGCTTTTGCCTTCCCAGCAAAGAGTTCTTCCTTCTCCCAGACCAGTTTCAGGTCCAGTTCCACTTCAGCAGGCAACTCGCAGTTGGTGATGACACGCATCCCTCGCCCTTCGCTGCTGACGCCCACAATATGGACCACATCGGCCCCCTCGATATCACAGTCCAAACCTTCGTCGGCAGCCACTCGCAAATAGCGACGCCGCTCTTTCTCTTCACCGTTGACAGCCATAGACCGAGGTTCTTCGAACATCTGTTCCTTCCTCTGCGTCGACGGTAGCACTCAAAAACATCGGCTATCAAGTGAAGAGCTCGTAAAGCTCTCTCTTGTTCAGCTGTGGGTAGAGATGCCGCAGCAACCGAACAGAATCCCTAGTGGAGAGGGGCAATTCCCTCACTAGGCTGAGCAATGAGTCCGAGACATCAACTCCAGCTGATTCTTCCACGTTCTTGGGCCCGAGCACCAAGGTGAACTCCCCCTGTATTCGGCGCTCGGCCCAAGCAGAAGGCGCCTGTGTGCTCATCCCTCTCCAGCCTTCTTCAAACTTCTTTGTCATCTCGCGAACCACGAAAATATCCCGAGGTTTCAACTGGGCGGAAAAATCGGTGAGGGTCTGCAGCAATCGATGAGGGGCTTCATAGATGATCACCGGACAAGTTTGGGCGTCGATTCTACTAAGAGCCTCTTCTCGCTTCTTGCCGCTCTTGGGCAAGAAGCCTTCGAAACGGAATTGTCGGCTTGGAAAACCTGACAAGACCAAGGCATTGATGGCAGCGCATGGTCCGGGTAGAGCCTGGATCTCGACTCCTTCGGTCCGAGCTCTATCCACCAGGTGCCAGCCCGGGTCCGAGACCGTCGGGGTTCCGGCATCGCTGACCAAAGCCACCGACGCCCCGTCGTTCAAGGCCTGCAAGATCTGCGCTTCATCTTGCTCGCGGCTACCTTCCCGGTAGGATAAAATACGCGGTCGAGACCAACCTGGCTCTTGGTCGGGTTCGATCACTGCCAGAAGTCTTCGAGCCGAGTCCCGAGATTCGGCAGCCACCCGGGAAACCTGGCCCAGAACCTCGCGAGCTCTGGGGCTTAAGTCGCCCAAATTGCCCAGGGGAGTGGCCACCAGATAAAGCACCCCGCGCTTCTCGGATGTGCCTTGGTCCTGTCTATCTACCATGGAAGCTAGCCTTTCCTTACTGCCCAACTGCCCTAAATGCGAAAAACCGAGGTCTCGGAACCATCCCGACCACCTCGGTTCTATCAAACTATAGTTTGCTGCTTAGAGCGAGAAGGTGTGTCCGGGATCGTAGTCGACCATCTCGTTGGAATCAAAAAAGATGGGCAACTCGCGCTCGGCGCTCTCCGGGCTGTCGGAACCGTGCACACAGTTGGCATCCAGGCGCTGGGCGAAGTCCCCACGGATGGTGCCGGGAGCAGCCTCAGACGGGTTGGTCGCACCCATCATGGTCCGAACGATCCCGATGGCCTTCACTCCCTCGAGACACAGAGCCACGATGGGCCCGGAGGTCATGTAGGAGACCAGGTCGTTGTAGAAAGGCTTGCCTTCGTGGGGGGCATAAAGTTTGCCGGCCCGGGCCGAGTCCATATGGATCAGTTTCAAGCCCTTGAGGGCCAAACCCCGGCGTTCGAAACGACCGATGATCTCTCCCACCAATCCACGGTCTACAGCATCCGGCTTAACCAAAACCAGGGTCTTCTGCAAATCTTTGAACCTATCGTTGCGGCTGTCAATGGAAATTTTTGTGCTCGTCGCGCTCATGCGTTTCTCCTTTAGAAAGTCGATGACGGTCGCTCCTAGGACTAAGAGTCCAACCGTTTCAAGGGCAGTATGCATTACGCCCTGGGTGCCCAAGACTTGCTCCCAAGCCCCGAAAACCCTGCTTCCCTGACCCTGACGGAGCTAAGTAGTCCTCAATTCACTCTATCCCGAAGGTTGACTCCGCGAACTTTGGCCACAAACTCAATCTTTCTAAGGAGATCCCGCAAGACGATCTCCCAAGCGAAGAGTTTGGACGTGGCTCGAGCCGAGTGTCGAATTGAGCGCTCCAGGTCCTGGTCTCTGCTCAATTCGTCGAGATAGACGGTGATCTCTCTGGGGTCGTCGCTGCCCAAGGCGATGCCGTTGAAGAAAGATAACATGTATTCTTCTCCGGTTGAACCGGTGATGGGAACACCTCCACAGGCCATAACCTCAAGGCCCACCAAGCCGAACGGTTCGTGCCCAGAGTTTGCCAGGACAGCTCGGCTGGCCCAGTACAGGGTGCGCAAGAAGGACTCTGGCACAAAGAAATCGAGTTCCAGAACATCAGCCTTTCGCACCGCTTCAAGGGCAATCAGAATGTCGTTAGGACTGAGGCTAGCCGGGCAGACCGTCTGCCATCTTAGACCCAAGTCGATGGCAGTTTTTCGAACCACCTGCCCAAACTCTTCCCTCCCTCCTCTCACGATCAGAGTGGGATCTAGGCCTTGTCCTTTGGCATCGGCCACAGCGGCCATGGCCATACGCCATCGCTTGTCGGGATGGTAACGCCCCACCTTGGTCAGCAACAAGCCTGGAAAGAGCTCTCTGAGTCGCTCTCCGGTCGGTTGGTCTACTTCGGCCCAGAACCGTTCCGGGATGCCGTTTTGGATGACCAAGGGGTCGAGACCCAAGAGTCGCATCTTCTCCTTCATATAGCGAGATACAGTCAACAACTGGGCGTATCGCACCAACTTCGGCCAAGGGATCCCTTCAAAGCCAAAAGTATTGTTGGCGTTCCAGAGGAGCAGGGCATCGCTGGAGAATCCAGCACCTTCTAACAGTTCCCCCACTCGAATCAGGCAAGGGGCCGTCTGCCAGTCCTCGGCCAGGACAATGGTGGTGATTCCCGCCTTAGCATTTCGTGCGATAACCTTGTCTACTAGAAAAGGGGGAAGGCTGGCATGGAAGTCCTTGATCTTCTCCATCTCCCCGGTGTACACCCCATCCGGGTACTTCTTGCTTAGCCAACCAGACCAACGATGGAGAGTCAGCATTCCCTCGTAGTGGGACTCTGTGTCTGGAGAATCAGGGGCACCGATGAAGACCAAACGTGTTGGGATTCCCATTTTGGCAAGCGTCCGAGTCATCTCTGTGACCCGTACACCCAGGCCACCGACCAGCGAATAGAGATCAGGCCCTTCGAAGCTCAAGACGACAAACTCTACGGCGCGATTGGGGATCGGCCCCATAGGACGGTTCATGGCCCCAAGTACGAGGAGCGAGCTCTGGTCCCTGCTGAGACGGAAAACTTGACCTACCGGTTCAGTCTCCAACTCTGTTTTCTACTCATTCCATTTGTGGTAAAATCCTGGCATGCAGATTGTCAATAGTCCCGGAACAAAGAAGCTCGAACCGCTAATTTCGGTGCAAGCCGGTAGCAAACCAGAGAAAACCCCGGTCGAAACCCCATCCGACGATAGTGGGCGCAAGGACCTTTATGTAGCAGGCTCAGGGTTGGCCGGAGGCTTGACCTTGGGCGCCGGTGGTGCTTACGTCGGCCTGAAGGCAGGAATTCAATATGGTCTGTCCATGGGAGACGCTCTTGGAGGTCATCCTCTCGCCAAATTGGCTGGAACTCTCCTGCTAGGCCTTCCCTTGGCCGTCGCTTACGGTGCCATAGGCGCAGCAACCGGAGCAGCGATCGGTGGCGCCGGAGGAGTGGCCGTTGGGGCTACCATCGGGCATTTAGCAACTCGAGATTAGCCAAGAATGGATAGGGCTGCCTTCATCCCTGGCCGAGTCTGGCCGCTGTACAAGGTGGACGAGGAGGCCTTCGAGTCCTCGTTCATCGCAGAAGCGGCGGACTTCGTGCGCCACCATCCCCTGTTGGCCGGAACCACATTGAATGCCAGATTTTCCGGAACCGAGGGATTTTCCATCGCCCTGACTCGCAGCGGACTGCCCCGTTTGGAAAAGACCTTTCCTTTATTTCACCACTTCCTGGAGCGAGTGGGCCCGGATCAGTGCAACGCCTTTTTCATCAATCCCCTCTGTATCGCTTCCGGTGCCCATGTGGCTCCTCATATCGACCGCAGCCTGAACACCTGGACCCGGCCAGAGTTTCCTCCCTTCCCGGTCAAAGTTTCTGTCCTTTACTTGCACGTTCCCGACGATCTCGAAGGTGGACTTCTCAGGCTCTGGACTCCTGCGTGGCACCTCGGGCCGGCACCTCGGGTCACGCCGAGCACCGGCAAACTCTTCGAATTCCGGGGAGATCTTCGCCACGAAGTCGCTGAGGTCAAAAAGGCCAGCACCCCTAGGATTTCTTTGGTTATGGAAAACTACTGTCTTCCACCTTATCTGCTGCGCAAGATCCCTGAGTTCTATACCAAGAGCAGCAAAAATTTCGAGGCAATTCTTGAGGAAAGCCTAAGCGTGTAACAAGCCTGTAACGTTTCACGAGTCATTTTTTGGCATTCTGGATTCACAAGATTATTATAGGAGTCCAGACTTGACCATTCAGCCCCACCAGCACACCCTTTCTCGCGGCCCCAAACCGAGCCCGGAAACTCAAGGCAAGAGCAGCTCCGGCTGCGGCTGTCCTCATAGCCAACCCGAGGTGGCGCCAAGCCCCAAGGAAAGCGTGCAAATCTCTGCTCCTCTAGCCCCATCGGCTCAACCGGAAGATCAAAACGCCGTAAACCAGGAGCCTCAGGCTTCCAAGGAGGGCTCGGCACCAGGCCAAGAAAACTGCACCAAGGTTCAGGTCCAAGTTTATGCTCAGGATCCCTATGTGGCCAAGCCTATGATCATGGAGGTCTGCTCCAACGAGATCGGCAAGGATCTCTCCGGGGATCGGGTCAAGACCCGCGATGCTCGCCCCCACGGCAAGCCTGATGCCAACGGAAACTACATTTTCGACGAAGGCAGCGACGCCATCTCCCAGGTGAATGCCCACGCCTTCACCGCCCGTACCCTGCACACCATGGAGAAGTACCGGGGCAGCGAAATCCCCTGGGCCACCCGCGGCAAACAGATGACGGTGACTCCCCACAAACAAGAAGGCCGCAACGCCTACTACTCTCGCTTTGGCGGTGGAACAGCTTACTTCTACAGCTTCTCTCCAGGACTCAACACCGTGATGAAGACCGCCAATTCCACTGACGTGGTGGCCCACGAAACCAACCACGCCGTTCTTGATGGACTTCGCCCAGGATACTTTGGCACCCACGATCTTGAGACCGGCGCCTTCCACGAAGCTTTCGGAGACTGTGGCGCCATGCTCATGGCTCTCAACGACGAGTCCAACCGCGAACTAATCCTGCAGCAAACCGAGGGAGACCTGCGCAAGCACAATCTGATGTCCTCTCTGGCCGAAGAATTCGGAGCGGCCGTGGTCCTGGACAACGATGACCCCTCCGACGACCATCGCATCTATCTCCGAACCGCCTTGAACGATTTCAAATACCAGGATCCCAAGAATCTGCCTCCAGGACGCGGTGACCACGACAATATGGGAGCTCAGGTCCACAGCTTCTCGCGACTTTTCTCGGCCTCGTTCTATGACACCATCGAATCCGTCTATAAACAGTCCATCGCCGAGGACGGTCAGTCTCCACTTCAAGCCTTGGAGACCGCTGAAGCCGTAACCGGCCCGTTGCTCCTTAGAGCTGTGGAAGCAGGCTCTTCTAGCCGTGCTCGCTACAAAGACCTGGCCCTGGCGATGCTGGCCTCAGACCAAGAACTCAATGGCGGGAAGTACTCCGACGGCATCAAAAACGTCTTCATTAACCGCAATATCATCAGCGAAAAGGATGTGGCTGAAGCAGAGGCTCGCCGAGCAGCGCTGCCGGACCTCCAAGTCCCGGGAGATCTTTCACCGGCCAATTCCGTCAACTTCCTCGAGGAGAATGCCGAGAAGTTGGGTCTACCTGCCGACCAAGCCTATGTGCCAGATCTGGTCAGCCGCTCGGGCCGAGGAGAAACCTTTGTCTCCTTCCGCTATAGCCAAGAAGTCCCGGTGACCGTAGATGGACTTGAAGGCTTGGTGACAGACGTCCAAGGTGGTGTGAACTTGGTTTTCAATCCCGAGGGTAGGCTCATCGACGTGATTCACACCGAAATCGACGCGGAAAACGTCCAGAGTGAAATGGCCGGAATCAAGGCCATGCACGACAACAACGCAATCGTAGCCAAAGAAACCCTCGACCTGTTCAAGAGCGATGCCGACACCAGCATGTTCAAGTCGATGATCTCGGGCAACAAACTGGTTCGCATCCCCATCTCGGCCTGCGACCACGACCCCTTTCACCATACCCACAGCCACGACCATAGTCCGGCCCTAGGACCGGAGCACGGCCACATTCACGGCCACTAAGTCCGAAAGGTCTGATACGAAATCGAAAGGACCCCGTCTTGACGGGGTCCTTTCGATTTTGTCTACAAATCCTGGCCCAGGGGGTTGCTTTTTCGCTTTTCTTTGTGCTAATTTAAGGGCCCATCGGGGTGTAGCTCAGCTTGGTTAGAGTGCTTGCTTAGGGAGCAAGAGGTCCCCAGTTCAAATCTGGGCACTCCGATCATACCCTATCCTTCCACCTTCGAGGTGGAGGGCGAGAGGGAGAGGTTTTTCAGCCTCTCCCTCTTTTTTTGTTTCCTCAAAGAGAGGGACCAGAAAAACCTTGCCGGTCTTGGCTTCCCAGTTCCAGCTTACCCTGAAGAGCGAACGAATGGCCGCCTTCCACGCCGGGTCTTGGGGGCCACCTTTTAGAGACTCAACCAACTCCTCGAACCACCCCTGGACTGCCTCCACCACTCCCAGGGCGCGCTCCTCGACTTCAAGACGGGCCTTAGCCAATCGTTCGGCCAGAGCACCCTCTTCCGCTTCAAGATCTTTGAGCTTACGATTCACGGTCTCTGCGCTCGAGCCCCCGACCTCCATGATGAAGTCGATCAGCTTGCCCTTCTGGTCGCTCAGGGCCTTGAGTTTGCGCTGCAGCTCGCGCTCGACCTCGAGAGCCTCACTGCGCCGAGAAGCGAGCATTTTCTCGACGGCCACCGACAGAGTGCGAGTGTCCAGCCCGGGCAGAGTATCTCGGATCATGTCCGTAAAAAGCTCGTCCAGGACGTCAGCTCTCACCGAGCGGTGTTTAGACGGGCAGAGTTTATCCCTCCACCCGCTGCAGAGATAGTAGGGCAGGTTGTCGCGACCCCTGCAAGCCCCTACCACCGGCCGACCGCACGCCTCGCAGCTCATGGTGCCCTCGGTGAGGAGGTAAGGGTATGTTGGTTTTCTTCGCCGCTTTTTGTATTCGCCCAGTCTGTGCTGCGCTTTATCCCAGAGCTCTGGCTCGATCAGGGCCTCACAGGTGCCATGAGTGATATTCTCTCGATCATGGGTGGTGCGCCGGCCGTGGGCATCGAGCGAACTGCGGCCATATTCCAGCCGGCCAACGTAGGTGGGATTCCGTAACCGGTTAAGGAGAGTGGGATAAGACCAGCGCTCACCGGTGGCCTGCTCCACGAATTCGAGAATCGCTTGAGTGCCCTGACCCTGGACGTATCGAAAGAAGACCTCTCTAAGGACAGGGGCGGTCACTGGGCAGGGGGTGAGGATGGATCCGTCGGTGAGTTTTTTGACCTGGTAGCCAAAGGGAGCTTTCCCCCCCGTCCATCTCCCCGCTCTGGTCGCTGCTCGCTGCCCTTTGCGTGTCTCCGCTGCCAAATTGAGCGGGTAAAACTCGTTGAACACCTCCAAGATCCCTTCGATCAGCCGGTCGTAGACGGAATCCCCCAGGTTCTCCGTGACACTTCTTACTTGGACGTTGTGGCGCCTCAAAAGAGCCTTGTAGGTCACTGCGGTGTCTCGAGATCTGGTGAAGCGGTCGAGCTTGTGGACCACCAGGACTTCAAACTCACCCCTCCTCGCAGCCTTGATCATGGCTTGGAACTCTTCGGTTTTCTCCACGAGGGCGGAACGGGTCTCGGGGAGCAAGAATCGGTGAGTGACCTCGAGCTTCTCTCGCCGGCAGAACGACTCCATCTCCGAGACCTGGGCCTCTAGCGATAGGTCGCTCTGGAGGTTGGAGCTATAGCGAGCGTAGATCGCGGCGCGATTGGACATGGTTGCCCCCTTGGCAGGTTTTATCCACCAGCCAAGAGAAACAAAAGACAGCGAATCGTTTTGTGAGCCCCGGGCCGTTGGTCTGGGGCTCTTCTTCGTTTGGGGGGATTTGTCTTGCTTGCAGGGGGGTTGGGCGGCATGGTAGGCTGCGATCGAACGTTAACTCGTTCTCCTTTGGTCGCCCAGCGTTATCCTCTTCGGAGGTGGGCGGCCATTTTTCATGTTGACTAGATCTCTCCGGGCATGGTAATCCGGCATTCTTTAAGGTTACGGCCGCTCGGCAAAAGCCAGCGATCCGGGCTGAGATGCCCGGCTCCATTGAAGGATTCAGTGTAATCCAATCGGGCCAAATTAGCCCCAAAGCTTTCCGCCCAGGACCAACCTCCTGGGCGGCTCCATTTACCCCTCAAACTAAACTTCTCTTTTATTGTTGACAGGTGCAATGCACCTGTGATATAAAGTAGACAGACCCGAGTAACGCCGGCGAAAAACAAAAGGAGAACGATACGATGCACGCAGTAATCAACGCTTTCAATCCCAATGGCCAGTTTGTGGTCAGCCTCCACCGAACCCCCGCAGCCGCCGAGGCTGCAGCCAACCGCCTCCAGGCTGCTAGTCGCAGGGCTAACGGTTCCAACTCCTACCTGGTTCTCGAAGTCCGCTTCGTGGCCGCCGATGTCAGGAAGGGAGACTGGGTGTAATGAATCTCTACGACGTTTTTTATACGGACAACACCTGCGACTTCAGTCTTCCCTTCCGCTCCCTCCCTAGGCCGCTAAAGCGGCAAGTCGCTTACATCGTCAACCGTTTCACCGGCGAGAAGCTTGCCCCATCTCGGGGTAAGTGGATCGCAGACTAAACCAATCAGCCCACCCCGGGGGCTAAGCCGGGGAGAAAGAGACCGAGATGATTTTTGAACACATTTTTCTCAAGGATGACACCAATGGCCTGGGCGAGCGCGGAGAGCTGATTCCCTGGGATGGCAATATGGAGGATGGCGCTCGCCTCCAGTATCGGGGCATCCAGTTCCTCGCTACCTTTGCCGGAGACGGTGGGCTCAATGTCCAGGTGGAGCTCGATCTCGAAAGCGTGACTCCTCCGACCAGAGTGCTCTGTATCGAAGACGTCACCGACTGGATTGATGCCCTTGATCCCGAACTGCTCGCAAAAGAAAGCACCAGGCTCACCGAGCGATACTTGGAGGCCGACAATGGCTAGTCTAGCCAGAGCCAAAGCCGCCCTCAAGGCGGCCGGCTATGATCTCAAGGATCAAGACGATGGCCAAGTGACCATTAGGTACACAGCTCCATCCGGCCGCAACGTTTCTTGCGGCCGGATCTGGCAAGACGGAGACCGGATCGGAGGCCGGCTCACCAATCGATCGGCAAAGATCTCTATCGTCCTCGGCGATGAGGGCCTGCGACTCGATGGCCACTTAGCCAAGCTCTACGGCAAGCGCCAACTGCCAACCCTGGGCTTTGTGCGCCTTGAGTCCGACGGGAGATGGTGGGCAGCCAGCGGTGTTGGGCAGCGCACCCTTGAGCACGGCTGGTTTGCCACCTTCGCCGAGGCCGCTCAGGCGCTCTATGATGATGGATGTCTTGCACTTGTCCCCCTCAAGGGCGACCAGGTGGGATGGGATGGGGTTGGCATTCTGCTCCGTCACCTCGAAGATATCGGAAAGGTCAAGGGTGGGCGTCGTGCCTAGTCGGAGAGTCAATGTCCAGGTCGGTCTCCCGCCTGAGATTGTGCGAAAAATTCAGCTGCAAGACGATTACCAGGAGCCTGCGCCGGGCAGGGCGGGAGGGGTGGCCGCCTGGGTCCGGGCCCTGGTAATCAGGGAGCTTGGGATCGAGTACCAAGACCCTCACGAGGCGCAGGCTGAGGAGTTTGCGAGGCCGAAAAAATGAAACACCTCTACCACTACACCGACAGTTCTGGCCTCGATCAAATCCTCAAGGACGGGGAGATCTCTCCGTCAACTATCAAGGCCACGAAGGATCTCATGCCGACAGAGGAGTCTGAATGGCTGACCATCGGCCCGATCGTCTGGCTCACAATCAACCCTATCATGGACGGTACGGTCCTACACAAACTCTGTGGCCGTGACCCGTCCAAGCTCTGCAGAGTCGTGCTCCCTTATCTCTGTGACACGGGCCTGGGAGAGTACTGCGACCAGCATGGAGTGGACCCGTCCTGGCTGATTCCCATGGTACAGACGGGAAAGATGGTAGGCAGCGATTACACCACCTGGAGGCTTCACTCTGAGCCTGTCCTTAAGGATCAGTGGCTGAGAGTGGAGAGGGGCGGGAGCTGGCTCCCCCAACCGTGACCCCCGTCACGCTCGCCCCTGCCACTGTGGGAGGTGAGATGTGCGAGATGGTGGAAGGAGAGTTATGATGTTTGAATTTGACATGGACGAAGGGTACCGATTGCTCCATTCGGACACTCGTTTCCAGTCGATAGGGCTGGCCACCATCCTCAAAGAAGCCCTCGATGAAATCGAGCGCTTGCGGGCCCGAGAGGCTGCGCTGATTGAGGGGGTCAAGACTGTTCAGGACTATCACTGTCTAGGCAAGGTCGAGATGATCAAATTTTGCCGAGGAGAGCATCGAGTAGGAGTCTATCTCGACGGGGCTAACCGTGAGATTCTTGAAGAGTGGTCTGACAAAGCTGCTTGCTATCACGCCGCCGCTAAATGGCTGAAAGAGAGACTGGGCGAGAAGGAGGTCGACCCCTTAATGCTTGTGGATCGAAAATTCCCAACCTCCCCCCAACCGTGACCCCCGTCACACCCACCCCTGCCATCCGTCACAGACCGACCGCCCAATCCATGGCACACTGGCGGCATGGATAAACAACTCTCAATATACTCACAGCACAACTATGGACTCGACGACCTGCCCACCTGGCAGCTCCGGCATGTGAGGGGGTGGAGGGTGGGGTGAATCCTGGCTACTTATTGGGATCCGTTGCAGTTGACTTGGGGTTGGGAGTATAGCTGGGGTCGCGAATTGGTCGTCGGGGCTTGGTCTGACCCGGCCGTGCGCTCTTGTTGTCAGTTGGTGCTTTTGCGGGTCTCGCAGACTCTGTGACGCGCTTTTTCTTTGAATCGCTCATTTGGTAGGCTTACTTCCTTTGTCTGATTTAGGATATAATGGGAAAATGGAAATGGAACGATTAACTACTGCTAGCTTGATGTTTGTGGCCTTCGTCTTGCCGGGATTTTTTGCCAGAGCCGCAGCCAGCCCCATCATTCCCCCGAGCGCGAAACAGCAGCCCTGGACTGAACTCATGCACTCGGTCTCGACCGCAATAGCATTCTGGGCTTTCACCGCTTTGGGAGGGTTCATGCTCCTGGGCACTATGGCCCCGAGTGAAATCCTGTCAAGGCAGGCTCCTGTCAAGTCCGCGTTAGTTTTGGTAGTCGCAGGGGTTCTCGCTATTGGAGTGGTGGTACTCTCAAGAGCTTTTGTACCCCAGGCCCTTTGGCATCTAGAGCGAATGTTTCCGAGTACCAGGGTGCCTTTGGGTGACCGATCTCCCTGGCTTACCGTCATGGATAAATTTTGCGGCGAAAACCGAATTCGAGCAGTCACGAAGTCCGGCGTGGTGTATTTGGGAGCTGCGTTCATTGTGCCTAGGACAGAAGAACACGACTCCATCGTTCTTTCGGTAGAGGAGAAGTCGATGCTGATACCCGACCAACCCCATCGGCACACCGACCTTCTAGTGTTTGATGAGAACGCCACCCCTATGCTAGTTGCCCTAAAATTTTCAGAGATCGTGGCATTAGAAGTTTTTCTTTGCGAAAACGAAGAAGACCCGATCAGTCGTGAAGAGGATCCTTTGGGCGACGAAGAAGAAGAACTCATAATCACAGCCAGTTCCTCTAGTGATCCCGTTCCCGTATCATCTTGATTTTTCAATCTTCTGCTCGATCTCGTTCAGTTTCTCTACAAACCTCTCCCGTGTCGATTCATAATAATCATCATCTTCAGTTTTTGTCGTTGATAATTCGCTACCCAGTGCCTTGGCAATTTTTCGGTTGGATTCAGACCCTGCGGCAAGCATGTAGCTCTTGAGGTTTTCGTGGGCCTGGGAGAGATTGAACAGAAGTTTGTAATCTTTTTCGAGATCGGTACCCTGGTATGATCGCTTAAAGCGTTCTAGGTCACGCTCGAAGATGTCTTGAAGTTCGTAGTCTGCCCCGAGTACTCCGAACTTGCTCCGGTCAATATCGAGAACCATCCTATAGGCCTCAAGAAGCTTCTCGGCATCGTCTAAATAATTCAGCCTTTCATTGTCTGAGTAGCTCTTGCACCCGCATAGAAGCACGACAACCAAAAGGCCTGTCCAAAGATTTCTCATCTACCCTCCCTAACTCTCGATCTAATCTTTTTCGGGCTAGAAGTCCCCGATTCACCTCTTGGTTGGGGCGCTTCGAACATGAGGGCGCACATAAGTTCCGTTTTTGCGATAGTATCCACTTACGTTAACAGTCCCTCCTGAGCTTGAACCAGGAGATGAGGCTCGAGATTGACCCGAGCCGCTCGAACTGCTCGGGTAGTAGTAACTCGGTGTAGGGGCGCGTTTGACTCCGCTTGGTGAAGCGAATTTGGCCGGATCTTGTCGAGCTTCAAATACACCATCTTGGAAGCTCCATATATATCTTCCATCTAGTTCTAGTTGTTCCAGGAGATCAAGGTCCTTGTCGCTGTGCGGAAGGCTAAGGAGGGGGATCAGTTCACCGGGCGGCACTAAAATACGGCCGTTCTTCCAGTAGTGCGAAACGTTTCGCCCCTTCACAATCACCGCTTGCGGATTAGCCTTGGGGTGCTCTTGGTCCGCCCAAGCAGATCCGAATATGCAGACCAGAAGGATTAAAGTCCAGGCGCTTAATCTTTTTGAGAACATAGTCCGTCCCCCTTAATTTCATTCAGAAATCCCAGAAAGTGATACTCTCAGTCGCTGCAACTGGTCCTCAATCGCTTCAATCTGAGTTATGGCCAAATCAATGCGATTCTGCTTTTCTCGCCCCTTAGGGACAAGTTCGTAGTCATCGTGCTCTTCGTCGAGAAAGAACCATGCAATAGGTTGATTTGCCTTATCCGCAAGCTTCATTAAAGTGCTGAATCTTGGCACTGACTTCGCATTTTCGTACGCACTCACCATCTGGGTCGACACTGATATCAGGTGGGCGAACTCATCCTGCTGTAACCCAAGTGAAAGTCGCAAACGTTTTACCTTTCGGCTAAATATAGGCTTCACTTCTAGTCTCTCTTGAAGTTACCATGCCAAACTTTCTCTTGACATCAAGTTCGGCTTGATGCTAGGATTCTCACATCAAGTTTAGTTTGATGTGAGGTAAGGAAATGGCCGGGCTTCCGGGATTGAAAGCTGCGAGAGAAAGAGCAAGGAAGTCTCAGATGGGATTATCTAAGATTGTCAATCTCTCTGTTCAGACCATCTCTGGCTTGGAGAACGGTAAGGTTGGCACACGCACAACAACAGCGGAGCGCCTTGCTGCTGCCCTCAATTGTACTCCCGCCGAACTCCTCAGCGCTCCAGATCAGGATAGCACCGACCTTGAAATCGCGGGACGGTCAGTCAAAGAAAGCGAGCCCACCTCGTGAAGAACAACGACCCCAGAGGATACGCCAGGATAGTCCATCGACTGGCGGCCGATGGATTGTTCCTGCCAAGGCCACCAAGGGGCGAAAAGATGACTGATCGCCCGCTGCTGTCAGCAAACGGCTTGGCAAGGAGTTGCCCTGCGGGATACGCCTGCGTAGTTAGCGGAGGGTCCTGGATTCCTTACCCTCACCTACAGTTGGTTAACAAAGCCGTCACTGGTCTACTGGTAGGCATGCACCCGCGCAAGGTCATGATCTGGATGCCTCCCGAGCTTGGAAAGACTGAGTATTTCAGCCACTACCTCCCCTCTTGGCTCCGGGGCCGCTTTCCTAGTTGGAACATCGGGCTCATTGCCCACACCAAGGTAGTTGCTAGATTTTACGGAGATCGAGCCACGACACAGTATAACTGCCACGCGCGGATGTTGTGGGGGCTTGACGTTTCCCGATCAGGCCAGGCGTTTAGCCGATACCCTGGCGGCCTGCACACCTTTGGGGTGTTGGGGCCAACGGGCGGACCACCTTTGGACATCGCCATCATCGACGACCCGGTGAGGTCGCCGCAGAACGTGGCCACTTTTGATGCTCGGGAGGCCACTGAAGAGTGGTACCGATCACGGTTGGAGACCCGGCTTGCCAAGGATGCAAAAATTATTCTCGTTCAGAGCCGCCATCACCAGGACGATCTCTCTGCTCGGCTTTGGCGCCGAGGCGGGTGGAAACTCATCAATCTGCCCGCTCTGGCTTACGATCCGTCTAAGGTCCGAGGCGCTAAACCAGATCCTCTCGGCCGTCTCCCCGGTGAGCCTCTCTGCCCCCAGATGGTCTCCCTCAATTCCCTTCTTGAAACACAGCGCCAACACCCACAGA